>NZ_JARWKS010000008.1:0-196878 GCF_029846405.1 Cobetia sp. 29-18-1
CGCTCTCCCTAAAGATAGGTCAGAACGTGTCAACTATATTCAGGACGGGACACAGGCATGAAAAAAGCCCCCGCCCAGGAGACCATCCTGGACGGGGGCTTTTGCTTGGCTCACTCGGGTGCGTTTGCCTTCTCTCCCACGTCTGTTCGCAGGCAGAAACAGTGAGTGATCAAGAGCGGGCGATCAACGACGCGCGAATAGCGGCGTCTTCTGGTCGACACCGGACTGGTAGCTGACGCTGAACGAGCTCAGTGCATGCAAGGCATCTTCCACGTACTGATCGTCACGCAGGGCAAAGGCACTGATGCCGCACCGGCTCATGTAGTGGAGTTGATCCACCAGAACGTCGCCGATGGCACGAATCTCACCCTGGTAGGCGAAGCGCTCACGCATCAGGCGGGCGATGGTGTAACCGCGGCCATCATTGAAGTTCGGGAAGTCGACCGCCAGCAGCGGTGCGTCCATCAGCGCCTTGCCCAGTTCCGGCGTGAGCTCGGTATCACTGGCAAGCCAGGGCGCCAGATGATCAGCGCCTTCGCCGGCGGCGACCAGCGCCTGCCATTCCGCCAGCGGCAGTAGGGCGGGTTGCTGATAGCTCGGCAGATTGCCGTCTTCATCCAGACGCACGACCTGCCAGGCATCTTCGCTCACCAGCTGGTTCTGACGGATGACGCCACCCTGGCGCTGATCGGTCAATTCGCGTGCTGATGTCATTTCTGCAGTCACCTCAGGCATAGACCCGCTCCTTGAACGGCTTCATGCCGATGCGGTGGTAGGTATCGACGAAGACTTCATCTTCCAGACGCTGCTCGACGTACACCTGCAGCACCTTGTCGATGACGTTCGGCATGTCTTCGGCATTGAAGGATGGGCCGAGGATCTTGCCGAGCGTGGCGTTGTCGTCGCTGCGTCCGCCCAGCGAGACCTGGTAGAACTCCTGGCCTTTCTTGTCGACACCGAGGATGCCGATGTTGCCGACGTGGTGATGGCCACAGGCGTTCATGCAGCCCGAGATATTCAGGTCCAGCGGGCCGAGGTCGTACAGGAAGTCGAGGTCTTCGAAGCGGTCCTGCAGTGCCTGAGCGATGGGAATCGACTTGGCATTGGCCAGCGAGCAGAAATCGCCACCCGGGCAGCAGATCATGTCCGCCAGCGTGCCCACGGTCGGGTTGGCCATGCCAAGTTCTTCCAACGCCTTCCAGAGTGTCTCGAGTTCATCGACCGGCACGTCAGACAGCACCAGATTCTGCTCGTGCGTCACGCGCAGTTCACCGAAACCATATTGCTCCGCTAGATCAGCCACTGCGTCCATCTGGTCGGCAGTGACGTCACCCGGGGCCAGTTCACGACGCTTTAGCGACAGGGTGACGGCCTTGTAGCCCGGCACCTTGTGGCCGACGACGTTGTTGGTCACGAAACGTGCGAAGGCACGGTTCTCGCGGCGCAATGTCTCATAAGCCTCGATGGCCTCGGCGCTGACTTCACGGCGCTCAGGCTCGGGGAAGTAGCTGGTCGCCTTGGTGACGGCGGAGTCGGTCAGGGTTTCCGATCCATCCTTGATGTGTGCCCATTCTTCCTCGACGCGACGACGGAATTCCTCGATTCCCAGTGCCTTGACCAGGATCTTGATGCGCGCCTTGTACTTGTTGTCGCGACGGCCCCACTGGTTGTAGACACGCACGATGGCGTCTAGATAGGTCAGCAGGTGCTGCCAGTCGAGGTCTTCGCGCACGATGTCGCCGACCATTGGCGTACGGCCGAGACCGCCGCCCGCCAGGATGGTGGCCTTGACGCTGCCATCGTCGGCGCGGTTGAGACGAATGCCGATATCGTGAACCTGGATGGCAGCACGGTCGGCGCTGGCGCCGGTGACGGCAATCTTGAACTTGCGCGGAAGATAGGCAAATTCCGGGTGAAGCGTGGACCACTGACGTATTAGCTCACACCATGGGCGTGGATCGACGGTCTCATCTTCCGCGATACCGGCGAACTGGTCAGTCGTGGTATTGCGGATACAGTTGCCACTGGTCTGGATCGCATGCATCTCCACCTGAGCCAGTTCGGCGAGAATCGCCGGGACATCTTCCAGCTTCGGCCAGTTCAGCTGCAGATTCTGGCGGGTGGTGAAGTGTCCATAGGATCGGTCATAACGACGGCTGATGGCCGCCATGGCGCGCAGCTGAACAGCGCTCAACATGCCGTAGGGTATGGCGATACGCAGCATCGGGGCATGACGCTGGATGTAGAGGCCGTTCTGCAGGCGCAGAGGGCGGAATTCTTCATCTCCCAGACGGCCCGCCAGATAGCGATCCATCTGATCCTTGAACTGAGCTACCCGCTCGTCGACCAGTGTCTGGTCGTAGGTGTCATAGCGATACATGTCAGGGGTGTCCTGCGGTCGGGCATCAGCTGATCGTCTACTGATGCGAATCTTGTTGATGCTGAAGCCACCATACCCTCTATTCTTTATTCTTTAAAAGAATAAATCCTCATAGTTTTCGATGATAGCGTTATTAAGAAGGGCGCGTCGAGTTTGCCTACCAGCAGCGAAAAAGAAAAGACCAGACGCCTGAGGGTGGGTGTCTGGTCATGCCACCTTGGGTTTCACGACAGGCGAGGGCCTGACACATACCGGGCTTGCGCAGAAAAGACGGCATCTGTCAGACGACATCAGCCCTAGCCATGACCTTTGCCTGGTGCGCTCCTGACAGGTTTCAGCAGATTGACGCGCTCATCAGCATTGGAGTGAAAGCGCGCCTCGAAGGCCTGCTGCGGCATCGGGCGGCCGAAGAGAAAGCCCTGAAAGGCGTGGACGCCCAAGTCCTTGAAGAACTCGGCTTGCCCCCGCTCCTCGACCCCCTCGACAACGACTTGCATGCCGAGTGATTGGCCCATCGCGACGATGACCCGCGCCAGCTCCCTGTCGCGATGACTGGTCTCGACATTCATGACGAAGGAGCGATCGATCTTCAAAATGCCAAAAGGCAGTTTATGCAGATAGGAGAGGCATGAGAAGCCTGTCCCGAAATCATCCAGTGAAAGGTTGACGCCTAATTTACGTATGGCCTGAAGTTGATAGTGCAGGCTGTCTTTACCGTCGAGCATCAGGTTCTCGGTGACCTCGATCACAAGCTGTGAGGGGCGTATCGGGTAGCGCTCGAGCGTTGGTTCAGCATGCCTTGATCTCTGAACTGGAGGACGGAGGCATTGATGGATAGATAGTGTTCCTCGATCCCGAGCCGTCGCCATTCACACAGAATGACGGCAGCCTCTTCCAACACCCAGTTGCCGATCTCGACGATCTGTCCGGTCTTTTCTGCCGCCGGAATGAATTCATTGGGGGGCACCATGCCTAGTTCAGGATGTTCAAGGCGGATCAGGCCCTCGGCGCCCAGCATTTCCGGGGTATCCAGGTCCGGGCTGGCCGCTCGGAAGATGGGCTGTAGATAAAGGCGGAACCAGCCCATGGTCAAGGCTTCACGAATCATGCGCTCTTTCAGGAGTAACGGTTCCCCATCTTCCAGCGCGCTATCGCGGACACAGGTACGGTATTGATTGCCCCCATCATGTTTGATATTCACCATAGTGAGTTCCAGCAGACGCATCAGACGACTGGGGCTCTCATCATTTGCTTGGGCCTCTAGGCCCGCCATGCTCAGACTGAGGTCGATGGGTTCGCCAGCCTTGAGTAGTGGGGTGCAGAAGGCGGTTTTAATTTGGTGTGCAATTTTACGCAAGTCATTGATATCACAGGTCATGACGAATTCATCACCACCAATACGTCCGATCCAGGCCGGGCCACATTCTTTCAATCGTGCGCTAACCTCCTTCAACAGCAGGTCACCATCTATCGGCCCCAGGTGGTGATTGATGCTATGGAATCGATCGATATTGACTAGCAGCAAGCCAAAGACAGCATCGCGTGCGATCAACTGCTGTACATGCTGATTGAGCGATAGTCGGTTGGGTAACTGCGTCAAGGGGTCAATCAGCTGATGCTCCATCAGACGTTGCTGGGTCTTGGTCAGTTCGGTGATGTCAGTCAGTAGTATCATTGTGCCCTTGGACTGACTGCCTTTGGAGGCCGGAATGACTAGCTGTACCTGACGGTCTTCCTGGTGTTGGCAGCTCAAGGTCATCACCAGACCGTTGCAGGCATTGCCCAGTCGCAAGGCCTTGCTGATGCGATGGATGTGATTGCCATTCTGGCTGCTGAAGAGAGTACGGAAGCACATGCCGACAAGATGTTCACGTGCCCATCCGGTCACCTCCAGCATTTTCTCACTGGCATCTTGTACAGTGCCCTTAGAGTCGATAACCAGTAGTAATGCAGGAGTATCTCGATAGAAGTGCTGATAGCGTTCTTCATTTTTGCGTAGAGCTTCCATCATATTGAAAAGTCGCTCTCCCAGCTTGTTCAACTGCACGATAACCCTATTAATCTCGCATGATCGGGTTAAAGGGATTCGATGGAAGGTGTCATGCTGGCCCTCCAACTGGCCCATATGATCTATCGCTACGTTCAAAGGGATCGCCACATAGCGCTTTAATTGCCAAGAAAGCGTCAGCAGAGTCAATAGAATGATAATAAGAGCAATCGCGAATAGTACAGCTCCGCCTTGATAGCGTGCGGCGAGTAACGTGGCATTGGTGCTCTGCAGCTCAAGCTTGCCAACAGCTTGCTTGACCAGCGAATTCTGGTAAATAAGGTTCTTCGAAAGCGTGGCAGGTTCCAATGCTGTCCCTTCCTTTACAATCTCTTCGACGAGTTCACCTTCCTGATTGAAGTAGCGCACGGCATGGACGCTATCCTGATGGCTAAGAGCCTCAAGGTAAGCTTGGACTCTTTCATCGTCAAAGTTCCATATGGCGTCGGGCAGCGTCAGAGCCACGATGTCCATCATCTCTCGTTGATCATCTTGCATGTGCTCAACGGCTTTACTGGCATAAAGGTGGTAGCTCGCAATTCCACTGATGGCACATATGGCGAACACTAGCGGGGCAAGTATCCGAAGTATTCGCCATCTGAGCGGTGACGCACGCTCGCTATTACTATTGGCCGCCGTATCGAGAGTCCTTGCGAGCTTCGAATCATCATTCATCACGCAGTTCTCCCTCGGTGGCAGGAGCCAGAGGCTCATGGCCCAGCGTATCGGCGGTGGAGGCTTGGTGTGGCGCTGACGGTAGGAAAGGTGCGGCGCTGTCTGGCAGGGTCGCCACCATCTCTACTAACCACCCCATCGGCTTGAGCGCTAGTACTTCCATCGAGATCTCGTCGAGATAAGAACCGGGGTCAGCACTCGTTGCCAGGCCCATGGTGTAGTAGCGGGTGCCGAGCGATTCAGGTGTGATCACCCCTTGCTGGACAGCTGCCAGCAACACCAGTGACCATGCAGTCGCCAAGGCGTCACCTCCCGCACTTGCCTCCATTTCACCGGTACGTAGATGATCAAGCCCTTCGCGCGTCCAGCCCATGCCAGCGACAAGTACATCCTCACCTGGGCGCAAGTCATTGAGCTTCAGCGCGTCGATCGCTGCAATCGCCATCATGTCACTGGCAGCCCAGATGATCCGCAGTGGCAAGCTGCTTTGCTGACGCTTTACATAGCGGTCCACTACCTCGAATGCATCCTCATAGTTCCAATTGGCTTGGTATGTTCTATCCACGTACAGGTAGGGGGCATTGCGCAGGGCATCTTGCATCCCGCGCAGCCTCAGGTGAGACGCTTCGTCGTGTTGCCCCCCCACAAGGGCAATAACAGCGCCCTCAGATTTGCCATGCACTTTGTTATATCGTTCTCTAAGTGCCTGCATGGTGTCATGACCACCTTGCTGATGATCAGGCGAGACACTTCCCAGCCAATAGGCATGGCGGCCAAGGGGCTTGCCCTCGGCCTTGTGTTGCTGAGGTGACAGGCTGTTGAGCACAATCATGACTGGTACTCCAGTGGTGTCACTGGTGGCCAGTATTGGCATTGCAAGGCCGTGATTATTGGTGGTGATCAGCAGGTCGGGAGGGGGCTGGCGCATCATTACCTGTGTGCCCAGACGCAAAAACTCGTCGGTATTGCGATTGGCACTGACAACTTCCAATTTCATCCCCAGCGAGGCAGCTGTGACAGAAGCCGCCTTGATCATCTGTGCCCAAAAAGTTTCTGTAGCATGACCAGGGTTCAGGAACACTACATGTTTGATGGGCTTGAAGGGAATGGCGTTCAGCGCCCCAGCCTGATGAGCTAGCAAAGGAGAACATAACATCGTGGTTACGATGCCCACCCTAGTCATTTTGAGGCAACGTTGCGGGGAGAGTAGGTGTGTCAGTCTCATGATGGTCCCTTAATTCCAGCATCGTAGCGAAGACTAGTGGCGGCAATAAAATCGCTCTGCGACCTATCAGTGATCATCCTCATTGAGGGGGACCACTGTTATTGGGCAATATCATCTTCTTGCTGCCCAATCATCTGTATCAATACCGTCATCGGGTCAAAGTCATAGACGCCCTGGGATTCTTGTAATCCAAAAGCTTTGAAATCTGCGCTTCTCCAGTCAGGGGTTTTCAGAAGGGGGCCGTAAAGCTCTACATTGTCATGGGTGATGGCGCTCATCGGGAAGTTGACGGTTCTGGGGACCCATCCCTCGATAGTGGCATGATCCCTCACCATCACCATTGACCACGCACCTGCCATGAAATGCCCGCCGTCTGTTAACAGCAAGCGCCGGTCTGATACCATGCTGATGCCCTCCGGCGACCAGTTAAGGCCCGCCACCAATACGTCCTTGCCTGGCGTGAGCCCAGCAGATTCGATTGCAAGGATTGCGCCCTCGGCCATGGCATCGTTCGCAGCCCAGACCAGATCATTTTGGCCGTTAGAATGGTTGGTCCACTTGAGATATTTCCCAGTAAGGTGTTGGGCATCCTGAGTATTCCAGCGCGCCTCGATGATGCGATCTAACTGAAAGGCCTCGTCTTGTGCAAAGCCGGCCAGCATACCGCTGTTACGTGCAATCGAGGCCGGGGTCAGCGTATCGCCGATTAGAGCGAGTCCACGCAGTTGCCCCGTGGGGGATACCTGTCGAGCTTCTTTGATTAGCTGGTTAGCCATACGCTTGCCAGCAGTATAGTTATCAGGGATGACACTACCAATCCACGCAGGATGGATAGTCCCAGGGCTTCCATGTACCTGTTCCTGTTCGCGAGTGAGGCCATTCAACAGCATTACAACACGCGTGCGATAGCTATCCGAGGTCTTAAGCAGCTCGGATGCAGCCTGCTCTTCATTGACCAGCACTAAATAATCAGGGGGGGTTGGGTCCTCTAAAGCTTGAAGAGCAAGCTTCTTGAGAAGAAATGGGTTGCGCTTTGCATAAACAACTTTCAAGGTGATGTTCAGGTCGTGGGCAGCTGCCTGCATGGTGTCTGTCACCATATCCCAGAAACGTTCTCCCCGAAGCCCGGGATTGACGAAGGTTACGGCAAGTGAGTCTTGGGCCTTCATTGCCTCTGTGCCATCCACGTTAATCGGGTTACCTGAGTTGATAGAAAAATTAGATAAATCTGCTGTTTGTGTATCAGCGATAGGTGGGTGGGGAGTGTTGTCATTGAGAGCAAGTGAACTTTTAATAGGATAGGCATCAACTACTCCGCTTATGGCCAAACAGCAAAATAGGGTTAACAGTTGTCGCGACCCTTGCTGCTGCCATCTGGTGCTGATGGTTAAAGTGGCCATTACCTCTCCTCTTTTTGTTACATTTTTTTACAATACAGTCAGGGTACGATATTCAGATCGCAATTGCTGCCCCATTTTGAAGGCTGTCACTTATCGGCATTCAACGATCAAGAAACGTATATTCATTTATTAGCAATATACGTAATGATCTGAAAAAAGAGAGGCATTAAGGGCCGCTGGTGAGGTGCATTCAAGGTATAAGCGTCAGTCAAGAACTGAGGTGGCTCTTGAAGGCTTCAAAGGCGCAGTGTCTGCCACGACCTGCGTTGCCAGATAAGGCCGAAGACAAACGAGTTGAGCAGTCGATAAGCGAGCTGAATCGCCCAAATGGCGACAAGGCCGCCTTCCTGATGGACGCCCCACCACCAAGCCGCGGGCAAAAACAACAGCCACTGCAGGCTCAAGGTGGCAAGCATCACGGTGCGATGGGCGCCGGCGCCCAGCAGTGCCTGGGCCAGCACGATGGCGGTGCAGTCGAGCACGATCATGGCGGCGGTCATCTGCAACGGTAGCACGCCAAGTTCAATCAATTGCGGACGATGCAGAAAAAGCCCGAGCACACTTTCAGGCGCGACCCACAGCGGCAAGCCCAGCAGTAACAAACACGGCAGTGCCACACGCACGGTGTCCCACCCCCAGCGATGGGCCTCTTCATGCTCGTCGCTGCCCAGGGCCTGGCCTACTAGACTCATGGCGGCCAGCCCTAGTCCGACCCCGGGCAATATCAGCAGCAGGGAGAGATTCACCAGCACATGGCCGACCGCTACGCTGGCCGCATCGATCTGACCGAGTATCCAAAACAGCATTGCGTAGCCCGCCGCGAACCATAGCTGCTGAAAGGAGTGGGGCACCGCTAGCTTGAGCAGCGTCAGGTAATGTGTCATTGGCGGCCAGGCGTGTAGGACGCCGTGCAGACTGCGCTCGCCCAGCGTCGCCTTGACCCACAGTGCCAATGCGACTAGCAGGGACAGTGTCGTACCGGCCCCGGCGCCATCCGCGCCCATCTGAGGGGCGCCGAACAGACCGTGGATCAGGATGATGCTGAGCACGACATTGACCGCCTGGGTTATCAACATGATGCGCAGATAGATGCCGGTGCGCTGCAGGCCATTCCAGAAGCCTCGGAAACAGAACGCCATTGCGACCGGTATCAGCCCCAGCACACGCCATTGGAAATACGAGGAGGCCGTTTCATGCACACCGGGCTGGTCATTGATCAACGACAGCAGCGGCTCAGTCCAGTGATGGCAGGCGAGGGTGACGGGGATGCCGATCGACAACGCCAGCACCAGGCCGGCATTCAGGCCTTCGCCACAACGCTCAGGGACTTCTTCGCCCAAGCGCCGCGAGGTCTGTGCCTGGACGGCGGAGGACAGCCCGAAGATCAGCGCCGTGACCATGAACATGGCATAGCCACCGATCCCCACGCCCGCCAGCGCCGTTTCGCCCAGACTGCCGACCAATGCCGCGTCGATCAGATTGAGCAGACTCTGCGACAGCATCGCCCCAATGATCGGCAGCGCCAGTTTCAGTATTCGCGTGTTGCGCGCAAGATCCCCCAGCATCAGACGCTCCCACGCAGGGAGTCGGAAAAGTGAGAAGAGCAGGAAGAGACACAAGCCTCGAATGCGGCTGACAAACGGGGAATCAGTGAACTGGGCTGCGATAAGCAGAACAGCGATAAACCGAGCAGAGACAAAGAGGAGAGTGATAAACAAAGCAGTGACAACAGCAGCACGGGCGACTCACGACAGCAGACAAGGAAGAACGCCATAATAGCGCGCTCGGCAAATGAAGACATCGCTTCTCAGACGACAACGCGCCCCATCTCCTGAGAGGTGAGGCGCGTAAAGCTGACGTTGGCTGCATCAATCGGCGGTGCGGCTGATGGAGGGGATCAATCGGCGTCGGGATCGTAGCTCAGCACCGGCGACAGCCAGCGTTCCATCTCGCCAAGCTCCATTGCCTTGCGGCTCGCCAGGGACTGCACCTGATCACGGGTGATCTTGCCGGTGGAGAAGTACTTCGACTCCGGGTGCGCGAAGTACCAGCCAGAGACGGCGGCCGCCGGCCACATGGCAAAGCTCTCGGTCAACACCATGCCGGCATGCTTTTCCGGTTCGAGCATACGGAACAGCGTGGCCTTCTCGGTGTGGTCAGGGCAGGCCGGATAGCCGGGCGCCGGGCGAATGCCGCGATACTTCTCGGCGATCAATGCCTCATTGTCGAGCACTTCCTGGCTATCGTAGCCCCAGAACTCCTTGCGCACGCGCTCGTGCAGGCGCTCGGCAAAGGCTTCGGCGAGACGGTCCGCCAGCGCCTTGACCATGATGGCGTTGTAATCATCGCCAGCCGCCTCGTACTCCCTGGCCAGTTCGTCCGCGCCATGCCCCGTAGTCACGGCGAAGCCACCGACCCAGTCCGGCTTGCCGCTGTCACGCGGGGCGATGAAGTCAGCGAGACTGTGACAGATGCCATCACGATTCTTGGTCATCTGCTGACGGATGTGATGGAGGCGCTCGACGACCTGGGTGCGTGTCTCATCGGCGTAGACTTCCAGAATGTCGTCGTCAACACAGTTGGCCGGCCAGAAGCCGATCACGCCCCGCGCCAACAGCACCTTGTCATCGATCAGCTTGCGCAGCATCACCTTGGCATCGGCAAACAGCGAACGCGCCGCTTCCCCGACCGTCTCATCCTGCAGAATCTTCGGGTACTTGCCCGCCAGCTGCCAGCTCATGAAGAAGGGCGTCCAGTCGATGCGCTCGACCAGTTCATTCAGATCGTAGTCATCGAAGACCTTGAGGCCGGTGAAGCTGGGGGCCGGCGGGGTGTAATGCTCCCAATCGGGCTGGAAACGGCGCTTGCGCGCCTCGCGGTAGTCGAGATCCGCGGCCTTGGGGCGGCGCTTGGCGTTGCGCTCGCGTACCACGGCGTACTCGGTGCGAATCTGATCGACATAGGCTGCCTTGAGTTCCGGCGACAGCAGCCGCGAGGCCACGCCCACCGCGCGCGAGGCGTCGGTGACATAGATGACCGGCTGCTCATACTGCGGTTCGATCTTGACTGCGGTGTGTGCCTTGGACGTAGTCGCACCACCGATCAGCAGCGGCAATTCAAATCCACGGCGCTGCATCTCCCTGGCGACATTGACCATCTCGTCCAGCGACGGCGTGATCAGCCCGGAAAGCCCGATGATGTCGGCCTTCTCGTCGATGGCGGTCTGCAGGATCTTCTCCGCCGGCACCATCACGCCCAGGTCGATCACCTCATAGTTGTTGCACTGAAGCACCACGCCGACGATGTTCTTGCCGATGTCGTGGACATCGCCCTTGACGGTTGCCATGACGATCTTGCCCTTGGCCTGGGTCTCGCCGCTCTTCTCGGCCTCGATGAAGGGGATCAGGTGCGCGACCGCCTGCTTCATGACGCGCGCCGACTTCACCACCTGGGGCAGGAACATCTTGCCCGCGCCGAACAGGTCGCCGACCACATTCATGCCGTCCATCAACGGCCCTTCAATGACCTCGATGGGTCGGGTAGCCTGCAGGCGTGCCTCTTCGGTATCTTCCTCAATATGGACGGTGATGCCCTTGACCAGCGCGTGCTCGATGCGCTTGTTGACCGACCAGCTGCGCCATTCGAGGTCTTCTTTTTTCTCGCCGCTGCTGCCATCGCCCTTGTACTTGTCGGCGATGTCGAGCAGACGCTCGGTGCTGTCACCGCGGCGGTTGAGTACCACGTCCTCGACGGCGTCACGCAGCTCTTCGGGCAGGTCATCGTAGAGCGCCAGCTGGCCGGCGTTGACGATGCCCATGCTCAGGCCCGCCTGGATGGCGTGATAGAGGAATACCGAGTGGATCGCTTCGCGGACCGGATTGTTGCCACGGAACGAGAAGGACACGTTGGAGACGCCACCCGAAATCATCGCGTGGGGCAGGTTGTCATGAATCCAGCGCGTGGCCTCGATGAAGTCGACCCCGTAGTTGTTGTGCTCCTCAATGCCGGTGGCGATGGCGAAGATGTTGGGGTCGAAGATGATGTCCTCGGCCGGGAAGCCGATGTCATCGACCAGCATCCGGTAGGCGCGCTCGCAGATCTCGATCTTGCGCTGATAGGTATCGGCCTGGCCGACATCATCAAAGGCCATGACCACCACAGCGGCGCCGTGACGGCGACAGATCTGCGCCTGCTGCCGGAAGCTTTCCTCGCCTTCCTTGAGCGAGATGGAGTTGACCACCGCCTTGCCCTGGATGCATTTGAGCCCCGCCTCGATGATGTCCCACTTCGAGGAGTCGACCATGATCGGCACGCGCGAGATGTCCGGCTCGGAGGCGATCAGGTTCAGGAAGCGCACCATGGCCTCCTGTGACTCCAGCATGCCTTCATCCATGTTGACGTCGATGACCTGGGCGCCGTTCTCGACCTGTTCGAGGGCGACTTCCAGCGCGGTGGTGTAGTCCTCCTCCTTGATCAGGCGGCGGAAGCGCGCGGAGCCGGTGACGTTGGTGCGCTCACCGACATTGACGAACAGGGAGTTCGGCTGGATGTTGAAGGGCTCAAGCCCCGACAGGCGGCAGGCCGGCGCGATGTTGGGTACCTTGCGTGGCGGGTACTGGGCCACCACGCGCTTGACCGCTTGGATGTGCTGCGGGGTGGAGCCACAGCATCCACCGATGATGTTGAGCAGACCTGCCGCAGCGAAGGACCCGATGATCTCGGCCATCTCATCGGGCGTCTGGTCGTATTCGCCGAATTCATTGGGCAGGCCGGCATTGGGATGCGCGGAAATGAAGGTATCGGCCTTCTCGGACAACTCGCGTAGATAGGGGCGTAGCTCCTCGGCGCCTAGGGCACAGTTGAGGCCGACGCTCAGTGGGCGGGCATGACGTACCGAATTCCAGAAGGCTTCAGTGGTCTGGCCGGATAGTGTGCGTCCCGAGGCATCGGTGATGGTGCCGGAAATCATCACCGGCAGGCGCGGATGGCCTTGGTCGAACAGCTCCTCAAGGGCGTAGATCGCCGCCTTGGCATTCAAGGTGTCGAAAATGGTCTCGATCAGGATCAGGTCCGCGCCGCCCTCGAAGAGTGCCAATGCGGCTTCGCGGTAGTTGTCGCGCAGGCTATCGAAGGTGACGTTACGCTTGGCGGGGTCATTCACGTCCGGCGAGATGGAGCAGGTGCGGCTGGTCGGGCCAAGCACCCCGGCGACGAAGCGCGGGATGCCGGTCTCGGCGGCCACGGCGTCCGCCGTCTTGCGCGCCAGGCGTGCCGATTCGAGATTGATCTCGTGGACCAGTGCCTGCATGCCGTAATCGGACTGCGACAGCTGAGTGGCATTGAAGGTGTTGGTCTCGACGATGTCGGCGCCGGCCTCGAAGTAGGCGCGGTGGATCGCCTCGACGATGTCCGGTCGGGTCAGCGCCAGCAGGTCGTTGTTGCCCTTGATGTCGCTGGGCCAGTCGGCGAAGCGCTCGCCACGGAAGTCTTCCTCCTCCAGCCCGTAGCTCTGCAACATGGTGCCCATGCCGCCATCGAGGATCAGGATACGTTCCTGCAGCGCCTGGCTCAGCGCGTCGGGCAGTGGCAGAGAATAAGGAACAGGAAATTGGGCTTGCGCCATGACGGACTCCAGCGTGCGTGACCTGTCGCGTTGTATCCCGGGCGTGCAACTTTCTCTGCCAAGCCAGCACTTTGCCAGGCCAGTACTTTGCCGAGAAAGGCACACGCCGCAGGCGCGAACTCATTGCTATTGAGAGGCGCTGGCGAGGGATCCGCTCACGAAATCCCTGCCTGGCCAGATGGGGCTATCGTATCAGACTGCAGAATCGTCACGATGAGCATGATTCATGCGCAACATGAGTCAGTCAGGAGTGCCCGCCAAGGAGTAGTCGCGCGCGGGGGATCAAACCCGAGTGATTTGCTCAGGATTGCGAGTGCAGCAGGTTTTCCTTAACATGGAGCCATTAGTCACCTGACATCAAGAGAGTCTCTGCGCCATGAGTGAGAGCATCCAGATTACCGATAGCGCCCAGGAGTATCTTGCCGAGCTGCTCGAGAAGCAGAGCGTCGAGGGCATCGGCGTACGTATCTTCATCACCCAGCCGGGCACGCCGTATGCCGAGACCTGTCTCGCCTACTGCCGTCCGGGCGAAGAAGAGCCGACGGATGAGATCCTGGATCTGCCGAAGCTGAAGGTCTATCTCGACACGCACAGCGTACCGTTCCTGGAAGAGGCGACCGTCGACTTCAATGCTGATCGCATGGGCGGTCAGCTGACCATCAAAGCGCCGAATGCCAAGATGCCCAAGGTCAACGCGGACAGCCCGCTGGAAGACCGCATCAACTACCTGCTCTACAGCGAGATCAACCCGGGTCTGGCGGCTCACGGTGGCGAGATCAAGCTGGTGCAGCTGACCGAAGAGCAGGTCGCCGTGCTGCAGTTCGGTGGCGGTTGCCAGGGTTGTTCCGCCGTCGATCTGACGCTGAAGGATGGTGTCGAGAAGACGCTGATGGAGCGTATCCCGGAATTAACCGGTGTGCGTGACGTCACCGATCACACCGATACGACCAACGCCTACTACAGCTAAGGTCGGGCCTGGCTTCAGACCCGTGACTAGGGCCGAGGCCAGAGACGAACCAAGTACAGGCCAGAAACGCAATCTCCCATCGATTTTCGGTGGGAGATTTTTTTATGGGCGCGACGTTAGCCTTTCACAGTTTGAGGCGACCTGATGCGAGTTTGGGGCATATGGCCAGGGCATCCGGCGTATGGAGGGAGGCTCGGTTAAGCCGCTGAGTAAAGTATTAGAGTTATCTGGTATCGTGGCAGTATATTTATCATGCTGGCCGCGCCCATTGGCTGTCCGGCGTGACGAGTTTTTCGTCGAACGTTTCCTTCCATCGTCAAGAGATAGCCTTCATGAGTCTGGCCAACATGCGCTTTCGCACCATCAACATCATCATCTGTGTGCTCTCTGCCTTGGCGGGGCTGGTGTTGTTGGTCGTGTTGGCATTCATTACCAGTAACGTGACCGACCTGCAGCGCGACTGGCAGGAATATCAGCAGGCGCGCTCTGACAAACCGCGCCTGGAGGGTCAGCTGACCAAGGCCCTAGGCTATGGCGGCATGGTGCATGATTTCAAGAATCTTGTATTGCGTCAGGACCTTGACTTGATCGTTGAGATACAAAGCGAGATTGGGGCCGCACGTAGTGCTCTTAACCGCTATCAAAACCTCGGGTTATCACAAGGAGAGGAAATGGCGTTGGCGGGTCTGCGTGCCACCATCAGTCGCTATGAGCAGATGATTCCCAGAATACGCGAGATGATCGAGCAGGGGCGTTCGAGTACCGATATCGACAAGGTGGTAAAGATTGACGATTTCCAGGCTGTCTCGGGGCTAGATACCTTGCGTCGTATCTCCGTCGGTGAGCTACGTGAAAATGACAACCCGCTTGAGGACGGCATGGGTAAGGCGCGACTGGTGGCCAACCTGCGACGTGATCTTGGCTATGGCGAGATGATCCACCACTTCAAGAATTACGTACTGCGCAGTGATGCCATCTATGGCCAACAGGCGGCGCAGGACCTCGAGTCGCTGCGAGCAACACTGGCGGCATATCGTGAGATGGGCATGAATACTGCCGAGCAGCGTGCCATTCGCGATATTGCCGATGTCATCCAGTCCTACAGTGATCGCTTGAACAAGGTCAGCCAGTTGCATGACGAGCAGGCAGAGCTTTCGCCGCGTGAGATCGATCAGCAGGTCAGGGTCAATGAGGCACAGGCGCTTGACGCACTGGCGGTGCTGGATCATGAAACCCGCATGCGGATCGGGGCCACCTCTGCCGCGGTCGGCAAGACGCTCAAGCTGCTGGCCACGCTCGCCCCAGTGGTCAATGGCCTGGCGCTGGCGATGATCGTGGTACTGATCGGCATTTCGATGTGGCTGTTCGGGCGTTATGTGCTGGTGCCGATACGTCGTCTGACCCAGACCATGAATACCCTGGCCAATGACGATGTCAGCGTGGTGATCGACAGCACCCAGCACACCAATGAAGTGGGCCAGATGGCGCGGGCGCTGCAGAAGTTCAAGTACAACATCATCGAGAGTAACAACTACAAGAAGCGCATCACACAACTGGCGATGCATGACTCTCTGACGGGACTGCCCAATCGGCAGCATTTCTATGAGCGGGTCGAGCATTGCCTTGAGAGCGTCAGTGACGAAGGTGGGCAGCTGGCGTGTCTGATGCTGGACATCGACAAGTTCAAACCCATCAATGATACCCACGGGCATGCCGCCGGGGATGTGGCGCTCAAGGTGATCGCGGAGCGACTCAATCAGGTGGTGCGCAAGGGCGATTTCGTCGCGCGTCTGGGAGGCGATGAGTTCGTGGTGCTGGTCCACAATGCCGACATCCAGGCGAATCTGGGGCGCCACGGGGAACTCGCCCAGCTGGCCCAGCGCATCATCGACAGTCTGGGCAAGCCTTTCCTGTATGAAGAGCACAAGTTGGAAGTGGGCTGCAGCATCGGGATTGCCATCGCCCCTCAGCATGGCAGCGACCGTGAACAGCTATCACACAATGCCGACATGGCGCTCTATGCCGCCAAACACGAAGGCCGCAATTGCGCGGTGCAGTTCAGTCGACATGATGAGCTGGGCCAGATTGTCGCGATCGCAAGCAAGAAGCGTGAGGGGCAGAAACAGCAGTGACGGAAGCCCCGGGGCTCTCAAGCACTAGCTAGACTCAAGCACTAGAGCAGAAGCCGCCTCAGCGGCAGCTTCAACGAAAGCAAGGTCAGATGCCGCACACGCAGCCAACAAGACGGCGCCCCTCGGGGCGCCGTCTTGCGTCTAGTGGAGATAAACCAGCGTCGGGGGCAAGGGCGAGTGTTGCTCGGTATTGGCCCCAGCTTGCACGCTCACCGATACAGGGCTTGGGATAATTCTACGTTATCCATACGCTTTACGAGAATAATTTATGGTTTGCGACATCCATAACGGTTTGTTATGGTTTATAGCGAATTCGCCAACTGCGAAATATTTTATGAAAACCATGACAATGACTTCCACGATTCAGGGCCTGGCCCACCACACCCACGATGCCGTGATCAACCGCGCCAGCGCGCCGTTGTTCATTCGTCAGCCGACGACCGATGATGGTTGGGGCATCTATGAGCTGGTCAAGGCCTGCCCGCCGCTGGACCTCAATTCAGGGTATTCGTACGTTTTGCTGGCCACGCAATTCCGTGACAGCTGCGCCATCGCGACAGATGAGGAAGGTGAGGTCGTCGGCTTCGTTTCCGGTTACACCCGCAACGACGCCCCGCAGACCTTCTTCCTGTGGCAGATCGCCGTCGGTGAGAAGGCGCGTGGTACTGGCCTTGCACGCCGCTTGATCGAAGCCGTGATGAAGCGTCCCGAAATGGCGCACGTGCGTCATCTCGAGACAACCATCACGCCGGATAACGAGGCGTCCTGGGCATTGTTCACTCGCCTCGCCGAACGCTGGCAGGTGCCGCTGCACTCGCGAGAGTACTTCTCTTCTGACCAGCTGGGTGGCGTGCACCTTGCCGAAAATCTGGTGCGCATCGGCCCGTTCCTGCCGAGTGATATCTAAGTGCTCGATGCGCTCAATGCTCTTGTGCAGCAAGGGCGGGTAGCAAGTCGCTAGAAGTCCTGGACGGGGCGCCGTCATGATTCTTGTGTCGGTCGTCGAGAAGAATCACGCCCCGTCCGGCAGATGTTCACGACAGGAAGGTTGTGACATCTCCTGCTGGCCCCATGTGTGAGTGAGATAGGGTCAGTGTCATTCGTTGGATCGTCTTTACATTCTGGTATGGCCATCTCAGTACTCGGCCATCCATCACCAGGGAGGTGACAGCATGAATACGCAGATTCTCGAACAGATGGAATCCGAGGTACGCACTTATTCGCGTTCTTTCCCGACCGTTTTCACCAAGGCGCAGAATGCCCACCTGTTCACCGAGGACGGCAAGCGCTACATCGATTTCCTCGCCGGTGCCGGTGTGCTCAACTACGGGCATAACCATCCGGTACTCAAGAAGGCACTGGTCGATTACATCAGCAATGATGGCATCATCCACGGCCTCGATATGTGGACTTCCGCTAAGCGCGATTTCCTCGAAGCGCTGGAGGAAGTGATCCTCAAGCCGCGTGGCCTGGACTATAAGGTCCACTTCCCGGGGCCGACCGGCACCAACGCGGTTGAAGCTGCCATTCGTCTGGCGCGCAAGGTTTCCGGCCGTCACAACATCGTGTCGTTCACCAACGGTTTCCATGGTGTGACCATGGGTGCCCTGGCCACCACCGGTAACGCCAAGTTCCGTGACGCGGCGGGTCTGCCCGCGCAGGGTGCGCAATTCGTGCCCTACGATGGCTACATGGGTGAGGGCATCGACACCGTTGCCTACCTCGACAAGCTGCTCAAGGATTCCTCCAGCGGCCTGGATCGCCCGGCAGCAGTGCTGGTCGAGACCGTGCAGGGTGAGGGCGGTATCAACCCGGCCTCCATTGAATGGCTCCAGCGCTTGGATGCCTTGTGCAAGGAGCACAAGATCCTACTGATAGTCGATGATATCCAGGCGGGTTGTGGTCGTACCGGCAAGTTCTTCAGCTTCGAGCACGCCAACATCGTGCCGGACATCGTTTGCAACTCGAAGTCGCTGTCTGCCTCAGGTGTGCCGTTCGCGATGGTGATGATGCGTCCCGAGCTGGACCAGTGGAAGCCGAGCCAGTACAACGGCACCTTCCGTGGCCACGCCCTGGCCTTCGTGACCGGCGCCGCCGCGCTGCGCCACTTCTGGAGCGATGACAAGTTCGAGCGCGATATCCAGCGCAAGGGTCGTATCGTAGAAGACCGCTTTCAGAAGATTGCCGCCAAGGCCCGCGAAAACGGCTTCGAAGCGCACGAGAAGGGCCGTGGCCTGATGCGTGGTATCGATGTCCGTGACGGTGAGCTGGCCGATGCCATCACCTCACGCTGCTTCGAGCAGGGCTTGATCATCGAGACCAGTGGTCACTCTGGCCAGGTCGTCAAGTGCCTCTGCCCGCTGACCATCCGCGACGAAGACCTGCTGGAAGCCCTCGATATCATCGAGGAAAACGCTGCCGCAGTGCTGTCCAAGTAACGTTGTCTTCCCGCGGGGCGCCCGGTCATCGGTGCCCCGCGGGTCGTTGGTGAGCCCCTTGGCTTGCCATCCCCACCGATTGCCCACCCAGGTCATCCCTTCGTTACGGTAATCGCCATCTGTCAGCTGTCGATGTCAGGCAGCCTAGTGAGGAAAACACATGATCGTTCGCAATCTCGAAGAAGCCCGCAGTACCGATCGTCTGGTCAAGGCGGAGAATGGCAACTGGGATAGCACGCGTCTGCTGCTCGATGAAGATGGTGGCAAGTGTTCGTTCCATATCACTCGCATCTTTGAAGGCACCGAGACCCACATCCATTACAAGCATCACTATGAAGTGGTGTATTGCATGGAAGGTGAGGGTGAGGTCGAAACCTTGGCTGATGGCAAGATCTGGCCGATCAAGCCGGGCGACATCTATATCCTCAACGAGCACGATGATCACCTGCTGCGAGCCACCAAGACCATGCACTTGGCTTGCGTGTTCACCCCGGGCCTGACCGGCAAGGAAGTCCATCGTGAAGATGGCTCCTATGCACCTGCCGAAGCCTGATCCTGTCATATCGTGAGTGAGGCGCGAAGCGCCTGACCTCGAAGGCACATATGTCATCCAGAAAGCCCCGTAGCCTTGCTGCGGGGCTTTCTGCGTTGTGGTGGTGAGTAACCGCACCGTGAGGTTGCCGCACAGTGATTCACGTAGGGATTTCCACGCTCAATTATCGTTAGCGGTACAGCGATTACCAGCTCTGCCAGTCAACAGTCGAGACGAGTATGCTCAAGTACGAACATGCGGTTATATCTCCTGGAAATTCCAACGAGGCAGTAGGCCATGGCAGATTCCACCCCAAAGACGACCCTTGCGCCAGGAGGCCGGCCCGGCTTCAGGCCGGCGGCACCGCATCCACGTGAAGAAGAGCGTCTCAATAGCCTGCATTCTCTGCATGTATTGGATAGTGATCATGAAAAGCGGTATGACGATCTGACACGCCTGGTCGCCGACATCTTTGATGTGCCCATCTGCCTCGTGTCGCTGGTGGACGAAGACCGCCAGTGGTTCAAGGCCCATTGCGGGCTGGATGCACGGCAGACCGACAGGGATCTCGCCTTCTGTGCTCACGCGCTGCATGAAGAACGCTTTCTGGTCATCAATGATGCGCGTCAGGATGAGCGCTTCTTTGATAACGCCCTGGTGACGGGGCCACCGCATGTCTGTTTCTACGCGGGCGCCGTGCTGCGCGACAGCAGCGGCCTGCCGCTGGGCACTCTGTGCCTGATCGACCACAAGCCCCGTCAACTGGATACGGCTCAACTGGAGCGGCTGGAGCGCTGTGCACTGTTGGTCGAGAACGAGCTCATCCAGCGTGATGCGCTGTTGGCAGAGCGCGCACGTGCCACCTTGCAGGCCAATATCGATCCGATCACGGGCTACAGTCTGCGTCGTCGCTACCTTCAGAGAATGACATCCTGGCAGGAGGGGCCTGCCAGCCAAGGAGCGTTGCAGGTCATTCTGGTCAAGCTGCAGAATGCCGAAAGACTTCGGAAGCAGAAGGGTGTCGAGTTCTATGAAGGGGTGCTGCAATCACTATCCCACCAGCTCAATGAAAATTTCGATGACGATGACGTGCTCAAGGGACGCATCAGTCACGATACCTTGATGATTCTGCTGCCGCGTGACCAGGCGCTTCATGGCATGCGCTGGTATCGCTTCGTGGAGCAGCCTTGGCTACTGCATCTTGCCGCCAACAATCGGCCTGAGCTACTGATTGGTGCGGGCACGTTTTTCAGCGACGGTATGTCAGCAGCAGAGCTTGTCGGCGTCGTGGAAGAAGAGCTTGTCTGTGCCAGTGAATGGGCACCGAAAGAGAAGGGCGTGCAGATCGCAGATCTGACCGACAACCTGAAACTGCGTCTGGAATTGAACAACCGCTTTGCCCAAGCGCTGCGTGACAATGAGTTATGTATCCACTTGCAACCTATCGTCGCGGCTGAACGTCAAAGCCTCAGTGGACAGGAAGTACTGTTGCGCTGGCAGGACAAGGATCGTTGGATTACCCCCCACCAGATGTTGCGCATTGCAAGTCACGCCGGGCTTGGTGAAGAGCTCGACATTTGGGTGCTGCGCAGAAGTTGTGCGTTGTTGAGTCATTGGCAGGCGACAAGAACAGACAGTAAAAGCTTGCTGCCGCTATCTATCAACATCACGGCGTCGCGCCTGATGGAAACGGACTATATGGATGCCTTGCGACGCGTATTGCGTCTCTACAGGCTCAAAGGCGATTGCATTCGCCTTGATGTCAGCGGAGTCGAAAGTTTCGTCGCGACACCTGAGCCATTAACCCTGGCAATGAAATCGCTGGCCAATGACGGCATTAGCTTCTGTGTCGACCGTTTCGGCCCTGAGCATGACAGCCTGCGGCTGTTGAGCATGCTGCCCATCACCAGCGTGAAACTACATCCGCGCTGGATCAGCCTGTTGCAGACTGATCCGCGTCAGGCGCGCCTGTTGAAAGCCTGGACGGCGGCCCTGCATGCGTTGGAGATCTCCGCCGTGGCGGTTGGCATCGAACACTTACGCCAGCGCCAGACCATGATAGATCTGGGCTTTGATCAATTGCAGGGATACGCTTTCGGAGAGCCGATGGCGCCAGATGAGGATTACGGTAAATGGAAGGCTAGGGTGGAAAGCTCTATTGAGCTGCATGCTGATAACTCCTCCGACACATAGTGGCTAGGCCAGCGACTGGCGCTTATCAAGGACTGAAGCCATCATGGGCTCACGTCATTGCCGCGCGAGAGTTGTCATTTCGGATCGGGGGCCGGTGGTGAGTCACAGGGACAACGCTGGAAAGCCAGGGTGATATTGGCGGCTTCGAGTCCCAGTTTGCGCATCGAGGTCCGGTTCAGGATGCGGCCATCCGGTTGCAGGTACATCCAGTCATCCATGCTGAACTCCCAGGTACTGTCGTCGATCGGTACCTGGAGCACGTAGTTCATGCGCAAGGCATTACCGCGGGTCGTCGCTGTCGCTTCGCCCTTCACATCCGCCGCTCGACCAGTCCATTGGCGATCACCCGCCGGGGTAAAGGTCCAGCGGCGGTGTTGTGTCTCGCCATCGGCATAGACGAAGTCTTCCTCCAGAATCAGCTGGTTGCCTTGCATGCTGCCGATGACATCGACCACGAACCGCCGCGTCACCTCTCCACTGTAATCCTGCACCATGCCCCAGCCACGTGTGTGGCCCAGGAAGTAGTCATCGATGCGCAGCTCAGGGCCGCTGCCCGCGTAATCCTCTATCTGAGGCCCGCTACAGGCTGACAAACCCGCCGCCATGATCAACACGGCTACGCGGCCGCTGATGCGCCGAAGGCGTCGAATGCCGTTGTGCATGAATCCAGCGCTAGCTGATGAGCAGGACGGGAAGGAGGGCATCGCTGACTCCGGTTCGCGCAGACCGTGAGTAATCACGGCGCGTGGCAGGGTTGAGTGACAAGGTGTGCGGTGTGGGTCACATTTGACCCGAATTATCCTACAACACTTGTGCATGAATTATATCAAGGATAAGTTTGTTCGCGCTCTTAGGCAAACGGACTGTTTGGCACTTGGATCGTGAAACTGGCCGTTGCTGATGCAAGCCGACAAGTTCAACTCGCTGGACTTGGCCCGACGACTCGACCTGATTGACCTGACCTGATGGGCCAAAGGAACTGACTCTACGGGCGTCCAGGATCACTGATGCAACTCGGAAACCCTACGATTCGTATAATATATATTATGTTAAATGCAGTAGTTCGTGAGCGTGCTCAAGCTGTGTACCTCGGTGCTTTGTACATCCGGGCTGTGTACGTAGATGCTTGAGCGTCGAATGCCAGGCACCTGACCTCCTCCGCGCGAATGTCAGCATCTGCATGCCTGCTTGTGAACCTCAGTTTCTGCTTGTCATTAAAGTCAGTTGATTAAGTCAGCCGATGGAGTCAGTCGGCGTTCCCGCCTATCTTTTGCTGAGTGACCTGCATTTGATCAGTTTGGCGACAGTCTGACTCGCTTCGGCGGCGGGCTCTCATCCGAGATCGTGTCGTTGCCATGCTGTGATCCCGCGCTTGTGATGCGCTGACATCCTGAACAATGCGCAAACAGTGAGGTCTGGCTGTGCAAACTGCCGCGAAGGCTGCTCCTGTCCGGAGGCTGGATTCCATCAAGGTTTTCGTCACCTGAAGGCGACGCAAGCCAAGCTGGCGTTATATCTCCAGCCGGCTGACAGCGGCCCTGACCCACGCCTGGTGGGACCTTGTGTGGTCTGTCCTCGACTGGCGACAGAAAGTGATCGCTACGTTGGTGAATCGCAGGAAATGGCTCGGCGTCAGGTGCTGAAACATGGACAGTCACCATTCGGGCTACGTATGATCGCCCCCAGTAACGCTTCGGTGCTAGAACGCCCAAGCTATACAAGGGAATATCCAGGCATCGTCGGATCAGTGTGCTGACTGACGATGGACAAGAATTATGTCTGCCGTTCACACAGGTTGTAGAGCGGCAGCAAGGCTGAACAGGAACCTTCTCCCCTATGCTGATCCGCAAGCTGCTATTGCCTGTTACCTTGACCAGTGTCGTCGTCATGGCCGGCTGCGTCCCGGCACAACCGCAACCGCAGAAACCGGTATTGACGCCAGATGCCTTTTCACAGCGCATCGATGCCCTGCAGGAGCAGCTGGCAGGCCAATGCAACGTCCAACAGCAGCAACTGGCCGACCAGCAGGCGCTGAGCCGCTCTCTGCGTCGTGACGTGCGAGAAGTCGGCAGTCAACTGCGCCAGATCCATGCCGAGATGGAACAGCCCGCACAGCCGCAGGCCGTGGAAGCCTGCAAGGCCGTGACCGACAACCCCATCCTCGACAAGACCCTGCTTGGGCGCGTCGAGTGGGTCGGCTTCCCGACCATCAGCAGCTACTTCAAGGCACGCATCGATACCGGTGCCAATACCTCGTCGCTGTCGGCGCGTGATATCACCGAATTCGAGCGCGACGGCGCCAAGTGGGTCAAGTTCAAGCTGGCGCTGCGGGATGACGGCAAGTATTTCGTGGCGGGCGACCGTGACAAGTGGGTCGAAGCCCAGGTCAGCCGCACGGTGACCATCATCCAGGCCTCCGGCCGCGAAGAGCGTCCCGTCGTCAGCCTGCTGATGACACTGGGTGACATCAAGCAGAAGGTCGAGTTCACCCTCAATGATCGTCGTGATCTCACCTATCCGGTATTGCTGGGCCGTCGCTTCATGATGGACATCGCTGCGGTGGACGTCAGCCGTACCTTCATCAATGCACGTCCGGAGTACCCGGGTAGTGCACCCAGTAACGAAGCGGCCAAGGATGAGGACCCGAACGAAGGCAACCGCGACTGAGTGGCAAGCGCCCTCCTGTCTCCTCTGCCCGGCTTCGCTGCCTGACATGGCTCGGTGCTCCACCGAGCCATCATGACTGCTCCAGACATTTCAAGGACTCCCATGTCGCGTTTTGCTTTCTATCTTCTGGTCGGCCTGTTGATGCTGATCGGTGTGGGCCTGACCGCCTATCGCCATATTTCGTTTGATGTGCCCTGGGTGCCCGGTGCACAGCAGAAAGTGTGGGATATCGAAGCCCAGGTGGCCTTCACGGCCACTGGCGGTCCGGTCAAGGCGTCGCTGGCGCTGCCGGAAAACCAGAAAGGCTACAGCGTTCTGACCGAGAACACGGCGTCCTCGGGCTTCGGGCTGTCCTATCTGGATGACCTGCCGGGCCGTCGTGCCGAATGGTCGATCCGTGAAGCGGCAGGCTCGCAGCTGCTGTATTACACCGTGACCATGCTGGAGTCCGACAATGCGACGCCTGCGGCCATCAAGCGCCTGCCGGCCCCTCAGGAAGTCTCCTGGGAGCGTCCCTATGATACCGCCGCGGCCCAGGTCATCGATCAGGCCCGTGAGCGCAGTGCCGATTCGTTCACCTTCGCACGTGAGTTGATCAAGCAGTTCGACAATCAGCGTCAGGGCGAGAATGCGCGCCTGCTGCTGACCCAGTTCGAGCGTCCCGAGTTGATGCTGCGCCTGCTCAATGAGGCCGGTGTCAGTGCGCGTCTGGTCAGCGGCTTGAGTCTGGAAGACGGTCGTCGGCGCCAGACGGTCTCATCCTGGTTGCAGGTCTTCGCTGAAACGCCGCAAGGCAACGAGGCGGTGGATGTCGAGGCCGCCGACGCTGAAGACATCAACACCGACTGGGTGCTGATCAACCCGGAAACCGGCAAGCAAGGTGAGCCGGACAACCTGCTGCTGTGGGAAGGTCGTGGCGCGCCGATGCTGGAAGTCGAAGGCGGCGTGAATTCCCGTGTCAGCTTCTCGATGATCCGGCACAACGAGCCGGCGGCCGTCGCGGTGCGCAACAAGCTGGCCAATGACGAGCTGCTCAACTTCTCGATCCACTCCCTGCCGCTGGAAGAGCAGGCGCTGTTCAAGACCATCCTGCTGATCCCGATCGGCGCACTGGTCGTGGTGCTGCTGCGTGTACTGGTCGGTCTCAAGACCTCCGGTACCTTCATGCCGGTATTGATCGCCCTCGCCTTCATCCAGACAAGTCTGGTGACCGGCTTGATCGGCTTCCTGCTGATCGTCGCGACGGGCCTGGTGATCCGCAGTTACCTGTCGCGGCTCAATCTGCTGTTGGTGGCGAGGGTCTCGGTGGTGATCATCACGGTGATCGCGATCATCTCCATCTTCTCGGTACTCGCCTATCGCTTTGGTCTGAACGCCGGCCTGACCATCACCTTCTTCCCGATGATCATCCTGTCGTGGACCGTCGAGCGCATGTCGATCCTGTGGGAAGAGGAAGGTCCCAAGGAAGTGCTCAAGCAAGGTGGCGGCAGCCTTCTGACCGCCGTGCTGGCCTATCTGGCGATGAACAATCCGTGGGTGCGTCACCTGACCTTCAACTTCCTCGGTCTGCAACTGGTGCTGATGGCCTTCATCCTGCTGCTCGGCAACTACACCGGCTATCGTCTGCTGGAATTGCGCCGCTTCAAGCCGCTGACGGAGGATTGAGATGCTCTCGTCATGGCTGAATCGCTGGTCGCGCAACTGGACCACGCCGGGCGCCTTGCGCGCCCGGGGGGTTGTCGGCATGAATCGCCGCAACATCGGGTATATCTCGAAATACAACGACCGCCGCCTCTATCCGCTGGTCGATGACAAGCTGCAGACCAAGCTGTTGTGTCAGAAGTACGGCCTGGCCTCGCCGGAGATGATCGGCAAGGTCGCCAGTCAGTTCGAGGTCGAGCGCGTCGTCGACATGGTGCGCGATCACGCAGGCTTCGTGATCAAGCCGGCCAAGGGCTCAGGCGGCAAGGGGATCCTCGTCATCGAGCACCACGATGGCGAAGAGTATGTGAAGCCCAGCGGCGCGCGCATCACGCGTGCCGACATGGAGCGTCATGTTTCCAACATCCTGTCAGGGCTCTATTCGCTGGGCGGCTCACCGGACGTGGCGCTGGTCGAAGGCTTGATCTCCTTCGATCAGGCCTTCGCCGAGTTCACCTATGAGGGTGTGCCGGACATTCGTGTCATCGTCTTCAAGGGCTATCCCGTGATGGCGATGATGCGCCTGTCGACGGCAGCCTCGGATGGCAAGGCCAACCTGCACCAGGGCGCGGTCGGTGTCGGGCTGGATATCGGCAGTGGCTGGGCGGTGCGCGGCGTGCAGTACGATCGCCCGCAGTTCGCGCACCCCGATACCGGGCACGATATCTTCTCGCTCAAGGTGCCACAGTGGGACACCCTGCTCGAGCTGGCTGCCGGTTGTTACGAGATGACGGGACTGGGGTATCTGGGCACCGACATGGTGCTGGATCGTCGCCATGGCCCGATGCTGCTGGAGCTCAACGCCCGACCGGGGCTGGCCATCCAGATGGCCAATGGCGAGGGCCTGCGCAAGCGGCTCGAGCTGATCGAGCGTCAGCCCGACGGTGTGCCGGTCGCCGAGCGTGTCGCCTTTGCGCGCAAGCACTTCTCGCGCAGCAAGGAAGATGTCGCCAATGTCGGCATGGCGCCCATCGCGGACTGATGTCTGGCTCCCCGGGCCTGCCGTGTGACGGTTCTGCCGAGCGACGGGGCTGCTGACCGATGCCTTGGTTGATCGACTGCTCCAGCGTCTGGAAAGACAGAAACACCCCGCCTTGGCGGGGTGTTTCTGTTTGGTGAGTCGCAAGCGAAGCCTCGGCTCAGCCGGGGTCCATGCTCAACATCAGGCGACTGCCATTGGGCACCACCGGTGAGCGATGGATCAGCCCTCGCCCTTCGTTGCCCGGCCAGCACTCGCCCTTGAGCAATGCCAGGCTGCCCGGGCGCAGCTCATGTATCTCGCCGGGGGCCAGGCAGATGTCCTGATGGCCGGGCTGGCCGTGGCCCAGCGCCAGTCTGTCGGCGGCATGTTCCGGCAGCCACTGGGTGCCCGGGCCATCGTAGGTCGTCACCAATCTGACCGGGATGCGATCGACATGAAAGCGCGGGCACATGGCGCTCTGGGTCATCTCCAGTCGCATGCCGATATCCTTGACCTCGAAGAGCTCGCCCATGGCCTCACCCAGCACACGGATATCCTCTATCAGCGCTGCCCCGGCATCCGGTGCCGGAAGGTAGCGCTCCAGCGCCTCACGCAGATCACTGATCGGGCCGCGCCAGCGCATGCGCAGCGGGTAGGCGCCCGAAGATTGAGCCTTGACCGCCATCTTCAATGCCGCATCGATGCGGCGTTGCATCACGGCCAGACTGATGTCGGGGTCGAAGATGGCTCCCAGGTCATGTGCCTCGTGACCGATATGCCAATGGGCCGCGGGCCTTGGCGCCGACGCGAGGGTCGAAGGTGACGAACTGGCTGCCAGGCGTGTCTCGGGCCGTGTGCGAAGGGGTGGGTGCAGAGCCTCGAACTGGGCCATGAATTCCTCCTGTCAGGGATGGTCGCGGGTCTATCACCGCGACCAGAAAGCGATAATTGTTATGTTATAACATATTTGTTTCTTGTCCACGCTTTCATGTCGGCTCCGCGCCGTGCGTTGCCTTTGAGTGACTCACGCAGCCCCGATGCCTTTGCCGGTGGCCCGTCATGGCCCATTTGCCCTAGAATAAGCATCTGGTCATTCAGGCTGCGCGCTGATGCACTTGCCCTCATCGCGCTTGACGCCTTTTGACATCCGGGATTCACGACACTCAGGATTCTTCATGCCAGAGCCACTTTCGCTGATCGACCAGGCCGAACGTCAATGTCTGGCGCGCGGTGTGCGATTTACGCCGATTCGGCGACGTGTACTGGAAATGATCGCGACCAGTCATGGCGCACTCAAGGCGTATGACCTGCTGGATCAGCTCGCCAAGGAACATGGCGCTGCCCGCCCTCCCACGATCTATCGTGCACTGGACTTCTTGCTCGAACAGGGCCTCGTCCATCGCATCGAATCACTCAATGCCTACCTTGCCTGCCACTGCCCGGAACATCAGCACGGCTTTCAGCTGTTGATCTGCCGCGGCTGCGGTCGTGTCGAGGAAATGCATGATGACGATCTCGGCACCCGGCTAGTCGCCAGCGCCGATCGCCATGGTTTCTCGATCGAACGCCAGACCATCGAACTCGAGGGGCGTTGCCAGGATTGCACCTCTCAAGCAGCTGCCATGGCAGAAAACGCTCAGTGAACGGCGCTTGCGAGCGCTTTTGATACGATATAACATTTGCTTCCCACGGAGGACGTCACATGCTGGACATCCGCATCTCACAGGCGCAAGTCGTCAATGAAGGCACCATTTCCACTCAGGATGTGGGCATCAAGGACGGGCGTATTCACGCCATCGGCAGCGACCTGTCTCACCTCGATGCACGTGAAGTGATTGATGCCGCCGGCCGCCATCTGCTGCCGGGCATGATCGATGATCAGGTGCACTTCCGTGAGCCGGGCCTGACCGCCAAGGGCAACATCGCCACCGAGTCAGCCGCTGCCGTGGCCGGGGGGATCACCACCTTCTTCGACATGCCCAACGTCAAGCCGGCGACCCTGGACAGCGATGCACTGGAAGCCAAGTTTGCCGTGGCGGCCGGCCGTGCCCATGCCAACCACGCCTTCTATCTGGGTGCCAGCAACGACAACCTGGAAGCGATCAAGACGCTGGATCCGAACCAGACCTGCGGCATCAAGATCTTCATGGGCGCCTCTACCGGCAACATGCTGGTCGATGATCCGGAGATTCTCGAAGGCATCTTCAAGCATGCGCCGACGCCCATCGTCACGCATTGCGAAGACACGCCGATGATTCTCGAGAACGAGGCGCGCTGGCGTGAGCGTTTCGGGGAAGACGTGCCCTTCTCCGAACACGGCCTGATCCGCTCGCGCGAAGCCTGCATCAAGAGCTCGCGTCTGGCGATCGATCTGGCGACCCGCAACGGTACCCAGCTGCATGTCCTGCACCTGACCACCGCCGAGGAAATGGCGCTGTTCAAGGCCGGCCCGATGAAGGGCAAGCAGATCACCGCCGAAGTCTGCGCGCACCACCTGTGGTTCAGCGACGCCGATTACGACACCCGTGGCAGCCTGATCAAGTGCAACCCGGCAGTGAAGACCGCCGAAGACCGTGCCGCCCTGCGCGCTGCCGTGATGGATGGCCGTATCGACATCATCGCCACCGATCACGCGCCGCATACCTGGGAAGAGAAGCAGAACCCGTACTTCAAGGCGCCTTCCGGCCTGCCGCTGGTGCAGCATGCCCTGCTGTCACTGCTCGACCAGGTACAGGACGGCATCTACGACCTGGCGACTCTGGTGCAGAAGACCAGCCACAACGTGGCGGATCGCTTCTCCATCGTCGATCGCGGCTACATCCGTGAAGGGGCCTTCGCTGACCTGGTGCTGGTCGACCTCAATGGCGAGACCAGCGTCACGCGTGACAACGTGCTCTACAAGTGTGGCTGGAGCCCCTTCGATGGCGTGACCTTCAAGGCACGTATCGATGCGACCTTCGTCAATGGCGTGAAAGCCTATGACGGCAAGACCGTCAATCCGGTGGCCAACGGCCAGCGACTCTCGTTCAACCGCGGCTGATGGCGGTCCTGGCGTGCCGGTTCTCGGCACGCCCTGCCCGCATCATGCCGTGATCACTAGCAAAGGAAGTGGTGTCATGAGTATGCATGCGGGCTCTCCCCTGGTGTCTCGCCAAGTGTTGTGTGAAAAGCTGCTGTCCCGGGTCCAGCGCACGCTGGGTCCGCGGGCTGCACGTGCCCTGCCGCTGAGTGTGCTGGGCGCGCTTGCCGCGTTCGCGACGCCTGCCGCCCACGCCCAGGACAGCGCCCCTCTGCATGTGGCCGTCAGCGTGCCGCCCATCGCGTGGATGGTCGATCAGCTGGCCGGTGAGCATGTCGAGATCACCACGCTGGTCAAGCCGGGCGACAGCCCGCACGCCTACGACCCGACCCCGCGCCAGGTGGCCGAGCTGTCGACGGTCCCGCTCTATCTCGCCATCGGCGTGCCCTTCGAGCAGGTGTGGTTGCCGCGCCTGGTGAAGAACAACGCCGAGATGCAGGTCGTGCATCTGGAAGAAGGTCTCAATACACGCCACTTCGGCAGTGGTGAGGCCCATGACCACGGTCATGATGAAGCGCATGCTCATGAGCAAGAGCATGATGAGCATCACGGCGCGCATCACGATGATGAGCACGACGATCATGCCGACCATGCCGACCATGATGAACACGACGAGCATCACGGCGAGCACGAAGGTCATGAAGAACATCACGACGAGCATGCTGATCATGAGGCCCATGAAGAACGTCATGATGAGCATGAAGGTCACGAAGAACATCACGACGAGCACCACGATGAGCACGCTGATCATCAGGAGCATGGTGCCCAGCATGACGAGGATGAGGACCTCGGCGAAGCCGACCCTCACCTCTGGCTGGACCCGCAGCGCATGCAGACCGTCGTCGAGCGTGCCGCCGAGGTGCTCGAGGCCCGCCTGCCACAGCATGCCAGCGAGATCGATGCCAATGAGCAGCGCCTGCTCAAGACCCTGAGCGAGCTGGATGCGCAGATCGCTCAGACGCTGGCCCCCTACAAAGGCCGCAATTTCCTGATCTTCCATCCCAGCTTCGGCTACTTCGCGGACCGCTACTCGCTCGAGCAGCATGCCATTGAAGTCAGTGGCCGTGAGCCCACGCCACGCGAGATGGCCACGCTGATCACGCGTGCCAAGGATGAGAACATCGGCACCATCTTCGTCTCGGGGCAGTTCTCCCAGACGGCGGCCAAGCGGATCGCCAGCTCCCTGGAGGCCGAAGTGGCCGTGCTGGACCCGCTGGCAGAGGACTATCTCGACAACCTGAAGCACGCCACCGAAGCGCTGAAGGCGGGTTTCGAGTTGACTGACAGCCAGTAATTGCCGGCCGGGTATTGCGCATATCGCCTGATCTTGCACAATGCCCTGCCCCATCGAAAAGTCAGACGGGCGCTCATGCGCCCGTCTGCGTTGCAACGAGGTACCTTACGTCATGGTCAGCCCCATCTCCGTCGCGCGCCCGCGCACGGACAGCCATCCGGAGGCGTCAGCCACCGGGCGCAGTGTCGGTCCGGTCTTTCGCCCGGTGCCGGCAGATGCACCGGATGCCATTGATATTCGCGGCGTGACCTTCCGGTATGGCGAGCAGGTCATTCTCGACGATGTCGACTTTCAGGTCGGCGCGCGCGAGATCGTGGGACTGATCGGGCCCAACGGTGGCGGCAAGAGCACGCTGCTCAAGCTGATACTCGGTCTTCACAAGCCGGCGGCTGGCTGTGTCCGGGTGCTGGGGCGCACGCCCAAGGCTGCCGCGCGCCATATCGGCTATGTGCCACAGTTTGCCAACTTCGTGAAGCGCTTCCCCATCCGCGTGGAAGACGTCGTGCTGATGGGGCGCCAGGGGCGTCGTCGTCAGTGGGGCCCCTGGCCACGCGCGGACCGTGAGGCGATCGGTGCGGTGCTGGAAGAAGTCGGTATCAGTCATCTGCGCCGTCGGCATATCGATGCCCTTTCCGGCGGTCAGCTGCAACGTGTGCTGATCGCTCGCGCCCTGGCGGCCGAGCCTCAGTTGCTGCTGCTGGATGAGCCCACCGCGAGTGTCGACAGCGACGGCGAGCGCTCTCTGTTCGAGCTGTTCAATCGCCTGGCCAACCGCATGAGCGTGGTGGTGATCAGTCACGATCTCGGTTTCATCAGCGATTACGTCGATCGGGTCGCCTGCCTCAACCGCAAGATGATCGTCCATGACACCGAGACGCTCACCGCTGAATCGATCGAGCGACTCTATGGTGAAAACGTCCAGATGATCCATCACCATCACTGATGTCGCGGCCGGTGACTGTCCGTCTGGCCTGTTTCACTTCCTTCACGTCGCCCGCTCTGCGCTCTAGGCTTACATTACATGAATTTCATCACCGCCCTGGGCAGCCAGGATTTTCTCCAGAACGCCCTCTTCGCCGGTCTGCTGGCCAGTCTTGCGGCCGGTCTGGTCGGCCCCTATGTCGTGGTACGCCGCATCGGTTATCTGGCCGGGGGTATCGCCCATACCGTGCTTGCCGGCATGGGGATCGCCTACTTCATGGGCGCAAGCCCGCTGGTCGGCGCCTTCATCAGCGCCATTCTCGCCGCCTTGCTGATCGGTTACATCAGTCTCAAGGGCTTTGATCAGGAAGACACCGTCATCGGTGCGCTGTGGGCCATCGGCATGGCCACCGGCATCCTGTTCATCAGTCAGACCCCGGGTTACAAGGTCGACCTGATGAGCTACCTGTTCGGCAACCTGCTGCTGGTGCCTGCGGATGCCATCGGCACCCTGGCCTGGATGGTGGGAGGCCTGGCGCTGGTGTTGCTGCTGGTGCATCGCCCGCTGACCGCGGTGATCTTCGATGAAGAGTTCGCGCGTCTGCGGGGCGTGCCGGTCAAGACGCTCTACCTGCTGCTGCTGGTGATGGTGGCGATCACCGTCGTGCTGCTGTTGCAGGCGGTGGGCTTGATCATGGTGCTGGCCTTGCTGTCCCTACCTGCCGCGCTTGCCGGCCACCATGCGCGCTCACTGGGCATGATGATCGTGATCGCGAGTCTGGCGGCCATGGCCTTCACCACCGGCGGGCTGGCGCTCTCATGGCAGTTCGACCTGCCGGCCGGCGCGACCATCGTGCTGGTGGCCGGTGTCGCCTACCTGCTGTCGCTCATCTGGCGCAGCGCCCGTGGCGGACTGCGTCGCTGATTCGCGGCTTGTGATACTGATACTGCGTGAGCCCCTGCCGGCGTGACATGACGCTGACAGGGGCTTCGATATGGACTCTGCAAGGAAACACCCTCAATGGCACAGGATGGACTGCTCAAGTCGCTGGAGAATGCCGACGTCGGCGAGAAGGTCGCGCTGGAGGCACTGATCGCCGCCTTGCCCTGGAATGGCGACGGCCTGATTCCCGCCATCGCGCAACAGCATGACAGCGGCGAGGTATTGATGATGGCGTGGATGAACGCCGAAGCCCTGCGCGAGACGCTCTCCACCGGTCGCGTGTGCTACTTCTCACGCTCGCGCAGCAAGCTGTGGCGCAAGGGCGAGAGCTCGGGCCAACAGCAGAAGCTGGTCAGTACGCATCTGGACTGCGATGGCGATACCCTGCTGGTCAAGGTCGATCAGACAGGCCCTGCCTGCCATACCGGGCGCAAGAGCTGCTTCTACTGGCGCCTGGATGCTGAAGGTGCCGAGATTACCGATGCACCGATCATTGACCCGAACACCCTGTATGGCAACGCCTGAACGTCGCCACTCCCTCAGGCGCGGCGTGACGTCGGTCATGACGCGCCTGCTGACCGGCTTGCTGCGCGGCTATCAGCTGGTGCTCAGCCCGCTGCTGGGGCCGCGCTGTCGCTTCTATCCTTCCTGCTCCAGTTACGGACTGGAGGCCATCAAGGTGCATGGGCCCCTCAAGGGGTGTTGGCTCACGGCCAGGCGTCTGTCACGCTGCCACCCGCTGGGCGGGCCGGGAGGCGTGGACCCCGTGCCACCGCGCAAGGGTCACGCCTCGTCTGCCAGCTGCTGCGATGCGCATGATCAGGACGACGCGCCCAGGTCTTGAGGGCATACGCTTTGCGAGTGGCTGGGTCGAGTGCCCTGCGAGCGGCGGAGTCTTGCGGCTGGATGTACGTATGTGAAGTGTTTCTGTGTTATCATTCACATGTGTATGGCGTCAGCTGTGACGCCATCGTCAGTCAGCAGGAGAATGTCATGTCCACCGCAGCCGCCCTCGATCGTGTGTCCCCGACCAGCCCCAGTGCGGGCCGTGTCGCCCTCAAGTCCTTCTTCAACATCATGGAGAAGTGGCAGTGCAGCGCGGCGGATCAGCGCGTGCTGTTGGGGGGCATCGGTACCACTACCTATCACAAGTATCGCAAGCTGCCGGAAGTGCGCCTGCCCAACGACACCCTGGAGCGTATCTCCTACGTGATGGGGATTCACAAGGCCCTGCGCATCCTGTTCAGCAATACGCCCGAGATGGCCCATGAATGGGTACGTCGTCCCAACCGTGCGGCGCCCTTCAATGGCCAGAGTGCGCTGGACTACATGCTGGCCGGTCAGGTGGTCTCGCTGGCCGATACTCGCCGTTATCTCGACGGAGTGCGTGGATGAGCGAATGGACGAGCGAAGGCAAGCATGTCGATGACTCCGCCCTGCCCGCGCTGACGCTGCCGGACTGGCAGAACGCCTGGCGCGTGATCTCCAGCGCCTTCCCGCCCATTTCGGTATTCGAGGATATTCTCGAGCCTGATGAGCTGGAGATGGCGTTTGCCATCGAGGCGCTCACCAATGATCGTCTGCGCGAAGAAGCCGGCGAGCTGAGTCGCGTCGCACCGCAAGACCGTATCAGCGGGCCGGGTTCCACGCCGGTGATGGCGGCCTTCACGCACATCGGGCGTGCCTCGCGCTTCACCGATGGCAGTTTCGGGGTCTATTACTGCGCCAGTACGCTGGATACCGCGATCAGCGAGACCCGCTTCCACATGGCGCGCTTTCTGGCCGATACCGCGCAGCCCAGTCAGGAAATGACCATGCGCAGCTACATCAATCGCGTGACGCAGCCACTGCATGACATCCGCGAGGGCCATGACGCCCTCTGCCAGCCAGACATGGCCAGCTACCCAGCCGGCCAGGCCTTTGCCGCCAGGCTGCGAGAGGCTGGCAGCTTCGGCCTGCTCTACCCCAGCGTGCGTCACGCCCAGGTGGATGCAAGCGCCGAGTGCGCGGCTATCCTGCGTCCGCCGGCGGTCAGCATCCCCATACAGGGGCCGCACCTGCGCTATGTCTGGGATGGTCAGCATCAGGCCATGACGCATGTGCTGGAAGTGCGCGAGCATCGCTGAGAGCGTGCAGCGCCCTGCTGAACAGTCTGAAATTACCCTGAGAACGCCCTGGGTGAGAAAGCCCTGAGAAATTCTTTAGAAAGACACAAAAAAAGACGCCCGCCATTCCGCTCGAAATCTCGAGACTGGAATGGCGGGCGTCTTGCGTTACTCGTGTTGGCCCAGACCTTAAGCATCAGACCTGAAGCACAAGACCTGAAGCATCAGAGCTAAAGCGCCAGGCCTCAGGCGTTGGCGTGCAGCTCGGCCACACCGTAGATACGCTTGAGCATCGCATGCAGGCCGTTGGAGCGCGTAGGCGACAGGTGCTTGTCGAGGCCGAGCTCGTTGAGGAAGGTCGGCTGGGTGGCGACGATTTCCTGCGGCGTCCGGTCGTTGTAGATGCGCAGTACCACGGCGATCAGGCCTGCCACGATGGCGGCGTCCGAGGTCGCCTGGAAATGCAGGCGCTGCTCGCTGCCTTCGCCACGCACTTCAGGATGAATCCAGACGTTGGACTGGCAGCCGTCGATCTTGGTCTCAGGACCTTTCAGTGCTTCCGGGTATTCCGGCAGCGCCTTGCCCATGTCGATGATGTACTGATAGCGGTCCATCCAGTTGTCGAAGAAGCTGAATTCCTCGACCAGTTCCGCCTGCGCTTGTTGCGCGTCGCTCATGCTGACTCCCGATGATGTCACTGCAAAGTGTCTGAAGATACGCTGTTTCCATGATAACGCCTGACCTCGCCGGACGCACGGCGCCTTGGGGCCTGAGCGTGTGTGACAACGCTCATGGGTCGTATTCTGGCGCCTCAGGCGGATGGCCTGGCGTCGCCAGCGAATGTCTGGCCATCTGCTGCTGCCACTCGCTGTCCTCGGCGTGCAGGTAGCGCGATGTCGTATCCAGTCGCGAGTGTCTGGCGGAGCGCGACAGAAAGCGCAGCTCTACCCCGGCCTGTGCCTGATGGGTGATCGCGGTGTGGCGCAGCCAGTGCGGGCTTGCCTGATCAAGGGTGCGTGCCATCAGCTCGCTGGCGTCGCCGGGGCTCTGGATTCGCTGGCGCATGTCAGCGGCAGCCTGGGCAAAAGTCTGCTTGATCAAGCGGTAGAGCTGGTTGTCGCCGAGCGCTGTCGTGCCATCCAGGCGCGCCAGCAGCGGCAGCGACTCGTCGGCGGGCAGTGCCTGCGGCAGATCACTGAGCCCGCGCAGGCGACGCCAGCGAACCAGCGCCTCGAGCATCGGCGGCGGCAATGGAATCTCGGCGAGCTTGGCGCCCTTGCCTATCACGCGCCACCACCACTGGCCTTCCCGCTTGACGATATCGCCCATCCTCGCGGCGGCCATCTCCGCGATGCGGGGCGCCATCAGATAGGCGAACGCGAACAGAAAGCGCTGGCGCTCGGCCACGAAGCGCTCGCGGGGCACCCCGTCCTCAGGTGAAGCACCGAGCGGTGTCAGCTCCTCGCAATGCGCTTCGATACGCCCCCACAGCCAGTCCCATAGCGGGCGCTCGAGATAGCGTTCGATGCGCAGCGTGCGGTTGTCCATACGGCGCTTGTCGCGCATCAGGCGGAACGGATTGCGTGACAGGTAGCCGGCCTCGATCAGCCAGGCATACATGCCCTGCAGGATCACCAGGCTCTGGCGGCGGCTGGCGGGGGCCAGCGGGCCGCGAAAGGGTCGCCACTGCGGGTGCTTGCGGGCGCGCACGCTGCCGATCCAGACCTCTGCAGGCTGAGGGTCGGCCAGAAACGCCTCGAAGTGCTCGAGTCGTTCGCGATCCAGGCTGGCCAGGGCGGATTCTCTGCCCTGCTCTTCCTCGGCCTTGAGCCATAGCAGCAGGCGCTCCGCTTCCTTGCGATAGGCACGCAGCGTCTGAGCACTGTGGCGATACTCGTTGAGCCAGGCGGCCACGGCTTCGACATCCGTGCGGGCGCGAATCAGTGAGCGATCATCAGCGGCCGTCAGCTGGGCATGCCGCTGCACTCTGGATAGCTCACCCTCCAGATGCCCGACCAGCGCCGTGATGCCGTCATGCGTGCTTTCTTCCACCGACCAACTCCAATTGCTGCCTCTCGGCTGTATATCGCCCGTATGGGGCGTCATATGAGGCGTGCGCCGCTCTGTGGCGCCCCTGTCCTTCTCTTGTCTGCCCTTTCCTGCTCTGTCCTTCGCTTCCCTGTTCTGACCAGGCACGCCCTGTCCTCGGGGCTGATTGTGACGTTACGGCCACGATAATTCAAGATAAGGCGCGTAATCATGAATTTATTGACCTGCCTGTATCGTAAATTACGTATTACGTAATATGTAATTATCTTTATTTTGTCAGAAAACATCGCTAAAATGGCACTAGGCTGGCGGCAGAAGAAGGCGAGCGGCAGCCAAGGTGTTGCTCTCGCCAGATGGCGTGCCCCATCCGCTGCCTTTATGTGTACGAGAGTGCGTACTGGAGAGTGGTAGTTGGCCGCGCTTCATGGCGTAATGGCGGTCAAGCAGCAGACGTATCAATGACGGACTACGGACGGAGATTCCCATGGCGCGCACTGGCGTCCAGTACGAGGATGTACAACGAGCCATCGAGTCACTGATGGCACGGGGCGAGGCCCCGAGCGTGCAGAAGATTCGTGAAGTGCTGGGGACCGGCAGCTTCACCACTATCAGCGACCACCTGCGTGACTGGCGCCAACGGCGCGCCGAGAAGCGTGATGAGCCGCTGAGCCAGGCCATGCCTGACAGTCTCACCGAGACCCTGGCCACGGTTTGGAAGGAAGCGCAGTCACTGGCCAATGAAAGCCTGGTGCACTATCGCCAGGAAGCGGACAAGCAGATCGTCGAGGCGCGTGAGGCTGAAGCGCAGGCACAGCGCCGCGCGGAAGATGCCGAACAGCGTCTCAGTGCCCTGTCCGAGCAATTGGCCCAGGTGCAGGCGCGCCTTGAAGAGCGCGTGCAGGCCTTGGCGACGCTGACCAATGAGCAGGAACATTGGCAGCAGCTGCAGGACAAGCTCGAAAAGCGTCTGATCCTGGCCCAGGAAGACATCGCGGCCATGGAGCGCACGCGCGAAGTCGACCATGAGCGCCATCAGCAGGCGATTCAGGCGCAGGAAAGCGAGTGGAAGGAACGCCTCGCGCAGGAAGAGGCGCGTCATGAAGCCAGTGAAACGCGCCTGATGAAGATGCTGGATGATGCACGCCTCGAGAAGAGCGAGCTCGACAAGCAGCATCGACGTCGTCAGGAGCAGCTCGAGAAGCGCGTCGAGCGTCTCGATGCCCAGGCAGCCGAGCAACGCAAGCAGCTGCAGGAAGAAGAACGTCGCCGCTTTGAGGAGACCTCGGCTCGCCAGCAGCGCGAGACGGAGCTAAAGGACATGCGTGCGCAGTTGGAGCACTCCTCGGCGGAATACTCACGCCTGGAGGCCCAGCTGGGGCAGCTGACGCATGAGAAAAAGCTGCTCAAGGAGCGGCTGGCCTTTGCACCCTTGCCGCCCTTCGTATGCTGAAAGCCTTGTCGAGTGATCGCCCCGCACTTGCGGTGTAATCTCCATGACTGACGTGACGTAATGCACACGAAAACGCCGCCCATCAGGGCGGCGTTTTTTGTCAGTGCTGTTGAGATATTAGAGCCGTCAGTGTCGTTATGGGAATATCAATCGATGAATATCAGGTTGTCGAAAGTGGTGGCGAACACCTCACAGCAGCTCTTCTGCGACCAGCGCCAAGCGTGAGCGCTCGACGCACTTGAGTGTCACGTGACTGGCATGCGGCCACGAGCTGAAGCGCTGCACTGCCACCGCAAGACCACAGGTGTTGGCAGTCAGGTAGGGAGTGTCTATCTGGCCCACATTGCCCAGCAGTACCACCTTGGTGTTGGCGCCCGCCCGTGTCAGCAGGCCCTTGAGCTGCTTGGGTGTCAGGTTCTGGGCTTCATCGATGATCAGGAAGGTGTCGCTCAGCGTGCGGCCGCGCATGAAGGACGGGGAGCGAATCTGGACGCGATTGCCGATCCAAGCGCGCGTGGCCTCCTCGTTCCAGGCGCTAGTGCCCTCTCCCTCCTTGCGCAGCAGGTTGTCCATGTTGTCGTGGAAGGCCCCCATCCACGGCGACATCTTCTCTTCCTCGGTGCCGGGCAGAAAGCCGATCTCTTCGCCCATCGCGATCGGCGCGCGGGTGAAGATGATGCGCTCGAAACGCTTCTTCTCCAGCGTCTGCTCGAACGCGGCAGCTAGCGTCATGTAGGTCTTGCCGGTGCCTGCACTGCCCGCGATCGACACCATGTCGACGCTGTCGTCCATCAGCAGGTTGAGGGCGAAGTTCTGGCGACTGTCATGGGCATTCACCCCCCAAGCGCTGCGCTCGTTGCGATAGTTCTGCAGCACTTCCAGGCGTGCGTAGTCGTGCTCCAGCTCGCGCACGATGGCCTCGAAGCTGGCGCCGTCATCCCCATCGCAATCCGCGATCAACATGCCCGGGTACCAGTCCTTGGGCATCTGGCCTGACAGTTCATAGAAGGTGCGATGGTGCTCGCGCGTGACGGTGACATCGACCTGCATGCCGTCCCAGACGCCCTGACCGTCGTGACCGGCCTCATGGAAGAGCTTGACGCCCTCGATCATGGCGTCGCTGTCGGTGAAGGCACGATCCGTCAGATAGTCTTCCACTGCCATGCCCAGGGCGGCGGCCTTAATGCGTAGATTGATGTCCTTGGTCACCAGGATGACCGAGGCGTCCTGACAGCGTGCAGATAGACTGCGAGTCTCGGCGAGAATGCGATTGTCGGCACAGGCGTCGCTCTGATCGACATGGCCGGAGAGGAAGTGAAGGTTGCCCGCGCCATTCATGGAAGGCGGGAGCGGAATTCCACGCAGGATTTCCTGAGGTGTGACATCCGCGGTGAGATCGGACAGCGTGCGGCTGATCTGGCGGGCGGTATGGGCAATCTCCTTGTTGCCATTCTTGTGCTTGTCCAGCTCCTCCAGCACCGTCATGGGGATGACGACATCATGCTCGTCAAATTGGAACAGGGCTGAGGGGTCGTGGATCAGCACGTTGGTATCGAGGACGTACAGACGACGGGACTGCTTCTCGACTCTTACCATTGGCGACATGCCTTCCGTTGGAGTGTGCCCCTAGAAGCTAGCATGATGAATATGTCGATCGTGTTGCAAAAACGCGTTCATATTTCACGCTAGCCTTGCAGACAGGTCACGCAAGGCAGGCGCATACTGTCGCTCCCTCATGAAATGCCCTCTTGCCTTGTGCCTGACAGCATCATGCTGAGCAACGCCTGTGGCAGAGAGAGCTAGCCGCGCCGCACGCAAAGTCAGCGCCGCAGGCATGAAAAAGCCGCCCACCGAGCATCTCGGGGGCGGCTTTTGTTTATCCCCTCACGGCATCGGTCGTGAGGGTTAGTGCTCAAGCGCTACCTTGTCGAGCGAATAGCGCGTCGGCGTCAGACAGCGGTGGGCTGCTGACGACGTCGACGTACCTGCAGGAAGCCGATCAGCCACAGCAATGCCAGTGCCGGCAGCATGGCGATTTCCTTCGGCGGACGCTCAGCCGTCTGCTGGATGCCATCGATGGTGAAGTCGAAATCGATGCCGGCCTGCTGTGCCACGCTGCCGTACTCGATCATGCTGACCAGTACCTGCTCGTCGCTGATATCCAGCGTCAGGCCGACATCGGTCAGGCGGGCTTCGCCACTCTCGGCATCAGAAACCGGCAGCAACACGGTCTTGGAGACCTCGTCGCCATCCAGGTTGATGCCCGAGACGTGAATCGGCAGCTTGCTGTCCACCGGCGCTTCGGCGATCAGCGTCTCGATCTGCTGCGGCGCGGCCATGGTGGTCGGCGGATAGATCATGTCCCACCAGTAGCCCGGACGGAACAGCGTGAAGGTGATCAGCAGCAGACCGATGGTCTCGTACCAGCGCGTGCGCGTCAGCCAGTAGCCTTGCGTCGCCGCCGCGAAGACCAACATCGCCGCGACGGCCGAGGCCACCGTGATCGCCAGATGCCAGTAGCTGTCGATGTTCATCAGCAATAGGTTGGTATTGAAGATGAACATGAACGGCAGGATTGCGGTGCGGATATCGTAGGTGAAACCCTGGATACCGGTCTTGATCGGGTCTGCCTTGGCGATCGCGGCCGCCGCGAAGGCGGCTAGCCCCACCGGTGGCGTGTCATCCGCCAATATCCCGAAGTAGAACACGAATAGGTGTACAGCGATCAGCGGCACGATCAGGCCGTTTTCCGCTCCCAGATTGACGATGACCGGTGCCATCAGCGTCGAGACGACGATGTAGTTGGCGGTCGTCGGCAGGCCCATGCCCAGAATCAGGCTGATAACGGCGGTGAAGAGCAGGATCAGCATCAGGTTGCCGGCCGAGATGAACTCGACGAAGGCGGTCATCTTCAGACCCAGCCCGGTCAGGGTCACGGTACCCACGACGATACCTGCCGCCGCGGTCGCCACACCGATGCCGATCATGTTCTTGGCGCCGATCACCAGGCCATGGAAGAGGTCTTCGCCACCGCGTTGTGCGGCGCCGCCGACATTGCCTTTCTTGCGGAAGATGGCCACCAGCGGACGTTGGGTCACGGTGATGAAGATCATGAACAGCACGGCCCAGAAGGCCGACAGTCCCGGTGACATGCGTTCGACGGTCAGGCACCACACCAACACCACGACCGGCAGCAGGAAGTAGAGGCCGACCTTGACGGTTGGGCCGACCGGCGGCAGTTCATCGATGTCGCCATCGCCAAGTTCCGGGAAGCGTGCCGAATAGGCGATCAGTGCCACATAGGAAGCCAGCAGCAGCGGCAGCACGATCCAGACCGCGCCATCCCCCGCCAGGGTCTTGATCCAGCCGATGCCGTAGTAGACGACCAGCGTGAGTATCCCCATGCCGATGAAGACGGTCAGGAAGGTCAGCAAGGTCGCGATCATGCTGGTCTTCTGGGTGCGCTTGAGGCCTTCCATGCCGGCCTTGCACGCTTCCAGGTGCACGATGTAGATCAGGGCGATGTAGGAGATCAATGCCGGCAGCAAGGCATGCTTGATGACGTCAAGGTAAGGAATGCCGACGTATTCGACCATCAGGAAGGCCGCGGCGCCCATGATCGGCGGCGTCAGCTGGCCATTGGTGGACGCGGCCACTTCCACGGCGCCCGCCTTGGTGGCCGGGAATCCGACCTTCTTCATCAGCGGGATGGTGAAGGTGCCGGTGGTGACGACGTTGGCAATGGAGGAGCCGGAGATGATGCCGGACAGGCCAGAGGCGACGACGGCGGCCTTGGCCGGTCCGCCCCGCATGTGGCCGAGCATGGAGAAGGCCATGCGGATGAAATAGTTGCCGGCGCCAGCACGTTCCAGCAAGGCACCGAACAGCACGAACAGGAACACGAAGTCGGTGGAAACGCCGAGCGCGACCCCGAACACCCCTTCCGTGGTCAGCCACTGGTGGCCGAGCAGCTTGTTGAGGCTGGCCCCGGCATGCGCGATGACATCGGGCATGTAGGCGCCGAACAGGCTGTAGAGCAGAAAGACGCTGGCGACGACCGCAAGGGGCGGCCCGAGTGCGCGACGCGTGGCTTCCAGCAGCAGGACCAGGCCGATTCCCGAGAACACCAGGTCCACGGTGGTATAGGCGCCAGCGCGACGTGCCAGTTCATCACTGAAGATCAGCACATAGGCGACACCCGCCACGGCGAAGATCGCCAGAGCCCAGTCATAGAGGGGAATGCGGTTGGCCGGAGCACCCTTGTAGGCCGGGTACGCCACGAAGGCCAGCGAGATGGCAAAACAGAGATGCACGGCGCGCGCGGTGTCGGAATTGAGCAGTGACAGCGGCGAGGCGTGGTAAAGCTGAAACAACGACCATGCCAGTGGAATCAGCCACATGAAGTGGCGGCCCACGAAGCCCACGGGATGACGGCCGCCGGTTTCCGACTCCAGCATCTCGAGGACTTCAGCATCATGATGCGTCTCGGCGTCTGGCGCCTGAGACGTTGCTGCAGTTTGGGTTTTGGTCATTTTTTGTGATCCGGTACGCGAGTCAGGCGATGGCTGACAGGTCACCTTCTTGCTCGACCAGAAGGCCCTGCTCAACCACATGCTTATCAAGCTGGTTACGTCTTCAGTATGTCCGGCCTGACAGATGTTTCCATTGATTCACCCGATCAGGGCGTAAATTTCCTGAACGATGTCCTGAACGGGCAGTGAGCTAGGCTCGTGACGAGCGTGAGACCTTGCCTGGTCACGCTTGTCCATGCTGCGGCTGCCGTCACGCCACTTGCCACTCGCAGGCAAGTCCTGATTGCGCAATGACGGCGGGTGTCTCTGCTGCGCTTTCCCTGCTCGGCCCTTTCCTGCTCGACCTTTTCCTGCACGACCTGAGTGGCCGCCCAGGAATGCAGACTTTCCACAAGCACGGAGACCGCAACGAGTGCGGTCTCCGGGAATTCCCTGTGCTCCCTGTGCTCGGCTCCATGAGCACAGGGTGAGCGTTCATGCACGGCGCCTCGCAGGCGAGGCGCGCAGGGCATATCACTCGCTCAGCAGGCCAGCTTCCTTGTAGTACTGCTTGGCGCCATCGTGCAGCGGCGCCGTCAGGGAAGCATTGACCATCTCTTCCTTCTTCAGGACCTGGAACGCCGGGTGCAGGCGCTGGAACTGATCGAAGTTGTCGAACACGGCCTTGACCACTTCGTAGGCGACGCGGTCTTCGACTTCGGCACTGGAGACGATGGTGGCGCGGACACCGAAGGTGGTCACGTCGTCATCGTTGCCGCGGTACATGCCACCCGGGATGGTCGCGACGGAGAAGTAAGGCTTCTCTTCGACCAGCTTGGTGACGGCGTCGCCGGTGACATTGACGATGTTGGCGTCACAGGTGGTGGTCGCTTCCTTGATGGAACCGGACGGGTGACCCACGACGTAGACGTAACCGTCGATCTTGTTGTCACACAGTGCGGAAGACATCTCGGAGGCCTTGAGCTCGGAGGCCACGGAATACACGCTGGTGTCCTTGTCCTGCGAGGACAGCAGAGTGTCGATGGTCGAGCGCTGACCGGAACCCGGGTTGCCGATGTTCATGCGCTTGCCTTCCAGCTGGTCGAACTCGGTCACGCCGCTGTCCTTGCGGGCGACGACGGTGAACGGTTCCGGGTGCAGGGAGAACAGTGAACGCAGGTCCTTGTTCGGGCCGAAGTCTTCGAAATCGCCCTTGCCTTCATAAGCATTGTAATGCGCGTCAGACTGGGCAACGCCCATGTCCAGCTCGCCGGTACGGATGCTGTTCAGGTTGTAGCCGGAACCGCCCGTGGACTCGACGCTGCAGCGAATGCCGTGTTCGGCCTTGCCACGGTTGACCAAGCGGCAGATTGCACCACCAGCCGGATAGTAAACGCCTGTTACACCGCCGGTGCCGATGGTTACGAAGGTCTGCTCGGCGGCGCTGGCGCCTCCGGAGATCCCCATCAGGCCAAGACCTGCGGTCGCGACCGCCGCTGTCAGCGACTTCTTGATCATGGTCATGTTGAAACTCCCTTTGCTGGCTTGTTATTGGTCTTGCCGTCACGCACCTCGATACCGGCCAGACCCTTGCTTGTATCGCGTGTGAAACAGGCCGATTTTCAGGCTTATCCACTGCCACATGGCTGATATTTCAGTAATTTGAGGTGCATAACGCTGCACTGAGACTAGCATAGCTGAAGTGCGCGAGTACCAGCTTGTCATGCTTTATGCTACGAAAGGTGTAGGTGTTGGCAGTGAACTGCGCAGACAACGACTTGTCCCTCGCCAGACGAGGAATGCCACTTCCTCATTGCGTGCAACTTTCAGCGCGGATTCAGATAGTCGCTGCTGGTGACTGTGTAACCTGCACCGTTACTCAGTAACCATGACTCCCCTTTCGCAGTTGATTTGCGCCTGGGAACACGCAGAAGACGCATGCAAAAACGCCCCACGGCAAGGCCGTGGGGCGTTCTGTTTTCGACATTCTATTTCGACATTCTATTTCGACGTTCTGTTTCGACGTTCAGTCTTTTCGAAGCTCAGTCATTTCGACGAGCCGTCTTCGCGACTGGCTTGTCAGGTGCGCGTGACACTGCGCATGGTGACGAACTCTTCCGCTGCCGTCGGGTGAATGCCCACGGTCAGGTCGAAGTCGGCCTTAGTCAGGCCGGCACGCACGGCGATACCGATGCCCTGCATGATCTCACCCGCTTCATCACCGACCATGTGCACGCCGACGACCTTGTCGCTGGCGTCATCGACGATCAGCTTCATCAGGCTGCGCTCATCGCTGCCGGACAGGGTGTGCTTGAGCGGACGGAAGTCAGCGGTGTAGACGCGGATGCTGTCGAACTTCTCGCGCGCCGCTTCCTCGCTGAGGCCGACGGTACCGATGTTCGGATGACAGAATACCGCTGTCGCGATGCTGTCGTAGTCCAGACCACCCACGACGCCGTCGCCGAAGTGCGCACGCACCAGGTGCATGGCTTCTTCAAGCGCCACCGGCGTCAGTTCCGGACCGCCGATGATGTCGCCCAGCGCGAGGATGGACGGGGTGGTGGTCTCGAAGCGCTCGTTGACGCGTACGGTGCCATCGACATTCAGCGCCACATCGACATTCTCCAGCCCCAGGCCTTCGATGTTCGGCTTGCGACCGGTGGCGGCGAGGATGCAATCCACTTCCAGTACCTGGCCATCGCTCAGGCGCACGCTGTAGACGTCGCCCTGCTTGTCGATGGACTCGACCGTGGTGTTGAAGTGCAGGTTGACGCCCTTCTTGGTCATCTCGTCACGCGTGAACTCGCGCACTTCGTTGTCGAAGCCGCGCAGGAACAGGTCGCCGCGATAGCTCAGGTGCGTCTCGGCACCCAGACCATTGAAGATGCTGGCGAACTCGACGGCGATATAGCCCCCACCGATGACGAAGAAGCGCTTCGGGAAGCTTTCCAGATCGAAGATGCGGTTGGAATCCAGCGCATGTTCACGACCCGGGAAGTCCGGCAGGAACGGCCAGCCACCGGTGGCGACCAGGATCTTGGCCGCGGTGTGACGCTCGCCATTGACGACGACGGTGTTGGCATCGGCGATGCTGGCACGGCCTTCGATCAGCGTGGCGCCGGAATTGTTGAGCAGATTGCGATAGATGCCGTTCAGACGAGAGATCTCGGCGGTCTTGCGATCGCGCAGGGTCGCCCAGTCAAAGCGCGGGGCGTCGCCCAGATCCCAACCGAAGCCGGCGCTGTCCTTGAAGGAATCATGGTAGTGGGCAGCGTAGGAGTAGAGCTTCTTGGGCACGCAACCGACATTGACACAGGTACCGCCGAGGTAGCGGTCTTCTGCCACGGCAACGCGGGCGCCGGTCGCGGCGGCGGTCCGGGCAGCGCGAACGCCGCCGGAGCCGGCACCAATGACGAACAGGTCGAAGTCAAACTGGCCTGTCGCAGGCTGATGGGTCTGATCGGTCACGGGAATCTCCTTGATGAATTGGCCACATGGTATCAGGACTCGCGCGGCCTCGGGAGTCCCGTGTCGCTGGGCGCGGTTACCCGCGTATCGGCCTTCAGGTTGACCCTGTGGCCTCTGACACGGTAAATATGTCCAACAAGCATGTTAGACAAAAGTTACAACGTGCTGGCACAGGGGCTTGCACCGTCATTGGCGAAGCGCTCCGCGGGCGCGTAACATTCTTGCTCGTAACACTGTCGCTCGTAACCTTAGCGCTCTGACGTCTTGCCTGACGCTGCCGTGAATGCCTGCCTCATAGGTCTGAGCCAAGAGGCTTTGCGCCCGAGAGGCACCACGGCCAACGCCCCTGTGCGACAACCGTCCCCTGCCCCCGTCATTTGAAAAAGTGGTCTCCCTGCCATGAGCAATATCGAAAAGCTGCTTGAGCAAAACAAGGTCTGGGCTGAATCCATGACCGAGCGCGACCCTGAGTTCTTCAAGCGCCTCTCGGACCAGCAGAATCCTGACTTTCTGTGGATCGGCTGCTCGGATTCCCGCGTACCGGCCAACCAGATCATCGACCTGCCGCCCGGCGAAGTCTTCGTTCATCGTAATGTCGCCAACCTGATCCACTACAACGACATGAACGCGTTGTCGGTGATCCAGTACGCTGTCGATGTCCTGAAGGTCGAACACATCATGATCGTCGGCCATTACGGTTGTGGTGGCGTGCGTGCCTCGATCACCGGCGGTGACAATGGCATGGTCGACTACTGGCTGCACACCCTGCGTGAGCTCTACAACCTGCACTATGACGAGCTCAAGGACCTGCCGCTGGATGAGCAGGTCGACCGCATGTGTGAACTCAATGTCCGCTCTCAGGTGCAGAACCTGGCCAGAACCAAGATCCTGCAGCGCGCCTGGGAGCGCGGTCAGAAGCTGGAAGTGCACGGTTGGGTCTACGGCCTGTCCGATGGTCGAGTGAACAACCTCGATTGCACCATCAGCAACCTGTCACAGGTGCCGCAGCTGTATCGTGTGGACCGCATCGAGCCTTTGCCGCAGCAGGACTGATCAGGCCGACCTGATCCAGCTGCCGGTGCTGCAGAATGCCGGTAGCAACATCAGTGCCCTCCAACGCGCCTCCCACCCGGGAGGCGCGTCGCGTTTCAGGCCTCCCTCTTATCAAGACCGACCCTCCAGCGCCTTTACTCCCTCTGTCAGTGCTTTCCTGCATCGACTGCCTTGGCGTCTATCGAATGGAATCAGGCCTGGCAGTCACCGGCGCTGGAAAAGTCTTTCACGTGTTTTCAGCGCAGCGTTCGGGAATTTTACTGCGCAGTATCGACCTTGCAGGCCTTCGTGGAGGGCCTCTGAGGCGCAACTTTGGTCGCAGAGCGCCATGCGCACCAATCAAGTGCAGAGACTGCACGCATTGGAAAATCACCGCCTATCCTGTCGGCTTTTCTGCCGCTGATGGTGTCTGTTTATCGCCAGGTGGCGTGAAGTCGGATTGGCGGTATTCAGCGTACGCAATGTCTCTCAATCAGGCGCTGTCGGCTGGCGGAACTGATACACACAACCGCCACACCGCGTTCCAAAAACTTGCAAGGCCTCGATTATTGCATCTGTATCAGGTGATTGATTCTATTGGTATTTTCTTGTCATGAGGGCTTGCAGCGTGAGCGAGACAGTCCAGTGTCACGGTGGCTTGCCCAGCATATGGCAGTGCTGAATCGCTCCGTATTGCCCTGAGAGGAAGTGCGCGTAGCTCGCAGCGTTATTGAGGTGACTAATGGCGACGCCGTGTGACATCCGGGGCGTCGCTTCATCGATCTCGCGCCCTGCACCAGCCTGGATGACGTTGCGTGGTCAGGAAAAGGCTATTCACCACCTGCATCCGGCTACTCAACATTTCGATTGTCCCGCGACCAAGTGACTCTCTACTGTTAGAACGCATCCTGCGTGTCTGTCTCGACAGCCGCGCAGGATCGCCACAACAACAATCAAACTACACAAGCAAAGGGATGCTCATGACCCGTCAGAATGCCCTCCAGTCTTTCTTGCCCAAGAAGACCCTGTGTGCGCTGATCGGCAGCGCGACATTGGCCATGGCGGCTCCGGCAATGGCCGAAGACGTCACCCTGCGCATGGCCTACGACGCTGACCCCGTGACCCTCGATATCCACGAGCAGCTCTCCGGCGGCACCCTGCAGCTGTCGCACATGGTCTACGACCCGCTGATTCGCTGGAACAAGGACCTCGGCTTCGATGGCCGCCTGGCCAAGAGCTGGGAGCGTGTCGATGACAACACCATGCGCTTCCATCTGCGCGAAGGCGTCAAGTTCCACTCCGGCAATGACTTCTCTGCCAAGGATGTGGTCTGGACCATCGAGCGCCTCAAGAAGAGTGCCGACTTCAAGGCCATCTTCGCACCCTTCACCGACGTCAAGGCCGTCGATGACTACACCGTGGATCTGGTGACTGACAAGCCGTTCCCGCTGGTGCTGAATGCCGCCACCTACATCTTCCCGATGGACAGTGAGTTCTATTCCGGCGAGACCGAAGACGGCAAGGCCAAGGATGAGATCGCCAAGGCGGCCAACACCTTCGCCTCACGCAACGAGTCCGGCACTGGCCCCTACAAGGTCGCGGACCGTCAGCAGGGCGTGAAGATCAGTTTCGAGCGCTTCGAGGATTACTGGGATACCGAGTCACCGGGTAACGTCGATGACATCGTGCTGACGCCGATCAAGGAAAACGCCACGCGTGTCGCGGCACTGCTGTCGGGTGACATGGACTTCATCGCGCCGGTACCGCCGACCGATCTGGAACGCATTCGCAAGCAGGATGGCGTGCACCTGGTCGAGATGGGCGGCACCCGCATCATCACCTTCCAGATGAACCAGGAGCGTGTCGAAGCCTTCAAGGACAAGCGCGTCCGTCAGGCCGTCAACTACGCCATCAATCAGGAAGGCATCGCCCAGAAGCTGATGAAAGGCTTCGCGACCCCCGCCGCCCAGATGTCGCCGGATGGCTATCAGGGCCACAACCCCGAGCTGACCCCGCGTTATGACGTGGCCAAGGCCAAGGAGCTGATGAAGGAAGCCGGGTACGAGGATGGCTTCGAGATCAGCATGATGGCGCCCAACAACCGCTATGTGAACGACGCCAAGATCGCCCAGGCCGTGGCCTCGATGCTGGCCAGGATCAACATCACGGTGGATCTGAAGACCCTGCCCAAGGCCCAGTACTGGCCGGAATATGATGCGCGTGCCGCCGACATGATGATGATCGGCTGGCACTCGGACACCGAAGACAGTGCCAACTTCTTCGAATTCCTGACCTTCTGCCCGGATGCCGACAGCGGTGTTGGTCAGTACAACTCCGGCAACTACTGCAATCCGGATGTCGACAAGATGGTCACCGAGGCCAACCTGGAGACTGACACCGAGAAGCGCGCCAAGATGCTGCAGGCCGCCGAGAAAGCCGTCTACGACGATGCCGGTTTCGTGCCGCTGCACTGGCAGAACCTGGCCTGGGGCGCGCGTGATGGCGTCAACATCGAGCCGGTGCTGAACGTGATGAACTTCCCGTACCTGGGGGATCTGGTCATCGACCAGGAGTGATCCCACGCCATGAGTGACAGGCACTGAACCGCCTTGCATCGTTCAGCGCCATGTTCCTGGCCACGCACCCCTCGCGACAGGCAAGTCAGGCAACCGGAGATAGCCTAAGCGAACTCTCTGGTTGCCCTGCTGACCTGAACGCGACGACTTACCCCCGCCTGTCGTTTTCCTCGCCATCGCCTGTCGGTGATGGGTTGGGGAGCCTGTGCCCGATGGCAGGCCAGCGACGAGCGGGATACCTGACACCCAGCGTGATCGGCCAGCATGGATAGGGCCGACGCGCGCGAGACCGTGATGTTCACGAGGAAGGTGGCGATCCATGATTGCCTTTCTGATCAAACGCCTGATGCACGCCGTACTGGTCATGTTCGTGATCAGCATCATCAGCTTCGCCATCCAGGACAACCTGGGCGACCCGCTGCGCGAGATGACCGGCCAAGCCGTGTCGGAAGCCCAGCGTGAAGTCATGCGCGATGAAATGGGCCTCAACGACCCCTTCATCACCCAATATCTGCGTTTTGCCGGCAATGCCCTGCAGGGCGATCTCGGCAACTCGTATTTCTACAAGCAGCCGGCGACCGAGGTGATTCTCAAGCACCTGCCCGCCACGCTGGAACTGGTGATGGCCTCGAGCCTGATCATCATCCTGCTCTCGGCGCCCATCGGCGTGTTCGCGGCGATTCGCCCGCGCAACTGGCTGTCACGCCTGTTCATGGGCACCTCGATCATCGGTATCTCGGTGCCGGTCTTCCTGACCGCCATCGTGTTGATCCAGCTGTTCGCGATCGGCGTGACAGTGGATTGGTTCCCCAGCGACACCACCTGGGGCAGTGTCCTCAACGGCATGCTGTCCACCGATGGCGGCATGCCCTCCTACGGACGTGGTGAGCTGGTACACGTCGCGGGCACCTGGTCGAGCGGCTTCTTCACCGCCGACGGCCTCTGGCACCTGGTGCTGCCGGCCATCTCGCTGGCCTCGATCATGCTGCCGCTGTTCATTCGCCTGATTCGTGCCGAGATGATGGAAGTGCTGCAGTCGGACTACATCAAGTTCGCACGCGCCAAGGGTATCGGCCTCAAGCGTATCTACTTCCTGCACGCACTGAAGAACACCATGCTGCCGGTGATCACCGTCGGCGGCGTGCAGATCGGTACCATGGTCGCCTACACCATCCTGACCGAGACCGTCTTCCAGTGGCCGGGCATGGGCCTGATGTTCCTCGAGGCCATCACCCGCTCCGACATCCCGCTGATCGTGGCCTATCTGATGATGGTCGGCGTGATCTTCGTGATCACCAACACCCTCGTCGATCTGATCTACGGACTGGTCAACCCCACCGTCAAGCTTGCGGGGAAACCGGCATGAGCCAATCCAATACCCAATCGAGCAACGCGCCCGTCACCCCGAAGACCAGCTCCATCGTGGTCCCCGGCCGTTGGCAGCGATTCCGCGAGTCCTACCTGGTCTACAGCTTCAAGCGCGACTGGATGGCTCAGGCCTGTCTGCTGGTGTTCATCGCCATGGTGCTCGGGGCCTTCCTCGCGCCGTGGATTGCCCCGGCTGATCCCTATGACCTGGCCAGTATCGACATCATGAACTCGGAGCTGCCGCCGGCGTGGATGGCGGGCGGTGATCCGGCCTTCCTGCTGGGCACCGATGCTCAGGGGCGTGATCTGCTCTCCACCATTCTCTACGGCACGCGCGTGTCGCTGTTGATCGGCTTCGGCGCGGTCATCCTGCAGGCATTGCTCGGCGTGACCTTCGGGCTGCTGGCGGGCTATCTGGGCGGGCGTATCGATGCCTTCCTGATGCGCATGGCCGATATCCAGCTGTCGTTCTCGACCCTGATGGTGGCCATCGTGGTGGGCGCCATCATCAAGGCGACCTTCGGCGGCGCCGCCTTCTCGGATTACGCGCTGATCCTGTTGATCCTGATCATCGGGCTGGCGGAATGGCCGCAGTATGCGCGTACCGTCCGCGCCTCGGTGCTGGCGGAGAAGAACAAGGAATACGTCGATGCCGCGCGGGTAATGGGCTTCCGCTCCCGTCGCATCATGTTCCGTCACATCCTGCCCAACACCCTGTCGCCGATCTTCGTCATCTCCACGGTGCAGATCGCCAACGCGATCATCTCGGAGGCGGCGCTGTCCTTCCTCGGTCTCGGCATGCCGGAGACCCAGCCGTCGCTGGGGTCACTGATCAAGTCCGGCTTCGACTACCTGCAGTCAGGCAGCTGGTGGATCACGCTGATCCCCGGTGGCGTGCTGATCGTGCTGGTCCTGGTCATCAACCTGCTGGGCGACTGGCTGCGTGATGTCATGAACCCGCGTCTCTACAAGGGCTGAAGCCGAGAGGAGTCAAGACAATGGCACTACTTGAAGTCAACAACCTCGACGTCCGCTTCGCCATGCGAGGCGGTGAGGTGCGCGCCCTGCGCGACGTCAGTTTCACCCTGGAACGCGGTGAGCGCCTGGGGATCGTCGGTGAATCGGGGGCCGGCAAGTCGGTCGCGGCCTTCACCATCCTGAATCTGATCGCCAAGCCCGGCTACATCGCCGGCGGCGAGATCAAATTCGATGGCGAAGTGCTCAACACCCTCAAGCCCAAGGCGATGCAGTCGATTCGCGGCAACCGCATCTCGATGATCTTCCAGGACCCGATGATGACGCTCAATCCGGTGCTGACCATCGGCGAGCAGATGATCGAGTGCCTGAAGGCGCACCGCCGCATCTCCCGCAAGGATGCGCGCGCCATCGCCCTGCACAAGCTCAATCAGGTCTTCATTCCCTCACCGGAAAAGCGCCTGGATCAGTACCCCCATGAGCTGTCCGGCGGCATGCGTCAGCGCATCATCATCGCCATCGCGCTGCTGCTGGACCCGGACATCATCGTCGCCGATGAGCCGACCACCGCGCTGGATGTGACCATCCAGGCCGAGATCATGGAGCTGTTGCTGCTGCTGTGCGAGAAGCACAACGTCGGGCTGATCCTGATCACCCACGACCTGGGCGTGGTCAGCCAGGTCACCCAGCGCACCCTGGTGATGTATGCCGGGCGCGTCATCGAACAGGGGCCGACCCGCGAGATCATCAATGATGCGCAGCACCCCTACACCCAGGGGCTGATCAACGCCCTGCCCCAGATGGCCACTCCGGGCAGCCGTCTGAACCAGATTCGTGGCTCGATGCCGACCCTGACCAAGATTCCGGCCGGTTGCGCCTTCAATCCGCGCTGTGACTTCGCGGCGAATATCTGCCTCGAGAAGGTGCCGGCCTTTGCCCATTCCGGCAACTGCAAGGTGGCCTGTCATATGGTCGATGCCATGGTGGCCGGCGAGCGCTGGACCCCGATCATCACCGATGCCAACGGCAATGGCGCCACTCCCACTGACAGCCACCGCACGGAGGTGAACGCATGAGCGCGGCAATTCTGAAGGACGCTCAGTCCTCCTCCCAGGCCTCCACCCGTGTAGATAGCGCCGAGCTTGGCGAAACCCTGGTGGAAATTCGTGATCTCGAGAAACGCTTCTCGTTGTCCGGTGACTTTCTCGAGCAGCTGACCTTCGAGAAGGGCCGCCTGCGTCGCAAGCAGGAATACGTGCACGCGATCAATGGCGTCACGCTGGACGTCAAACGCGGTGAGGCGCTGTGCGTGGTCGGGGAATCCGGCTGTGGCAAGTCGACGGTCGCGCGCACCGTGATGGGGCTTCTCAAGCCCAGTGGTGGCGAGGTCCGTTTTGACGGCACCCGCATCGACGATATGGCCCCGCGGGACCTGCTGCCCTTCCGCCGTCGCATGCAGATGATCTTCCAGAATCCCTATGCGTCGCTGAATCCGCGCATGACCATCCAGCAGACGCTGGAGGAGCCGCTGCGCTTCCATCAGCCGACGCTCAAGGATGGCGAGGTGCGCGACAAGATCGAGGAGGTGATGCGCTCAGTGGGCATCGACCCGGACTGGGGCAAGCGTTTCGCCCACGAATTCTCCGGCGGTCAGCGTCAGCGTATCTCGATCGCCCGCGCGCTGGCGGTGGACCCGGAATTCATCGTCGCCGATGAGCCGATCTCGGCGCTGGACGTGTCGATCCAGGCGCAGGTGCTCAACCTGATGATGGAGGCGCAGGAGCAACGCAACCTGACGTATCTGTTCATCACCCACGACCTGGCCGTGGTCGAGCACTTCGGCACCCGCGTCGCGGTGATGTATCTGGGCACGCTGTGCGAGCTGGCGGACACCCGTTCACTGTTCGCCCGCCCGCGTCACCCCTACACCCAGGCGTTGATGTCGGCGATCCCGCGTCTGCACGATGACAAGCCCAACCACATTCGCCTCGAGGGCGAGGTGCCGACGCCGGTCAATCTGCCTTCGGGTTGTGTCTTCCATGGCCGTTGTCCGCATGCCAATCAGCGTTGCCGTACGGAGATTCCGCACCTGATCGCCACGGAAACTGGCCAGGTCGCCTGCCACGCCGTGGAAGAAGGCCGCATCGACTGAAGTGATGGCAGTGACGAAAGTGATGACGGCGATGTGATGGGCGCCATCGATCATTGCGTTTCCGGCCCCAAGCAAGGAAAGACCGCGCAAGGTTGCCATTGTCATCGGCAACCTTGCGTCTTGCGCTCATTGACGATTGCATCTCGCGTTTTGTGTGGGCAAGATTTCGCACATCCGCTACTGACCAACAGGTCAATTGGCGCCATTGCCCACGATGCTTAGAAGAAGATTCAGCGTGGCACCGGGCCCCGATGACGCATCCCCGAGATACTCTGGTGTGACACGTCCGAAGAGATGTGCGCCCGACCTCCTGACATGGCCTGTTCCCAGGCCGACGAGGCACTCCGATTACATGGAAATTCGCTGGCTCGAAGATTTCATCGTTCTGGCTCAGACCCGACATTTCTCGCGGGCGGCCGATGCACAGAATGTCTCTCAGCCCACCTTTTCCCGCCGCATCAAGTTGCTGGAAGAGGAGATGGGCACCACCTTGATCAATCGTCAGACCCTGCCGCTGTCGCTGACTCCCGCCGGAGACGAGTTTCTCCAGCTGTGCGAGCAGATCACCGAGCGCGTGCGCATCACACGCGAACGCCTGCAGGACATGGCCCAGCAGCAAGCCAGCAAGATATCGCTGGGGGCACCGCAGTCTCTGGTGTCCCACTTCCTGCCTGATTGGCTTGATCAGCTTCAGCTGCGTGAACAGGTGCTGCCCTATCTGCGCGCCACCGGCTGGCTGGCGGCCGACTACTTCCACGGGCTGGATCGCGGCGAATGTGATCTGGCGCTGTGCTATTGGCCCCAGGCACGTGTGGACCTGGGCTTTGAGCTGGACAGTTACCAATACCTGGTAGTCGGCGAAGAAACCTTCATTCCGCTGTGCGCGCCCGGCGCGGATGGTAACCCCCGCCATCAGTTGCCGGGCACGCGGCGCAATCCGCTGCCGTTCATCAGCCCGCATCCGCGCGCCGTCATCGCCACCTCGCTGATGGCGCATCTCGCTCAGGTCCCGATTCAGGCGCATCTGGTCACCATGAACGAGAATATCCAGGCGGCCAACATCAAGGCGCTGGTGTTGCAGGGCTATGGCATCGGCTGGTTGCCGCAGCGCCTGGCCGCAGAGGAAATCGCCAGCGGCAAGCTGGTACGTGCCGGTGACCCGCGCTGGGACCTGAGTCTTCATATCCGCCTGTATCGCCCGCGCGTGCCGCGCCACGACAGTGTCAGTGAACTCTGGCACCAGCTGGAAGCCCATTTCTCGTGAGTCACCCGGGCAGGAGGGTCGACGGCGCCGACTCAGCGGCGCTTTACCCTTCATTCCTACATTCTCCATCACCTCACGCCATTGACGTTCACTCCTCCAGGTCAGGCGTGCCGACCGTTTTCAAGGAAACATGATGTCTGACAGCCAGCTCAACGACCCGACTATCACCCACGCCCCGGCACATCGTGCGCATCTGGCGGCGCTGCAATCCGGCTACGAAGTTGCCATGCAGCAGCATGATCTGGACGCCATCGTGCTGCACAGTGGCAAACCGAAGCGGCATTTCGCCGACGATCAGGATGCCAGCTTCAAATCCCATGCCCATTTCCTGCACTGGGTGCCGATGGCGGGTCTCAGCGATAGCTGGCTGGTGATTCGCCCGAGCGAGCGCCCGACACTTTACCTCTATGCCCCCGATGACTTCTGGCATCTGTCACCTAGTCTGCCGACGCCGGACACTGCGCCCTGGGCCGAGCAGTTCGAGATCGTCCATCTGCGCAAGCCGACACTGCCACAGCGTCCCGAGGGCCGCGTGGCGCTGCTGGGCGAGATCGCCGAGCTTCAGCCGCAGGTGGTCAGCGAACTTGAGGCACTGCCCAACCCGGTCGGCCTGGTGCGCCAGCTCGACGAGGGACGCGTCTGCAAGAGCGAATTCGAGATCGCCTGTCTTAAAGAAGCCAGCCTGCGCGCCGCGCGTGGCCATCTGGCTGCCCGGCGCACTTTCATGGAGGGCGGCGCGGAGCTCGATATCCAGCTGGCCTATCTTGGCGCGTCGCGCCAACGGGAATCGGATGTGCCTTACGGCAACATCGTCGGTCTCAACGCGCATGCCGCGGTTTTGCATTACCAGCATTATGCTTTGCAGACCCCCGCCGCCCGTCACAGCCTGCTGGTGGATGCCGGCGCCAGCGTGCACGGCTATGCCTCTGACATCACGCGCAGCTGGGCGGGCGATGATGCGCTGCCGCTCTATCGCGCGCTGATCGAGGGCGTGGAGGCGCTGCAGAAGCGTCTGATCGCAAGGCTCGCGCCCGGGGTGGACTACGTCGACCTGCACCTCGAGATGCATCGCGAGCTGGGTGAACTGCTGCGAGAACTGGGCGTGGTGTCCCTGCCCGCCGAGGAACAGGTCGCACAAGGCATCACGGCAGCCTTCTGCCCGCATGGCCTCGGGCACCTGCTGGGACTGCAAGTCCATGATGTGGCGGGTCGCATTCCTGATCACACCACCGGCGACATCCGTCAGCCGCCGCAAGGGCACCCGATGCTGCGCCTTACGCGTGTGCTCGAGACCGGCATGGCCATCACCATCGAACCGGGCTGCTACATCATTCCCATGCTGCTGGAGCCGCTGCGCAACGATGCACGCGGTGAGCATATCGACTGGAAGCTGGTCGAGGCGCTGGCACCGCATGGTGGTGTGCGTATCGAGGACAATCTGGTCATCACTGCAGACGGCGCCCTCAATCTGACGCGCAGCCCGGCGACTGGCCTGTAATTAGGCCTGTCACAACAATGTCTGGGTCTTTTCGCTGTGACGCTTGCTGTCACACGCCTGATTCAAGCCGCCATGGGCCCTGTGCCGATGGCGGCTTTTTGTCGCGTATCCCGGGGCGGCGTATTCGAGCACCAAGCCAATAATGTGATCCAGGGCCGAGCTATCGCCATTGGCGTCGATGCGTATGCTGCACTGCGACTAGCGATTGGCGTCGCCAAGTGAAATGATGCCAACGATATCCGTGCAGAAATTCCTGTCAGATCTTGCTGCAGGCCACCGCCATCAAGGGCATGTCCTTCACCCGACCCCCAACGTCATCGCCCTGGCCTGCCACTGGAGCTACCTCACATGCCGCACTCCATCTTCACGTCAGAGTTTCGCCCTGCCCTTGGCCTGCGCAATCGCCATGTCCAGACCTTGTTGCCCCGATTTCTGCCCCGCGCGCCCCTGAGTCGACGCACCGAGATTCTCAATCTTCCCGATGGTGACTTCGTCGAGCTCGCCTGGGTCATCAGCGACGGTCATGAAAAGCGTGAGCGTACGACGCCCCTGAGCGACGATGCGCCCCTGTTCGTGCTGTTTCATGGCCTTGAGGGTGACTTGAGCTCGCCCTACGCCCGTGAGCTGCTCAATGCAGCCGCCCGGATGGGCTGGCGACCGGTGATGATGCATTTCCGTGGCTGCGGGCAATCTCCCAACCGCCTGCCACGCGCCTATCACAGCGGAGATACCGCTGACGCCTATTGGGTGCTCGGCGAGCTGGGGCGACGCTATCCGCACGCCATCAAGGTCGCCTGTGGCGTATCGCTGGGCGCCAACATGCTGCTCAAGCTGGTGGCGGAGCAAGGCGGTGATGGTCTGGATCTGGCCGGCGCGATCGCCATCAGCGCCCCGCTGGACCTGGCAGCCAGCGCGGACGTGCTCAACCAGGGCTTCTCGCGCCTCTATCAGCGCCATCTGCTCAAGGGCTTGAAGGCCAAGGTGGCGGCGAAGCTTGCCAATGGCCCGCTACCCATCTCGATCGGAGCGCATCAGCTGACGCAGCTGAACAGTTTCTGGGCCTATGACAACGAAGTCACCGCGCCCCTGCATGGCTTCACCTCGGCGAGTGATTACTACACGCGCTCCTCGGCGGGCCGTCTGCTGAGCGAGATCGAACTGCCGACGCTGATACTGCAATCGCTGGATGACCCCTTCATGCCACGCGATCTGTTCGCACGCTTCCACCAACCCTCCGAGGCCGTGCGTATCGAGCTCAGTGAGCGCGGTGGGCATGTCGGCTTCGTCGAGTGGCGCCGTGGGCGACTGAGCTCCTGGTTGGCTCGCCGTGTCAGTCAGCAGCTGGATGCCTGGAGCGGGCTGCCCAAGCCGCAAGCGCAGGCCGAGGTGCAGAGCGAAGCGCACTGAGCTGTCTGTATTGAACCGGCTGCATTGAACTGTCGTGCATCGAACTGGCGGCATTGTCCGCCATTCAGACGCCAACACGCTTTCCCCTCCCTGGCTTTCTTGTCTTCGGCTTTCCTCGGCTCTTTCCGTCTCTCCCACCCTTGCTCACCTTCCCACCCTCAGATCCGGTGGGAAGCCCTGAGCTCGGACTACTACAGTATACGTTGTTGGGGATTGCTAAATTTAGAGCATTAAAAATGATAACGGTATACAGGATGTATGGTGTGAAGGGTGACACGGATCACTGTCACGATTCAGGGAGAATGGTAGACTGCGCGCCCATCCTACGTTCAAGACTCTACTGGCCTGATAATGAACCTGATTTTTCGCCTGGTGCTCGGCATCGTGGCTGGCATACTGCTGGGACAATGGGCTCCCGAATCCCTGATCCGCGCCCTGCTGACCTTCAAGGTACTGTTCGGTGAGCTGCTGGAATACGCCATTCCGCTGATCATCCTGTTCTTCATCATGAGCGGGATCGCACGTCTTGAGCGCTCCTCGGGCCGTCTGCTGACCCTGACCATCGTGCTGGCCTATGCCTCGACGACGCTGGCAGGACTGTTGGCAGGCATCGTCGGGCTGGAGGTCGTGCCGCATATCGTGCAACAGGACCAGCTGCCGGTCAGTCATGCCATCAAGCACTTGAGTCCCTACTTCACGCTGGATATTCCGCCGCTGACCGATATCAGCACCGCCCTGGTGACGGCCTTCCTGTTCGGCATCGGCATTTCCGCCACCGAGCATGACGGCATGCGCCAGCTGGCTGACGGTGGCCGTGATATCGTCGAGCGCTTCATCGCCAAGGCGTTGATTCCTGCCCTGCCGTTCTATATCGCCGGCCTGTTCTGCGAGATGACGATCGCCGGCACGGTGGCCAATACCCTCAAGAGCTTCGGCATGATTCTGCTGCTGGCGCTGACCCTGCACTGGCTGTGGCTGAGCGTGCTCTACGTCACCAGCGGCACCAGCACCGGTCGCTCGCCCATGAAGGCGCTGGCCCACATGCTGCCCGCCTACTTCACTGCGGCCGGGACCATGTCTTCCGCGGCCACGATTCCGGTCACCGTGCGCCAGATGCACCTCAATCACATCTCGCCGTCCGTGGCGAGCTTTGCGGTGCCGTTGCTGGCCACCATCCACATGTGCGGCAGTGCCATCACGCTGACCGTGTGCGCCATTGGCGTGATGCTGGTCACTCCCTCATTGGCAACGCCCGAGCTCACCACCCTGTTGCCGTTCATCGCCGCGCTGGGCGTGACCATCATTGCCGCGCCCGGCTCGCCCGGCGGGGCCGCGATGACCTCGGTGGGCGTATTGCAGAGCCTGCTGGGCTTCGATGCCGCCGCCGTCGGCCTGATGATGGCGCTCTACCTGGCGCAGGACAGCTTCGGCACGGCGTGCAACGTCACCGGCGATGGCGCCCTGGTGCAGTGGATCGATCGCTTTGCAGAAGCCGAGCAGGACCGACAGCGCTACCGCTGACACTGTGCCTCGCCACATCTGACCGACAGCGGTTTCTGACAAAAGCTGTTTCTGACCGAAAGCTGCTCCAGACAGAACAAAGCCTCATGGCGGCCGTGAACTGCGCGGCGACCATGAGGCTTTCGTGTCTCTCAGCGGCAATCTCTCGTCTCATGACGGCATGCCCTGCCTGTCATGACTGCCGAGGCTTTCAACCGATGGGGCAGCTGATTCCCGTGCCTTTCAGGCCGCAGTAGCCGCCCGGATTCTTGGCCAGATACTGCTGGTGATATTCCTCGGCGTAGTAGAACTCGCGCAGCGGTGCGACCTCGGTGGTGATACGGCCGAGACCGGACTGGTCCAGCGCCTGCTGGTAGTCGGCCATGCTCTTCTCGACGATGGCGCGCTGGTCTTCGCGGGTGTAATAGATCGCGCTGCGGTACTGGTTGCCGATGTCATTGCCCTGACGCATGCCCTGGGTCGGGTCATGGGCCTCGAAGCTGGCCCGCAGGATCTCCGGCAGGCCGATCACCGTCGGGTCAAAGATCACGCGTACGACCTCGGTGTGGCCTGTCTTGCCGGTGCAGGTCTCTTCATAGCTAGGATTCGGCGTATGGCCGCCGGCATAACCGACCGCCGTCACCTTGACGCCCGGCAGCTGCCAGAAGAGGCGCTCGGCTCCCCAGAAGCAACCCAGCCCCAGCACGATCTCCTCACACTCACTGTCGAACGGCGGTACAATCGAGCGGCCATTGACGTGATGAACGCCGCTGATGCGAACCGCTTCACTGCGCCCTGGCAAGCTGTCCTGCGCTGAAGGAATGGTCTGCTTATCTTCCGTTATCCACATGGCGGACTCTCTCCTGTGTCGCGTCGTGCAATCGTGTATAGGTTCAATGATGTCATCTCTGCCCCCCAAGATCTGCCCCTGCCAGCCCAACAGCGCAAAGGCGCGACGCTACATCGATTGCTGTCAGCCGATTCATGCTGACATCACCCTCGCCGAACGCCCCGAGCAATTGATGCGCGCCCGCTATAGTGCCTTCTGTCTGTCGCTGAGTGACTTCCTGATCGACAGCTGGGACCCGGCCCATTGCCCGGCACGCGCCGATCTCGAAGGTGCTGGCCCGCAGTGGCTGGCATTGGAGATTCTGGACAGCGGACAAGACGCCGATACCGGCATGGTACGCTTTCATGCCACCTTCTTCGAGCAGGGAAAGTTCCAACAATTGCAGGAACTTAGCCGCTTTCATCACGATGGCCATCACTGGCGTTATGTCGACGGTGATGCCGAGTGGCAGACCCTGACGCCGGGGCGCAACAGCCTGTGTCCCTGTGGCAGCGGCAAGAAGATCAAGCGTTGCTGCACTGCGTGACCGTCAACGTCTTGTGCTGTCGCGCGTGAGCTTGATCTCTCAAGCATAAGCGAAACGAGCACCTCTGAAACGCCCCCTCCATAACAAGACAGCCCCCACCGAGCCTGTCGATTGGGGCTGAACCTGTGACACTCAATGGGCCTGACGTGTCATCTGTCCTTGCCGACTCTGGGCGCCAGCTCGCTGCGACCCAGCGAGAAGCTGTAGAGCAGATCCACGGCCTGCGCCGTGCCGGACACCGCTTCGGCATACAGGTTGCGGAACAGCTTGTAGCGCAGTGTCAGCTCCGCGATCGGCGAGAACAGCCCGACGCCGTAGCTGAGCTTCAGGTCCGGGGCGATATAGCCGCTGACCACCACCTGGCTGTCATCCCCGCTGCCGGAGCTGTCCAGACTCAGATCGCGCACGCCGAAGGTTTCCCCAATCTGGCCGACCACCTGGCCACTTTGCGCCAGTGACATGCCGATCAAGGCGGACGTGACCGCACTGTCACTGCTGGTGTCGCTGTCCAGGCCTTCACCGCGCAGCAGATAACTCAGTGCCGAGGACTCATCCATCGACGGGTCCGAGAAGATCTCGACGCTGGGTGACGAGGCAAGTCCCGTCACACGCACCCCTGCGGTCACGTCGTCCTCGGTGTTGTCAGGATCACGGATCGCTTCGATATTCAGACGCGGGCTCGAGGGCGGTCCGGCCAGCAATACCTGTCCCTTGCTGATCTGCAGGTCCTGCCCGAAGCTCTTGTAGGTCCCGTCGACCAGATTGACCTCACCGAAGACCTGCACGCCGCCCTTGGACTGACGCACATCGAGATCGCCTCTGAGCTTGGTCTTGAGCCCCATCGCCTCCAGGCGTGCATCCGGCCCGATATGGATGCCGATGCGCACATCCAGCGCCATGCCGGCCTCGTTGAGCGCCTTAGCGGTATCGCTGCCATCGGCAAGCTCGGCCGGGTTGGAGGTGTCCTCATCACTGGGACGCTCGATGATGATGGTATCACTGGAGGGTGACACGGCAGACGGCGGCACCTGGTCCACTTCGATGCGTGTCCACGGCACCCTGACGTCACCCCGCAGCTTGAGCAGTGTGGGGCTGGCATTGATCTCGAGATCCGGCGCGACACGCATGCGGCCGATCCCCGCGATATGCAGCTCGAGCGGATTCCTCGCGCCGTCGAGGTTCAATGACGCCGTCCAGTCCTCAAGCGTCGGCCAGGCCGCCTCGCCATCGATGCCCCAGCGCGCATCATTGCCCACCAGATAGCCATCGATATCGGCACTGTTGCCATCGAAGTCGACGGTGAACTGGGCATCCGACAGCGACACCGGCAGGCCTTCGCCCTGGACCTTGACGCCGGTCAGCGCGATCGGGCCGGTCAACGACGGCAGGCTCAGGTTGCCGCCGACCTCGACGTCACCCGCCAGCTTGCCTTCCAGCTGAGTCATGCCCGCCACCAGCGGACGATACGGCGAGAGGTCGATGTCGCGGATGGCCAGCGAGCCATCCAGCTGGCCTGCGCCCGCCGGGTCGAGGACCGACACGGTGAGACCGATACCGCCAGCGCTGTCGAGGCGAATCTGGGTATCGAGATCGGCCTTGTCGGGTGTGGCCTCCAGCGCCAGTTGCAGGGTGGTCTCGGGCAGTGACCAGGCATTGCCGTCGGCGTCTTCGCCGGCCAGCGTCAACTTGCCCGCCAGCTCCGCGTCAGCATTCCAGCGTTGGCCACCCTGCTTCCAGCTTGCCGTGATCTTGCCGCCCGTGGCCCCGCCGATGGTCCAGCTCTCCGGCATGGCGCTCTGGGCCATGTCCAGCGGAATCCCCTCGAGAGTCACCACGGCCTGACCGTCGTTACCCGCGCTCAAGGGCTCGGCGACACAGATCTGGCCGCCCTGTTCACGACTCAGGCAGAACGGCTGCACCAGCACGCTGCCCTTGGCGAGATTGGCATCGAAGCTCGCCGGTGTGTCGAAGTTGAAATCCCCGAAGTCGGTATTCGCCGTCAGCGGAGACAGCGCACCACGATAATGCTCACGCGCCTTGTCGAGCCCACCCTTGAGGGTCAGCCCCAGACGAGAAAGCGGCATCTCACCGGCCATCTCGGTATCGAACTGCAGGGTGTGATCGCTCAGGAAGCCTCCCAGCGTCAGCGCGACCGTCGCGATCTGCTGTCCGCCAGCTCTGACATCATCGGCATTCAGGGCGATATCCAGTGCCGGGTCATCAATGCCCCGCTTGCGGGCATCGACCCCGGCCGATAGCGCCAAGTCGGAGATACGGTTCTCACCGATCTGCAGGCGTCGTGCGGTGAAGTTGCTCGCCAGCTGAGGCTTGTCGAGCGTGCCCGAGGCATCTATCTTGCCCTTGAGCTCACCCGCGATATCCGGCATCAGGGTCGAGAGCGCCGGGAAATCGATGTTGGCCGCCAGAGTGATGGTCTTGGCAATCTTGCCATTGGCGCTCAGCCGGTTCTGGCCCTGACGCAGCTCCAGCGCGTTGACGTCCCACTGCATGTCGGCATTGCCTGAAAGCTTGCCGGTCAGCGTGAGCGGACGCTCGAGCAAGGTGCCATGGATATCCAGCTTGCTGACATCGACGGCCCACGGGCCTTGCTGCGGTTGATTGAAGCTGGCCACGAGATTGCCGCTCAGCTCACCACGCACGGCTTTCTGACCGCCCCCGGTCGGGGCCGGCAGCAAGTCTTCGGGATGCAGCTTGTCGAGGGCCAGCTCGGCGGCGACCTGGATACCTTCCTGCCAGTGAATCTCGCCACGGGTGGTCGCGGAGCCACGCTTGAGCGCGATCTTGAGCGGCTGCCAGCGGTAATGCTCGAGATCGCCGTCGCCTGCCAATGACAAGGTGGCGCGCGGAATGTCACGCCCCTCGATGATGGCGTCCAGCGTGGTCGTATACCCCGACAGTGAGCCCTTGGCGACCAGTGCCAGATTCTCGACGCTATAGTCAGGCGTGAAGGAGGCAGCGGCAGCGGTGCCGGACGTATTCTTGCCATCCTTGGCTTGGGTCGCTGTCTGAGCGCCTTTCTGCGCATCAGCGGAGGTGTCATCAGAGGCATCAGCGACGGCAGCAAAGGGCCAGGTGATCCGCTCGGAGCTCAGGCGCGCCTCGAAGGGCAGATCGTTGTCCAGTACATCCGCGCTGGCCACCAGCTCAGCGGCCAGCGGACCGTCGGCCTTGAGAGAGGCTTCAAGATCCGCCAGCGAGCCCTCCAGAGTCAGGCGGAGCTTTTCATGACGCACGGGATCAATCAGGGTCTCGGCATTGAGCGTGGCGCTCAGGGGATACTCGTCCTTCAAGGTAACCTGCGCCACGAGATCGGCGTTCACGTCACGGGAATCGACCTCGAGACGCGAGAGCGTGATGTCATGTCCTTCCGCCTTGAGCGCCAGCGACAGGCGACTGACCTCATACGGGCTTGGCCCCTCGAGCGCAAAGTCTTCAATGGCGAGATCGGGAACCTCGATGGTCAGCGGAATATAGACTTCCGGCAAGGCGATGCGCCCGGCCTGTGCTGGCTGATCCGTGGTTTCAGCGGCAGTCTTGCCAGACACTTCTGCGGCGTCATCCGTGACGGTCTCATCCGTGATGGCCTTGTTCGAGGTAGCCTTGGCGGCGCTCTCGGCTTGAGGCGCCACGACCTGAGCATTGACCACTGCACTTGCCGCTTGCTGAGCCTCAGGCGTGATGCTCACTCCCTCGAGACTGACGGCATCTGACGCCGTTTGAGCCGCGGCGGCATCGGCCGGAATGAAACGACTGGTGATCAGGCGTGTCTCGCCCAGCGTCAGCGTACTCACTGACAGCGCAGCCGAGGTATGGAAATGATCAAAGGTGACGCGACTGCCATCCGCCAGCGCCAGGGCGAAGTCATCAATGGCGACCTTGCGCACCTCGATGGGAATCGGCACCACGATGGGCACGTTGAGGCTCTCATCGCTCTCCGCTTCCGGCTCAGTGCTGGCACCGCTTTCGCTCAGGGTGATCGCGAGACCACTGGACTCCAGCGACTCGAGACACAGCTTGCCCTTGAGCAGACAGTCCTCGCCCCAGGCCAGCGACAGGGAATCGGCATTGACGGCCAGCCCCGGCAGATCCAGCGAGACGTCCTTGAGCGACAGTGCTTCCAGCGGTGAGCCGGAGGCCTGGGAATAATCGATGAAGCCACGCGAGCGCGCCTGATCGAGCACCAGCCCGGTGCCCCACGGGGACAGCACGCCCCCGACCAGCAGCATCGTCAGCCCGATCAGGAACACGAGCAGCCATATCAGCAACCGGATGACCAGGCCGCCCCGACGTACATAGGGATTAGACAATTCCAACATCTCCATATCTTTTTTATCAGCTCACCCGCTCAGCTGATGGTCCTTTGCTGGCGCTTGATCCGCACGACACTCGTTTTAGAGACGCGGCCCGCTCAGAATTCCGGCCCGATCGAGAAGTGAATACGGTAATCGTTGTCATCGTCATCGAAGGGATGGGCGATATCGAGACGAATCGGCCCCACCGGCGAGATCCAGCGAATCCCCATGCCGGCCGCCGTCTTGAGCTCGAGTGCGTCCCAGCCATTGAAGGCGTTACCGGCGTCGTAGAAGGTCGCGCCCCACCAGTCGCCCGTCAGACGGTAATCGTATTCCAGGCTGCTGGTGAGCAACGAGCTACCGCCTTCGAGATCGCCGTCATCATCTTCCGGGGCGAGTGTCTCGTAGGAATAGCCACGCACACTGTTGTCGCCCCCGGTGAAGAAGCGCATCGAGGGCGGCATGTCATCAAAGTTGTCGGTATCGACGTGGCCGACGCCCATGCGCGCCACGAAACGATGGTTGTCGCCGATGGAGCGTATCCAGTTGGTGTTGAACTGAGAGCGCAGGAAGGTCACGTCCGAACCCCACATCTGATCGCCGTACTCGAAGGTCAGCTGTTGGCGGTCGCCCCACATCGGGAAGGTCTTGGGGCGTGTGCGGGTGCGGTTCCAGCTCACACCGGGATACAGCAGCAGCACGGCCCCGGATTCGTCCGCCTGGGTGTAGTCCTCATAGGTGGAACCGAAGAACACGCGCTGGGTCCAGCCATTGTCGAACTTCCACTCGCGGGTGAAGCGCACGGTGGTCTCGAGACTCTCGGTATCTTCATCGTCGGTGTTCGACATCCCGTACTCGAGGACATAGCTATCCTTGAGCGGGTCTTCGAGCGGCATGCGGTATTCGCCCTCGAAGGTCTGTTCCGGTGAGGATAGGAACAGGCTGTTGGTCAGGCTATGGCCATAGCGATTGACCCACGGCATCTCCCAGCTGAACTGCAGACGTGGCCCGACATCCGTCGCGTAGCCGATACCGGTCTCGAACTTGTGACGGTCAGCGGGAATCAGGCTGATGTCCACGGGGATGATGGGGCCGTTGGCCGTCTTGACCGCGGCCTCCAGCGCATCGCCCGTCAGCACCGGCGTGTCGTTGCCGGCGGCTTCGGTAGTGCCAGCCACAGCGGAGTCAGCGTCATCAGCATTCACGGTGGCCTGCGCAGCAGAGACCGTCGAGTCCGAGCGGGACGCCGCGTCAGCGCGACGGCTCTCATCCCCCGTCTGCTCGCCCTCAGCACCCTCAACTTCAGCTCTCTCGATTTCAGTCCTCTCGACATCGGCAAGCCATGACCCCTCATAGCCCTGTGCCTCGGCATAGGGAGTCTTGATCTCGCTGTCGGGACTGGTGGTCTTGAGTTCGGCGCCCGGATTGAGCTGTGGCTTGATCGCGGCCGAGCGGAACCAGCCGGCTTCACTCAGCCGCTGGTTGAACTGGGTCAACTTGCCGGCTTCGTAATAATCGCCAGTCTCGAACGGCTGCATGGCCTTGACGCGATCCAGCTCTATCTGACTGTTGAGGTAGGTGATATCACCGAAGCGGTAGCGCTGACCGCTCTGCATGACCAGATAGATGCGTGCCGAGTGCAGCCAGGGGCGTACCTCGATGCGCTGCTGGGAGAAGGAGGTGTCGAAATAGCCGCGCTCGAGGCTGAGCGACGTAAGAGTCGACTTGAGGCTGTCATAGCGAGAGTGACGCAGCACATCGCCTTCCTCGAGGTCGGCGTCGGCCAGTACCTTCTTCATGACCTTGTCGCGCGCGGCGTCACCATCGAGTCGCAGCTCCAGCGTCTCGATGGTGACCGGCTCACCGGCATCCACCGTCACGACCACATCATCGCCGCCCAACAGCCCCTTCTCGGGATAGCTGAGCGTGATCTGGGCATCGTAGTAACCGAAGGCCTGCAGCGCTTCCTGGGTGCGCCGGATGATCTCATCCTCATAGCGCTCGGCCGGTGCATCGCCCTCAAGCGTCACCCCGGCCAGGAAGTTGACCACATTGGTCGCCGTCGCGCCCTTGACGCCCTTGACGGCGGCATCGATCGCCAGCGCCTGCGGCGCGAAGCACAGGCCGCCACACACGATCAGCGGCGTCAGATAGCGATGCGGCAAACCGCGCGTCCCGGTCGCTCGAGCAGACTCTTTGTTGTCGCCACTCATGATTCGTCCTTTGTTGAGTGCTGGTGGAAAGCACTGTCCATCGTTCCCATTCATCATGTCGTGCGGCGCTCGGTCATCACGGGGCGTGTCACATGGCCCGCCAGAGTGGCGGACCACGCCATATCGTCGTTACTTGTATCCCTGCGGCACCGGCTCAGCGACGTTCCAGTCGACTGACGCGCTGCTCAAGCTCAGATACCTGGCCCAGCAGCGACGCGACACGGCCACTCAGCTGACGGCGGCTGGCATCCAGCGAGCGCAACTGCTCTCGCGTGTCCTCTGACGCCCCCTGTGAGCTGGCTTCCAGGCCGGCACTGAGCGCTGTCTGCTGACGGCGCAGCTCACCCAGCTGGGAGGCCAGTGAGCGTTGCGCGCTCTCAAGCGCTGTCAGCTCGTCAAGCGGCGCGAAACGGCCCTTGAGCTTGCTGGCCAGTTCATCGCCATCAGCGGCGGCTGCAGGCTCCGGCAGTGCCTTCAGCGTCTCGCCCAGTTGCTGCTGCGATTGCTGCAAGTCACGCGTCTGAGTCTGTTGCGTGGCCAGGTCCGTCTTGAGTGCCGTGAGGCGAGTCTCGAGCGAGGCCAACTGCTCGGCGCTGTTCTCAACCTCGCTTTCAATATCGCTCTGCAAGCTCTCGATGCGGGAAGCCAGCGTGTCCAGGGTGCTGGAGGTCTTGTCCACCAGCGGCTCGAGGTGCTCAAGCGTGGCCGACTGGGCATCCAGACGTGCGCCCAGCGCTGCACGGCCATCACGGCTGAGGGATTCCAGCGCCGCCATCGAGCCTTGCAGCGCCGTGATCAGGGTCGCGTGATTGTCACCTGTCTGCGCAAGCGTCGTGACGCGACCATCCAGACGATCAAGCGCCTCGTCCATGGCGGTCAGACGCTCTTGAGCGCCATCCGCGTCCTTCGCCACCTTGCCTTCCAGTGTCTCGAGGCGCGCGACGGCCTCACTGGACAGGGACGCCTTGTCCTCCTGCAGGGTGGTCAGCGCCGGCACGACAGTGTCATTCAACTGGCTGTCCAGGGCGCTGAGTTGCTCACCCAGTGCATCACGCAGTTCGCTCAGGCGCTCATCGCCCTGCTGCTCGAGCTGGGCCACGGAACGTTCGAGCTGGCTGACACGCGCGCCGAGCTGATCGCGTTGATCGCCCCCGAGGGTCTGCAGGTCATGCAGCTGCCACTGTTGCCAGCCCACCACGCCCCCCAGGGCGAGGAGGCAAAGCCACGTCGGCCAGCGTCTGGGCACGGGGGGACGAGTGTGATGCACGCCAAGCGCATCGTCGGGACGCGCGACCAGCGCATCGTCCGGTGAGTCATTGAGAGACGGTTCAGCGTTGTGCGGCCGCATTCTGGCTCCAGGTCCGGCAAACGATCAGCAGCGAAAGGTTCAGCGCAGCATCTTCAAGGCGGCGCAAGACGACCGGAAGTGCGCTTTTTCGCCTTGCTGTATAAAAATACAGTCATGCAGGTTCTGCAAAAGATAAGTCACGGTTCACGTACAGGAAATCGAGTCTAACAGCTGACCTCGGTCATCTCATCAGGTTCCCGCCATGGCCCGTCATCGAGGGCAGAGTGGCAGGAATGTGGCAAAAGCCTGGCAATGAACGCGAGCCCTGCAAGACGCTTGAGGGGATCCCGCGGTCAGTGCCCACCAGCGTTGGCCTGTCGGTGTCTGGGTGCTATAGTGCCAGACACTGCGATACGCGCAGCCTCTGTCTTCGTAGCTATCTGGATTCACAAGGTTTTTCACGCTGATTGCACATTTCATGCGCGTAGCCACGGCATGAAGGATGCACGGCGAGTCATGCACTTTCGCCCTTGCCCGCTGCCTGAGCGGGTGGCCAGTTTCAGGGCCGGGAGTGATGCTGGTCGCGGAGCTTGAGTCTGTGCTTGTCTGACCCTCTTCCATCACGCGATGGCAGGTCAGGCATTGAAATACTCAGCCCCAAGCCCCACGAAGGCAGAGTACGACCCAATTGGTGAGGAAAAGGAGCTGATCCCCATGGCATTTGAACTTCCAGCACTGCCGTACGAAAAGAACGCACTCGAGCCGACCATCTCTGCCGAGACCCTTGAGTACCATTACGGCAAGCATCACCAAGCCTACGTCACCAAGCTGAACAGCATGGTCGAAGGCACTGCTGACGCAGAAAAATCTCTCGAAGAGATCATCCAGAGCGCCCAGGGTGGTCTGTTCAACCAGGCAGCTCAGGTGTGGAACCACACCTTCTACTGGCACTGCCTGTCCCCGAATGGTGGTGGCGAGCCGTCCGGCCCGCTGGCAGACGCCATCGTGGCCAAGTGGGGCTCCGTTGCTGACTTCAAGGAAGCCTTCAACACTTCCGCCGCTGGCAACTTCGGTTCCGGTTGGACCTGGCTGGTCAAGAACGCCCAGGGCGAGCTGGAAATCGTCAACACTGACGACGCTGACACCCCGATCGCCAAGTCTGGTCAGACTCCGCTGCTGACCGTCGACGTCTGGGAACACGCCTACTACGTCGACTACCGCAATGCGCGTCCGAAGTACCTGGAAAGCATCTGGAACATCATCAACTGGGAATTCGCTGCACAGAACTTCGCAGCCTGAGCTTTTCCAGATTGAGTTTGGCTAGACCAAGCTTGGCTAGCCTCAGGAGGCCGAGTCGTTTACCGCTCGGAACTCCAGTTGAGCCAAGGCATCCGACGTCACCCTGATATGACGCCTGGATGACCTGCTCTGAAAACCCCGCCAACTGGCGGGGTTTTTTTCGTTCAAGACAACGTCACCCAGCCGCGAGCCTGCTACACGCAAGGCTTGGCTACGCTGTATGCACCACCTGGAGAAGAATCTCGTCTGTCGACTTGCAAATGACGGAGGTGCCCCTATCTAATGATGTAGAAGTAGAACGTATGCTCTACCTCGTTGCGTACATCTTGATCGCTCACAGGGATTCGACGACATGGTTGGCACACACTGCTTGAAATGCATTCTTTGACTGCACGAAATACATACTTTGAAAAAAGGGAATACCGATGCCCACTGACACCTCGACCTCCTCTCTGCCCGACTCCATGCTGGCGATCGTGACCACCGGCCATGGGGGTTATGAATGCCTCGAGACGCAGCAGCGCCCGGTGCCGGCACCCGGTGAAGGCGAGGTGCTGATCAAGGTGCTGGCGGCTGGCATGAACAATACCGAGATCAATACGCGTCTGGGCTGGTATTCCTCCACGATCACTACCGCGACCCAACAGGCCAGCAGCGTGCATGACAACGCGGATGCAGACGCGACGACCGACAAGCCGGCACCGCCGGAAGGTGGCTGGAAGGGAGAGACGCCCTTCCCCCTGATACAGGGCACGGATTGCTGTGGCGAGGTGGTGGCATTGGGCCCGAATGCGGATGCCAGCCTGCTGGGCAAGCGCGTGCTGGTACGCTCCTGCATGCGCAGCGAGGGCTGGGACTCGTTGGAAAACGAATGGATGGGCTCGGATTTCGACGGCGCCTTCGCGCAGTTCGTCAGCGTGCGCGCCAGTGAAGTGTTCGCGGTGGATTGTGACTGGAGCGATGTCGAGCTTGGCTCCCTGCCCTGTGCCTATGGCACGGCGGAAAACATGCTCGAACAGGCAGAGCTCAAGGCGGGCGAGCGTGTGCTGATCCTGGGCGCCTCGGGCGGGGTCGGTTCCGCTGCATTGCAGCTGGCCAAGCGCCGCGGCGCGACGGTGTTTGCCGTGGCAGGCGTTGCCAAACATGAGGCTCTGGCAGAACTTGACGCCGACAAGCTTCTGGACCGCAAGGCCGATCTGCTCGAGCTGCTGGGCCACGAAAGCGTCGACCTGGTGGTCGACAATGTCGCGGGCGACAACTTCCCGGTCATGATGAAACTGCTCGCGCGTGGCGGCCGTCTGGTGACCACCGGCGCCATCGCCGGCCCGATGGTGACGCTGGACCTGCGCGACCTGTACCTCAAGAACCTGCGCCTGCTGGGCACCACTGCCTGGTGTGAAGCCACCTTCCCCAATCTGATCCGCTACGTGGAGCAAGGCGAGATTCGTCCGCTGATCGCGGCCAGCTTCCCGTTGACCGAGATCGTCACTGCGCAACAGCAGTTTCTGAGCAAGGGCCACGTGGGCAAGTTCGTGCTCGAGCCCTGGGCCTGAAGACAGCTTGGCGGTCATCATGAAAAGCCTGGCGGCCTAGGTTTCAAACCTGAGCCCCACGACAAAAAGCCCTCATCCGGTCCCGGATGAGGGCTTTTGCATACTGAGCACGCAAGGCTCAGCCTGAAGGTGCGTCAGTCTGAGAGAACATCAGCTTCAGAGTGCGTCAGCCTGACCCACCGAGATGCCCGTCAGGGGCTGGCACGGCGGCCGATGCCGCGATAGACCAGTCCCTGACTTGCCACGTAACGCGGGTCGAAGATGTTGCGACCATCGAGCACCAGGCCCGCGCCCAGCTCACGCTTCAGGCGCTGCCAGTCCGGGTTCCAGTAGCACTTCCACTCGGTGACCAGCATCAGGGCATCAGCGCCCTCCAGGGCGTCATACATGTTGCCATCGACCAGCTCCAGCAACGGATGCGCACCACAGGCCTCCCCCAGCGCCGACAAGGCCGCGGGATCATGCACGCGCACGCGCACGCCCTGGGCCCACAGCGCCTCAAGCAAGGTCAAGACCGGCGCATGGTCGATACGCGCGGTACCCGGCTTGAAGGCCGCGCCCCAGATCGCCACGGTACGACCGCGCAATTCACCATCGAAGTGCTGCCACAGCTTGCGGAACAGCGTCTCCTTCTTGGCCTCGTTGATGTCGAGCACATGCTCGAGCAACATCGATTCACGCCCTGTCTGATGCTGAACATCGGCCAGACGCATCAGATCACGCGAGAAGTTCGGGCCGCCGAATCCACAGCCCGGATAGAGATAGCCGAAGCCGATACGCGGGTCGGCGCCCATGCCCTGACGCACATATTCCACATCGACGCCGAGGGAGTCGGACAGACCCGCCACTTCGTTCATGTAGCTGATACGCGTCGCGAGCATGCCGTTGATGGCCAGCTTGGTCAGTTCGGCGGCGCGGCGCGGCATGATCTGGAAGACATCTTCACGCCGGTTGAAGGCACGCAGCAGCTCCTGCACCCGCAGGGTGGCAGGTTCCGCTTCGCTCCCAAGCAACCAGCGGGCCGGACGCTCGAAGGTGGCCAGTGAACGGCCCTCCTCCAGCATGTCCGGCAAGGCGACGGCGTACTGGTCGTCACGCGGCAGCAACGCCTCGAAACGCTCGGTCGTGCCCACCGGGAAAGTCGAGTTGTTGACCAGCACCAGCGGCTCATCCAGGGTCGCCACCAGCTGCTCGACACGGCTCAGTGCGCTTTCGCGCTGGTCCGGCGAGACGGCGATCCAGTGGATATCGATGCGCCGCAGTGACTCGAGGTCCTCGATGAGAGTGAGATCGCCCCGCTCCCGATGGCGATCAAGACGTTCGCGCAGGCCTGGCTCACTGTTCAACCAGTCGACGCGTTCCAGGGCAGCCCAGTCCATGTCCTCATGTGGCCACCACCAGACACGGTGACCCACGCTCGCCAGAGCGGCGCTGGCCGTTGCCGCCGCCAGTTCGCTTCCGTGCACCAGCACCTGCATGGCTTATTTCTCCTGGTAGCGAGTCAGCAGCTCGCGGAAGCCTTCACCGAAGGTCGGGTGACGCTTGGCAAAGGAAAGAGTCGCTTCAAGATAGCCCAGCTGGTGGCCGCAATCGTAGGTATCACCGGCCATGCGGTAGGCCGCGACGGCCTTGTCGTCACGCAGGGTGTCGATGGCATCTGTCAGCTGGATCTCACCACCCGCGCCCGGCGGAGTGTTCTCCAGAAGCTCGAAGATACGGCCCGGCAACAGATAACGGCCGATGACCGCCAGGGTCGACGGCTCGGTGCCCGGGGCCGGCTTTTCGACCATGCCATTGATCAGGGCGGACTTGCCGGCTTCCGGCGTGTCACCGTCGATCGCGACGATACCGTACTTGTAGGCCATGTCCTGCGGGACATTCTCGACCATGATCTGGGCGGCGTTGGTGGCTTCGTAGGCCTCCATCATGCGCGCCAGGTCATTCTTCTCGAGTCCTTCGCCATCGACCAGCACGTCCGGCAGCATGACGATGAACGGCTCATCACCGACGATCGGCTTGGCACACAGCACGGCGTGGCCCAGGCCCAGCGGCTCCGGCTGGCGCACGCTGATGATCTTGACGTCATCCGGAATGATGTTACGCAGCTGTTCGAGCAGCTCGAGCTTGCCCTTGGCTTCCAGGGTGGTTTCCAGCTCGAAGTGCTTGTCGAAGTGGTTCTCGATGGCATTCTTGCTGGAATGGGTGACCAGCACGATTTCCTTGATACCGGCTGCGACCGCTTCTTCCACCACATATTGGATCACCGGCTTGTCGACGATGGTGATCATTTCCTTGGGGATGGCCTTGGAGGCCGGGAGGCAACGTGTGCCGAGACCGGCAACAGGCAGAACAGCCTTGCGTATCATGTAGCGTCTTCCTTGTGTCTATGTCGTGGTGAAGCCCGTCGAAGGACCTCCACGGGGTTACTGTCGTCGAAGCCAATCAACGACCATCCTTCATCATAGGCAGAGATTATGCCAGTTTGATCAAGGAGTGCGAAATTCCTGCACTATCCGAGGCTTGGTGAGCGCTACCACCCTGCGAAACGCCATCAGCGGCGCATGGCGCGCCCGAGCAGCGCACCGACACTGTCGCTATCGGGCGACTCTACCACGCCATGTTCGGTGACGATGGCATCAATATACTCATGCGGTGTGACATCAAAGACCGGATTGAAGACATCGATGTCCTGCGGCGCGATCTGGCGTCCGCCCGCCTCGCGCAGCTCGGCGGCGTCGCGCGTCTCGATGGGGATGTCCGCGCCACTGGCCAGGCTGCCATCGAACGTGGCCAGCGGGGCCACCACCATGACCTTGATGCCATGGGCGCGCGCCTGAACGGCCAGCGAGAAGGTGCCGATCTTGTTGGCCGTGTCGCCGTTGGCCGCAATGCGGTCCGCGCCGACGATCAACCAGCGCACGCCTTCCGGCGTCCGGGCACCCTGCTGCATGATCAGCGAGGCTGCGCCTTCCACGGCCAGACGCGCGGGAATCCTCTCCTGCACCAGCTCCCACGCCGTCAGGCGAGAGCCTTGCCACCAGGGGCGCGTTTCGTTGACATGCACACGGCCGAGAATGCCCTGGGCGTAGGCGGTACGGATCACGCCCAGCGCCGTGCCGTGGCCGCCGGTGGCCAGCGCGCCGGTATTGCAGTGGGTCATGACCTCGCACCGCGTCTCGCCCTGCGCGAGGGAGGCCGCAATCACCTGGGCACCAAACTCGGCCATACGCAGATTGTCCTCCAGATCCTGCTCATGAATGCGCACGGCCTCCTTCAGCAACGCCTCATACGGGGCCTGCGACTGAGTGGCGTGTGCGGCAATCACCTTGCGCATGCGATCCAGCGCCCAGAACAGGTTGACCGCTGTCGGGCGCGAGGCAGCCAGCACATCACAGGCACTGGCCAGGCGTGACTGCCAGTCGCCGCCCTCGCGGTTGATGACGAAAGCCTCTAGCGCCACGCCATAGGCGGCGGCGATCCCGATGGCCGGTGCACCGCGGACCACCATGTCGGTAATGGCAGTCGCGACCCCGCGTGCATCCTCGAGCAGCACCTCGCGGGTCTCACCCGGCAGCAGACGCTGGTCGAGCAGCGCAAGCTTCACCGCCGGCTTAGTGATATCAGGAGAGACGTCAGCGCTGGCCTCGGGCGGGGTGCCTGCCGTGTCTTCTTCCCGCGACGCACACTCTTGCTGGCTTACCCAGCGAATCGGAACCAGGCTCATGACCACTCCCCGTTGCTACATGACAATAATGACGACTGGTCATCGCGCGTGGCGCGACGCCCCGCCCCATCGTAACGCAAGTGCCCGTCATGATGAGTTTTTTTCGCTGGACGCTGACCCGCGACGGCAGTCGGATTAGAATGGTGGAATCGTGCCCGAGGGTAAGGTGCCTGTACAGGCCTGCCACTTCCCGAACAGCACTTCCGTAACGGTAAGGATGCAAAGATGAGCGATAACGACACCCAGCAAGATGCCCAGCCCCAGGACCATCTGGGCAATGTCGATGCCAGCGAGATCGCCAAGTTCTCGGCATTGGCCAGTCGCTGGTGGGACCGTGACAGTGAATTCAAGCCGCTGCATGACATCAATCCGTTGCGGGTCGACTATATCGACACCCACGCTGGCCTGGCAGGCAAGCGCGTGATCGACGTCGGCTGCGGCGGCGGCATTCTCTCCGAAGCCATGGCGCATCGTGGCGCCCAGGTGACGGGCATCGACATGGGTGAGGCGCCGCTGTCCGTTGCCCGCCTGCATCAGCTGGAGTCCGGTGTCGAGGTGGACTACCGCCAGACCACCGCCGAAGCCGCCGCAGAAGAGATGGCCGGTCAGTTCGACGTCGTCACCTGTCTGGAAATGCTCGAGCACGTGCCGGACCCATCCTCGGTGATCGCGGCCTGCGCACGGCTGGTCAAGCCCGGCGGCATGGTGTTCTTCTCGACCATCAACCGCAATCCCAAGGCGTATGCCTTCGCGATTCTCGGCGCGGAATATGTGCTGCAGATGCTGCCGCGTGGCACCCACGAGTATCGCAAGTTCATCCGTCCGGCCGAGCTGGGTCGCTGGACACGCGATGCGGGCCTCAAGATGGAAGGCTCCACCGGCATGACCTACAACCCGCTGACGCGCAAATATCGCCTGAATTCCTCCGACCTGACCGTCAACTACCTGATGCACACGCGTCGCCCGACCGAGGAAGAGCTTGCGTGAGCCTGCCGGCAGCGCTACCTCGTCCCGCCGCCTTGATCTTCGATCTCGATGGCACCCTGGTGGACACCGCGCCAGACCTGGCGCGCGCCACCAATGAGCTGCGTCAGCATCACACCCTGCCGGCGCTGGACTACGACGTGATTCGCGCCGAAGTCTCGCATGGTGGCAGCGCTCTGGTGACGCTGGCCCTGGGCCATGAGCTCGATCACCCTGAGCATGCCAGCGAGCGCACTCGCCTGCTGGAATTCTATGCCCGCGATGTCGCGGCGCACAGCGTGCTGTTCCCGGGCTATGACGCCCTGATCGAGATCTGTCAGCGCGCAGGCCTGCCGTGGGGCATCGTGACCAACAAGCCCCGTCAGTTCGCCGAGCCGCTGATCGCCGCGCTCAAGCTCACGCCCGGCTGTCTGCTGTGTGCCGATGACCTGCCGGTCAAGAAGCCGCATCCAGAGCCTCTGTGGGAGGCGGCACGTTGCCTCGGTGTCGACGCCTCCGAATGCTGGTATCTGGGGGACCACGACCGTGACATGCAGGCGGCACGCGCGGCGGGCATGCTGGCGGTCGCGGTGCGCTACGGCTATGTCCGTGAGGGCGACGATGTGGACGCCTGGCCTGCCGATGTGTGGTTTGACACCTCGGAAGAAGTCATCAATGCCGCGCTGCGAGCAGCGGACCTGCGCTGACCGAGCGACACGCACGTAGCGCTCACAAGAAGCTCGCACGAACCAGCCCCCCACGAGCGAATGATCCGCAGATGAACATCAGAAGATAGACACAAGCCGCTAGAAACAGACAGCTAGACACAAGAACGCCGACGGCCAATGCCGTCGGCGTTCTTGTTGCAGGGTATGACGAATGGCCCGCCTGGCGGCGTCACTCGTCATCCAGTGAGGAGATGACAGTCGACTATGGCTCAGACTTTCGGCGGCTGGGCGTCGAACATCTCGCCGGTATGACCACGACTGTCCGGCCCCATCAACCACAGATAGGTCGGCATGATGTCGGCGGGCGTACGCAGGGTATCCGGGTCTTCGGCCGGGAACGCCGACTTGCGCATCGGGGTCCGCGTTCCACCGGGATTGAGCGTATTGACGCGCACCTGGCTGGTATTCTCCAATTCCTGAGCCAGCATCTGCGAGAAGCCTTCCGTAGCGAACTTGGAGACACTGTAGGCGCCCCAGAAGGCACGCCCCTTGCGCCCGACACTGGAGCTTGTCAGCACGACGGAGGCGTCCTTCGAGGCCTTGAGCAACGGCAGCAATGCCTGGACCATCCAGATGGGGCCATTGATATTGACCTGCATGACCTGCTCCCACAGCGCCGGATCATACTGCTCGAACGGAGTGATCTTGCCCAGCAGGCTCGCGTTGTGCAGCAGGCCATCCAGTCGACCGAACTCGCTGTGCAGGGTATCAGCCATCTGCTGATAATCCTTGAGCGATGCCCCTTCGAAGTTGAGCGGATAGATGGCCGGTTGTGGTGCCCCCAATGCCTCGATCTCGTCGTAGACTTCTTCCAGCTTGGCAATGGTTCTGCCCAGCAATATCACCGTCGCCCCATGACGCGCATATTCGACTGCCGCTTCACGCCCAATGCCGGACCCCGCCCCGGTCACCAGAATGATCCGCCCTTTCAGCATGTCGTCCGGGGCCTGATAGTCGATCTTGCACTCTGCCATGGTGATATCCCTGTCTGAGATCTGTCGTCAACGCCGATGAGAGTCACTGTATCCGCACCGGCAATACTCGCTCGGCCACATGAATCGAATGAAGCGTGCCCGGGACGCCTGCCGATGGCATGAGACGCCGAGCGCCACTTAACACAAAGCCCGCACCTGGTAGAATACCAAGCGCGGGCTTTGGGGAATACAGGTGGCCAATGGCCACGGGCACTCAGGCGCCGGAGGACAGGAAGTCCTTGGCCATGGTGCCAGCCTTGCTGTCCGGATACTGCTGGACCAGCTTCTCGAGCAAGGAGCGACTTTCCTGCGCCTTGCCTTGACGCGCCTTGACCAGACCCAGCTTGTACATCGCATCCGGCACCTTGCTGGATTGCGAGAATTCGCTGATCACGGTGTCGAAGGCCTGGGCAGAAGCATCCAGCTGGTTCTTGGCCGAATACAGCTCGCCCAGCCAGTAATGGGCATTGGCGGCGAGGTTAGAATCCCCATGGTCCACCACGAAGGCTTCAAAGGCGACAATGGCACCATCGAAGTCGCGAGACTGCACCTTGGCGAAGGCATTCTCGTAATCCTTCTGGGCAGCTGCACCGCTGTCGGCATTGCTGGCGCCATTGGTGCTGGCTGCACCACCGGCACTTGCGCCGCCAGTGACTGCCGCTGCTGCCTGTGAATCGACAACCTGACCGTTCTCCCCGGCGGAAGCGCCGCCAGAAACCCGCTGTTCCAGATCCAGGTAGCGTTGCTGCGACATCTCGGTCAGGCGCTTGAACTGGTATTCCAGCTCATCGATCCGGCCGCGAAGTCGGGCAATTTCCTGTGCCTGTTCGTCGAGTTGATTGAGAAGGGTCAGGGTGCCGCCGCCACTCAAACGAGTATTGGCCTGCTGATAGAGCGAGTTTGATTGCCCAGTGAGGTCCTCGACCGTCGGTGCGGCCAAAACGGACAACGGGAGCAACAAGGCTCCCGCACCGAACAACCCTTTCAGGCTGTGTTTCATGCTGTCGGCTCCGCCGAATCATCATGGTATCGCGCAAGCAAGCCCGGGGTTCAAGGACACGCCTCTTGCCCGGGCCAGCTCAACACAAGTTTCTAGCGTCTCCACGCCTCATTGGAGAGTCGCGGAGATGAACCGTACTTAGTAGTCGAAGACCACACGACGATTCTTGGCGTAGGAAGACTCGCCGTGGCCCTGGACAGCCGGACGCTCTTCACCGTAGGAGACGATCTCGATCTGTGACGGAGACACGCCCTGGACAGTCAGGAAGCGTGCGACAGACTTGGCACGACGCTCGCCCAGACCCAGGTTGTATTCACGAGTACCGCGCTCATCAGCGTGGCCTTCCAGAACGACATTGGCGCTGGTGTTGGCTTTCAGGTACTGAGCGTGACCCATCAGGACGCTTTCGAACTCAGGACGGATGGTGTCCTTGTTGAAGGCGAAGTAGATGGTACGCACGTCAGGCATGGTGGCGTTGCTCATCTGGTTGGCGCTGCTGTTGGCACCAGTGTTCATGCCGGCAGTGTTCGCACCGCTGTTGGCTGAATCCATGTCGCCGTCCTGAGCGCCGCCGCTGCTGGAACAACCTGCCATGACGCTCAGGGACAGGGCAACCAACAGACCTTTTGCATACGGGGTGAACTGCATTGTGAAACTCCTTGCTCTAATGGGTACGAATGCCAAGCCTTTCTTGGTGGCTCAGTTGCATTCTAGTGGTTTAGTTCAGGAACGGCGACCACGCAGGTTCACGCACGTCGCCTTGTGCTGACGGCAGGGAGAATTGTGCCCTTCCGTCTGCCGACACCTGGCCCAGGACCCCGCGGGTTCCTTGCTGAGTGGCATATATCACCATAGTGCCATTCGGCGCAACACTTGGTGATTCATCCCACTGAGTATCGGTCAGGGAGGTAACCCGACCGCTCTTCAGATCTTGCTTGGCAACCTGATAACCGTTGCCTGCGCGGTTGATCATGAACAGGTTCTCTCCATCGGGTGAGATGCGCCCGCGGGAGTTGTAATTACCGGTATATGTCACACGTTCCGTACCGCCGGACAGATCAAGACGATAGATCTGTGGGGAGCCTGCACGATCAGAGGTGAACACCATACCGCTGCCATCCGGCAACCAATCCGGCTCGGTATCGATCGCAGGATTGTTGGTCAGACGCTGGAACTGACGGCTGGCAATATCCATCACATAGATTTCCGGCTGGCCATCCTTTGACAATGCCATTGCCAGTTTACGTCCATCCGGCGACCAGGCCGGGGCACCATTGATGCCTCGGAAACCTGTCAGTTTTGCACGACGACCACTGCCCAATTCCTGCACATAGATAGCGGGACGTTCGGCTTCAAAACTGACATAGGCCAGCTTCTTGCCATCCGGCGACCATGCCGGTGACATGATCGGCTCATCGGACGCCAGAATCTCCTGACTATTGTGGCCATCTGAATCCGCCACGTACAGGGCAAAACGAATATTGTCGCCAACACCATTGGCGGTAATGTATGCGATTTTTGTAGAGAAAGCACCGCGAATTCCAGTGATTTCCTCAAATATTTCATCGCTCATATAATGGCCACGCGCGCGCAGTTCACCATTGCTTCCGGTGATGACTTCGCCAAGCATGCGCTTGTTGCCCAGCACATCCATCAGCTCATACTGGATGCTATAACCACCATTGCTGGCCGTCTTTACCTGACCCACCACGAGGTAACTGGCCCCCAGGCGCTTCCAGTCATTGACGAAGACGTCCTGGGTCGTGCCCGGCAACGCGATCAGATTGTCGCGCTTGATCGGGTCGAACTGGCCACTGCGCGCCAGGTCATCGGAGATGATGCGTGCGAGGTCCTGCGGCAGACTTCCCCCGGTCAGATTCTCGAACGGCACGACAGCGATAGGTGTGGCGCTGTCATTCCCCTTGGTGATCTCGATGGTCAGATCAGCTCTTGCCAGGCTGGTCACTGCCAGCAAGGCGGCTGCCATCATCCATGCGGTCAATCGTCTCATCGGCCCAGGTCCTCTGGATTGAAGTACAGGTTGAAGTTTCGGAACTGGCTCTTGGCACCAGCCGGCAGGTCCTGCATCTCGGTAAACGGTGCTGCTTTCTGGATCGCCTGAATCGCGGAGCGATCGAAGGCGGCGTTACCACTGCTCTTGCTGACCGCTGCCGTTACCAATTCGCCTGTCGGCAACAATGACACTCTCAGCGTGACCGTCATACCGGGAACGGAGCCCGAGGGCCGATTCCAATTCTGTCCGACATACTTCTTGAGCAGGTTCTCGAAGCTGTTGGCAGCCTGAGCGGCCTGTTTGGCGCCACTGATGGCGTCGCTTTCACTGTCTATCAGGCTATCCAGCGAACCGGCAGAGGCCTGCGCCGCTTTCTCGGCAAGTGCCTTCTGACGTGCGGCTTCAGCGGCCGCTTTCTTGCGCGCTTCTTCCGCCGCCTTGGCCTTGGCTGCCTTCTCCTTGGCGGCCTTGTCGGCTGCCGCCTTGGCCGCCTTTTCCTTCTCGGCCTTCTCCGCAGCTGCCTTGGCCTTGGCTGCCTTTTCGGCTTCCGCCTTCTTGGCTTCAGCGTCTGCCTTGGCCTTGGCGGCCTTCTCCGCTTCGGCTTTCTTGCGCGCTTCTTCTGCGGCTTTGTCCTTGGCGGCCTTTTCGGCTTCCGCCTTGGCCTTGGCAGCCTTCTCGGCTTCCGCCTTCTTCAAGGCATCGGCCTTGGCCTGCTTTTCCGCCTCGGCTTTCTTGCGATCAAGGGCAATCGCCTTGGCTTCCTCTGCACGCCTGGCCGCTTCTGCCTTGGCCTTTTCGGCCGCCGCCTGCTCAGCCTTCAACTGCTCCGCCGCCTTGGCCTGCTCAGCCGCCTTTTGCTGTTGCGCCTTCTGGGCAGCCGCCTTTTCCTCGGCGGCGCTGCGTTGCTGTTCCGCTGCAAGCTCTGCCTCTCTGGCCGCCTCTTCCTTGGCGCTCTGGCGCTGATCGGATTCTTCGGCCGCATCACGCGCCTTGCTGGACTTCGCCTGCTGGGCCTGATTGGTCGTGGTCTCGGTACTGACCAGTGTTGCGTTGACGATGGTGGTGTTGGTCTTCTCCGGTTCGGATTCTGGCCAACTCACCAGAGTCAGAATCAGGATACCCAGGTGCAGGCCAACGGCCAGCACCACAGGCAATCCCAACCCGACCCGCTGTTCTATCTCTGGCTGACTCATCCATCAGCCCTCGGTCGGTGGTTCTGAAATCAGCCCGACATTGGGGACACCGGCACCCTGCAACGTGCTCATCAGCCCCATGACATCGCCGTAGGGCGCTGTCTTGGCACCCTTGACCAGCACGGGCGTCTTGGGCTTCTCGGCCACGATGGACGCGACCTTGCTGCCCAGTTCGTCCAGCGCCACCGGCGTGCGCTTGTCTTCATCCGACCCCAGGTCGATGTAGTAATTGCCGCTATCATCCAGCGAGACGATCAATGGCGTCACATCATCGGGATTGTCGATCGGCTTGGAGGTGACCTTGGGCAATTCGACCTGAACCCCCTGCGTCATCATCGGCGCGGTGATCATGAAGATGACCAGCAACACCAACATGACGTCGATGAAGGGCACCACATTGATCTCGGAGGACAGCTTGCGCTTGTGGCCTCTGCTATACGGTCCTTTCATTGACTCGCCTCCCTTCAAGCGTCGTTGCTGCCACGACCGTGCAGATTACGATGCAGAATGGAGTGAAGTTCTTCGGCGAAGTCTTCATAGCGACCCAGCAGCTGATCAGCACGGCTGGCCAGACGGTTGTAGAAGATGACGGCCGGAATTGCCGCGAACAGGCCCATGGCGGTCGCGACCAGTGCTTCGGCAATCCAGGGGGCGACGGTGGTCAGAGTTGCCTGCTGAGCCGTACCCAGTGCCTGGAAGGAGCCCATGATGCCCCACACGGTACCGAACAGGCCGACATAGGGGCTGACGGAGCTGACCGTAGCCAGAAACGGGAGATGAACGTTCAGGCGCTCTTCTTCACGTGACAGCGTGACGCGCATGCTGCGTTGCACACCATCCATTACCGCATCGGCATTGCTGGACTTGGGCTTGAGGCGGCTGTACTCGCGGAAGCCGGCACGGAAGACGCCAGAGGCGCCCGGGGTGGATTCTTCATCCGTCGGCAATTCACGATAGAGGTGATTGAGGTCGACCCCGGACCAGAAGCGCTTTTCAAAGGCCGCGTAAGCCTGCTTGGCACGGGACAATGCCATCCCGCGCTGAAAGATCACCACCCAGGATGCAATGGAAGCTGCCAGCAACAGCAACATGACTGCCTGAACGACCAGACTGGCGTTCACGAACAGCGAAATGATCGACATCGAATCTTCCACGGAAATCCCTCTTTACTTGGTTCAGTCTGTGCCACCGTCAATCAGTGACACGATAAATAATCTGTTCATCAGCCTGGCGTCTCGGCACCTGGCTGGCAGCGGCCTCAACTGCGCCTTGTGATCTCAGACCTCAAGAGCCGCAAGCAATTCCCCGGGCCAGCGTCTGGGGCGCATCGTCGTGGCATCGACGCAAGCGATCACGACTTCCGCTTCGCTCAAGATCTGCTCACCGCGCAGCGCCTTCTGGGTGAACGTCAAGCGTGCACCGCGCAAGGCGCCTGCCGTTGCCGTCACGGTCAGCAGGTCATCCAGATGCGCAGGACGAAGATAAAGATTTGTTACACTGTGTACTACCAACTGAATGCCTTTTTCAAGCAAGGCTTGCTGCGTGAAGCCCTTCGCTCGCAACCATTCACTGCGCGCGCGTTCCATGAAGCGCAGATAATTCACGTAGTAGACGATGCCACCGGCATCAGTATCCTCGATGTAGACGCGCACAGTATGGTGAAAACATGCAGCTTCACCCTTCAACGTATTTCCTGCGCCTTCAGATGTCATGACGCGTCATTTCCTTCCTGTCCCAGGCGCGCCTGCTCTTCACGCGGGGTGATCCCGAAGTGCAGATAGGCCGAGCGTGTGACCAGACGCCCACGCGCCGTGCGCATCATGAAACCCTGCTGAATCAGATAGGGCTCCAGCACATCCTCGATGGTATCGCGCTCTTCCCCGATGGCCGCCGCCAGTGAATCGACCCCGACGGGCCCGCCATCGAACTTCTCGATCATCGCCAACAGCAGTCGACGATCCATGTGATCCAGGCCGTGGCTGTCGACATTGAGCATGTTGAGCGCCTTGTCGGCCACTTCCAGCGTCAAGCGACCATCCGAGCGCACTTCGGCGAAGTCACGCACTCGGCGCAGTAGACGATTGGCAATACGCGGCGTGCCGCGGGAACGACGCGCAATCTCAAGCGCCCCTTCCATCTCGACTTCCATGCCGGAAAGCCTGGCACTGCGTGCCACGATGTCGGTGAGTGACTCGATATCGTAGAACTCGAGGCGCTGGACGATGCCGAAGCGATCGCGCAGCGGCGCCGTCAGCAGCCCCGCGCGCGTCGTCGCGCCCACCAGGGTGAATCGTGGCAGCTCAAGCTTGATCGAGCGGGCCGCGGGGCCTTCACCGATCATGATGTCGAGCTGATAATCTTCCATCGCCGGATAGAGCACTTCCTCGACGGCCGGTGACAGGCGGTGAATCTCGTCGATGAACAGGACATCGCCTTCCTGCAGGTTGGTCAGCATCGCTGCCAGGTCCCCTGCCCGTTCCAGCACCGGCCCGGAGGTCGACTTGATATCGACACTCATCTCGCTGGCGATGATATGCGCCAGCGTCGTCTTGCCGAGTCCGGGCGGGCCGAAGACCAGGGTGTGATCCAGACTATCGCCTCGTCCTCGTGCGGCACTGATGAAGATTTCCATCTGCTCGCGGACGATGGGCTGTCCGATGTAGTCACTCAGCGTGCGTGGCCGATTGGCGCGATCGATCCGCTCTTCCGGATCATGCGTCGCCGCGGAGATCAGTCGGTCCGACTCCATCATGATGCTTGCTCAACTCCTGATGACGCAGGTCACGCACATGACGCGGGTCATGGGCCATGAACGTGCGTCAGTGGCAGGTGGCAAGGTTTGCCAGGGCGGTGCAACGATCTAGCGCATCTGCATTCAAGCGCGCACTTTCTACCCCAGTAACCTGCCAACCCCTAGTCAATAAATCCAATCACGATGCGCCGTTTCCTTCACGGAAACTATAGGGCGCATGTTTGCTGCCCTGGCGGGGCTTCAGCTGGCCATCTTGCGCGCCAGCGCCGCCTTGATGAGCGCTTCCGTGGAGGCGCCGGTCTCGAGCCCGGAGAGCATCTTGGCCGCCTCGACAGGCTTGTAGCCCAGGGACACCAGCGCGGCTTCGGCATCCGCCAGAGGATGGGTGACCGGCGGTTGTGGCTGGGAGGCACGCGCCATTTCATCCAGACCATCATCCGCCGGCAGCGTCCAATGCTTGAGGCGATCACGCATCTCGATGATCAGGCGATCCGCCGTCTTCTTGCCGACGCCCGGCAGTCGTGTCAGCGCCCGGCTGTCTTCGTCGTGCACACAGCGAATGAAATCGGACTGCTCCATTCCCGACAGAATCGCCAGCGCCAGACGCGGGCCGACACCGGAGATCTTGATCAATTCACGGAACAGACGACGCTCGGGCTCCTTGCCGAAGCCATACAGCAACTGCGCGTCTTCGCGCACCACCAGGTGGGTGTAAAGCTGGCAATGCTCGCCCACGGCCGGCAAGCCCAACAGGGTGTTCATCGAAGCTTCCAGTTCATAACCGACACCCTGTACGTCAAGCACCAGCTGCGGCGGTTGTTTTTCCAGCAATGTCCCGGTCAGGCGTCCAATCATGTTGCGGCTGTCCTTGCTCGGCAGAGAACGTGTTCGGTGGGATCGTGCTGCTCACAGACCCGATTCTCTGCACGGATTGTTACAATGCGGGCAAGCCTACCAAAGATGAAGCGTAGGCGGCATGTCCCAGTGTCACGACGAATTTGTCGCATCTTTCTGACAGTCATATCTTGGGTGATGGCACGAAGCCTGATGCCACGCGGCTTGGCGCATCACGCAATCGACTGCTGCCAGGCTCGGCAGACACTCTACAAGTGACTGAAAAATCGCTATTAATTGAGCACGATACCGCATTTGTCGCTCAACGGCATGTCAGGCGTCGGGCTCGAAGTCTCGCCAGCTGCTGCTACGACGCACGCGGGTTCCCTTGCGTCGACTGGTATTCCCCAGCCCCAAGGCTTCCAGCTGATCATTGCCGGGCGTCAGGCGTCGACGCGCGAAACAATGCGTCAGGGCAATGGCCAGCGCATCGGCGGCATCGGCCTGCGGCGTGGCGGAGAGCTTGAGCGTATGCGTGACCATATGCTGCACCTGTGACTTCTCGGCGGCACCGGTACCGGTCACGGCCTGCTTGATCTGCCGCGGCCCATATTCGAACACCGGCAAGCCGTGATTGGCCGCACACACGATGGCAGCCCCGCGCGCCTGGCCCAGCTTGAGCGCCGAATCGGCGTTCTTGGACATGAAGACCTGCTCGATGGCGAATTCCGCGGGGCGATGCAGGGCGATCACCTCGCTGATACCGGCATAGATCTGCGCTAGGCGCTGATCCAGGCTGACCTGTGACATGCGAATGCAGCCACTGTCCACATAGCGAGGCTGGGCCGCAGAGACATCCAATACCCCATACCCGGTCAGACGTGAGCCCGGGTCGATGCCAAGAATGATCATGCTGCCGCCTCGTCTCTCACACCTTCCATCTTCGCTGTCGTCATCGCGCCATCGCTCTTACTGTGTATATAACCAGCCACCATGCCACAAAAAAGGCGGTGCGACACTGTCATTGCCTGACGTGAACGCCAGCAAACAGTCTCGCACCGCCTTGTCGGGCTTGCTCGCCCCCTCGCCTACCAGGCCAAAGGAACAAACCTGCCACTGCGGGACCGCCCTTGTCTGATCGAATCAGTCCAGACGGCCCCACCAGTCACTCTCTCGGTCATGCGCCGCTGAATCAGGCCTGACCGCTTTCGTCCTCGACCTTGACCTTCTGACGCAGACGGATGTTCAGCTCCTTGAGCTGCTCACCGCTGACCACGCCCGGGGCGTCGGTCATCATGCAGCCGGCGCTCTGGGTTTTCGGGAAGGCAATCACTTCACGAATGGTCTTGGCGCCGGTCATCAGCATCACCAGACGGTCGAGACCGAAGGCCAGACCACCATGGGGCGGCGCGCCGAACTTCAGGGCGTCGAGCAGGAAGCCGAACTTCTCTTCCGCTTCTTCTTCACCGATGCCCAGCACTTCGAACACGGTACGCTGCATGGCCTGATCGTGGATACGGATGGAGCCGCCACCCAGCTCGGTGCCGTTGATGACCATGTCGTAGGCGCGAGACAGTGCCGCTTCCGGGTTGGCCTTGAGCTCTTCCGGCGTGCAGGACGGCGCGGTGAACGGGTGGTGCAGCGCGCTCAGGCGGCCGTTGGCATCGGCTTCGAACATCGGGAAGTCGACGACCCACAGCGGTGCCCACTCGCGGGTGTAGAGGTTGAGGTCTTCACCCAGCTTGACGCGCAGCGCACCGATGGCCTCGGCCACGATGTTGGCCTTGTCAGCGCCGAAGAACACGATGTCGCCATCGACGGCGCCACAGCGGTCCAGCACTTCATCCACGACGTCTTCCATGAACTTGACGATCGGCGACTGCAGACCCTCGATGCCCTTGGCACGTTCGTTGACCTTGATCCACGCCAGGCCCTTGGCACCGTAGATGCCGACGAACTTGGTGTAGGCGTCGATTTCCTTGCGTGACAGGCTGGCACCGCCCGGGACACGCAGTGCGGCGACACGGCCCTTGTCGTCCTTGGCCGGACCGGAGAAGACCTTGAAGTCCACGCCGCTCATCAGGTCATCGACATCGACCAGTTCCAGCGGGATACGCAGGTCCGGCTTGTCGGAACCGAAGCGGCTGATGGCCTCGGAGTACGGCATGGTCGGGAAGTCGCCCAGCTCGACATCGAGCACTTCCTTGTAGAGGCCACGGATCATGGTCTCGGTCATGCCCATGATGTCCTGCTCGTCGACGAAGCTGGCTTCGAGGTCGATCTGGGTGAACTCCGGCTGACGGTCAGCACGCAGGTCTTCATCACGGAAGCATTTGGCGATCTGGTAGTAACGATCGACACCGGCGACCATCAGCAGCTGCTTGAACAGCTGCGGAGACTGCGGCAGTGCGAAGAAGCTGCCGGCGTAGGTGCGGCTCGGCACCAGATAGTCGCGTGCGCCTTCCGGCGTGGCACGTGTCAGGATCGGGGTTTCGATGTCGAGGAAGCCCAGGGCTTCGAGCTGGGCGCGCACGCTGTGAGTGATGCGCGAGCGCAGACGCAGCTTCTCGATCATGTCGGGACGACGCAGGTCGACATAACGATACTTGAGGCGAACTTCCTCACCGACCTTGTTGTGGTCGTCGAGCTGGAACGGCGGCGTCTGTGCGGTGTTGAGCACTTCGACGTCCTTGGCCAGCACTTCGATCATGCCTGTCGGCATGTTCGGGTTCTGGGTGCCTTCCGGGCGCAGACGGATACGGCCCTTGATACGCAGCACGAACTCGCTGCGCGCCTTGTCGGCAGTGGCGAAGGCATCGACGGTGTCCGGATCGACGACGATCTGGGCGATGCCATCACGGTCGCGCATGTCGAGGAAGATGACGCCACCGTGGTCGCGACGGCGGTGCACCCACCCGCACAGAGTGACATCCTGATCGATCAGGGTCTCGTTCAGTTTGCCGCAATAGTGGCTGCGCATGTTGATTCCTTGTTGCTCAAATTCATGATCGACGCGCTGATGCGCATCTGTCTCAGAGGGCCTGCCGTTGGCGATGAGGGTCAAGGGTACCCGCTGGGCGCCCTTGACCCTCATCACGCTGATGCCTGACGCACCATCCCAGCTGTGTCAGGCGGTGCTGTCGCTACCACCGGCCAGATTCTTCTTGCTGCCGGACTTGAAATCCGTCTCGTACCAGCCACTGCCTGCCAGACGGAACCCGGCGGCGGAGACCAGCTTCTCGAGCTGGTCCGTCTTGCATTCCGGGCACTCCGTCAGTGGCGCAGCGCTGATCTTCTGCAACTTGTCCATCCGATGGCCACAGGCCTTGCAGTGGTATTCATAGATCGGCATGGTTTTCTTTCCTGACAATACTGGTCACGGGGCTGTCTGAGCACCGTGAACCATGACAATGTTATGCCTTGCGGCGCGTCTTGCGTTCAGCGCACCTGCGGCCCCAACATGAGAGCTTTCGCAAGCACCAGCAAGAGACGCCTACAATAAGGCCAGTTGAGCGGCTTTCAAGTCAAAGCGAAAGGGGCACATTATAGCGTGCTCGGCCCCGTGCGGGGCAACACCCAAGCACAAACCGGCCCAGACGCTACGTACTCGTCATTTCCGGGCCAGCCTTTCTGTCTTCCTGTCTATCTTCCTACGCCATCATGAGGCACCTATGTCCGATCACGATCGTACTGCGCAGTCTCCCTCTCATTCTTCCACGCCCGCTTCCTCTCACTGCGAGCCCGCCTCGTCCACCAGCGCCCCGCAGGCCGTCATGCTAGATGCCGGCTCCGTCGGTGACGGACTGGACTTCTCGCGTCTCGAGGCCCGTCTGGAAGGATTGGTCTGTCATGACGCCACCGCGCCCGAGGAAGTGGTGCCACGACTGAGCGGTGCCTCCATCGTGCTGGTCAACAAGGTACGCATCGAGGCGCACCACATGGATGAGCTGCCGACCCTCAAGCTGATCGCGGTGATGGCGACCGGCACCAACAATATCGACATGGCGGCCGCCGAAGCACGCGGCATTCGGGTCATGAACGTCAATGCCTATGGCACTCATTCGGTGGCGCAGCACACCTGGATGCTGCTGCTGGCACTGGCAGGCCGCCTGCCGGAATACCAGACCGACATCGCCGCGGGCAAGTGGCAACGCAGCGCGACCTTCTGCCTGATGGGCCGCCCCGTGGTGCAGCTGTCCGGCAAGCATCTGGTCATCATCGGCAAGGGGGAGCTGGGCACTGCGGTGGGCAGGCTGGCCGAGGCGTTCGGCATGCGCGTGACCTTTGCCGCTCGTCCGGGCACCGCCCCCACCGCCGAACGCCCCGCGCTGGAAAGCCTGCTGCCTCAGGCTGACGCCATCAGCCTGCACTGCCCGCTGACCCCAGAGACGCAGCATCTGATCGATGAGCAGGCGCTCGCCGCCATGAAGCCCGGTGCACTGCTGGTCAATTGCGCCCGCGGGGGCATCATCGACGAGGACGCAGCGCTGGAGGCACTGGCCACCGGACAACTCGGCGGCCTGGCGGTGGATAGCCTGCCGGAGGAGCCGCCACGTGAAGGCCACTCGCTGCTCTCGGCCCTGGAAAGCCAGCATCATTCGGCGAGTGCACCCTTGAACCTGATCGTCACGCCACACAATGCCTGGATCAGTCAGGAGGCGCGCCAGAACATGCTCGATCTCAGTCTGGCCAATATCGAGACATTCCTGAGCGAACACGCCTGACACGGCCACAGCCTCGCGGCCTCAACCTCGCGATGATAGCCACTGACACCGAGTGGCAGGTGTGATCGGCACGTCACGAAAAAGCCCCCGAACCGGCATATGCGCCGAGTCGGGGGCTTTTTTGTCAATGGCCGGCATCAGCGGATGCGGATATGCATGCCTGCCGCCTTGAGGGCGTTGCCTTCAGCGTCCCACGACACCACACGACCGCGTGAGCTCAACAATACCCATCGGGTGCCGCTCGCTCGCTCGCCGTCCTCATGCTCACCGTCATCGTCAGCGCTCAGGCCCCGCTGTTGCAGAAGCTTGTCGCCAGCCTTGCCTGTGGCGTCCGCCATGCCTGCCTCGTTCATTCCCATCGCCTCGATCTGCTGTAGGTCCTCTTCCTGCGGCGCACGCATCCGGTACTGGCACTCACAGCTTTCGCCATAGGTGGTGATGATCTTGTGTCTGAGCGCATGTACCTGTTCAAGATCCTCCGGGTGAATCAAGCGATCGAAGTCCATTTCGCGCATCGCCAACGGCTCGTGGCCCGAAGCGCCGAGCATCTTCCAGAGATTGGGATGGATCTGGACGATGCGCTCAGGAATGTCCATTTCCCACAGGCTATCGCCACTGGCTTCGAGGGAATCCAGCAAGCGACGCTCGCTGGACTGCAATTCCTTCTGGGTCTGGCGCAGCCGCTGGTACATCTCTTCGGCGGTGGCGTTGGCATCATCCAGCTCGACGATGCCACTGCCACCCGCGGACTCGACTTCCGCGCCCATGCCGATGCGATGCAGACGCTCACGCAGCTCGGCCAGCGGCACCGAAAGGCGACGGCTGATGTGGTGCGTGCGCCAGCTCATGAGAATGAAGAAGGTGAAATAGAACAGGATCAGGCCACCGACCAGCGCCATGCCGACCAGCTGGAAGTTGCGCCCGATCTCGGCGGTACGAAAGAAGACGGCGCTCTCCTCGACCATGCTCAACATGATCCAGCCATGGCCCGGCAAGCGCTCCCACGCCACCTTGTAGGGTGCCCCTGCCACATTGACGCTCTCCAGGCCACGCCGCTGTTCCAGGATACGGGGCGCGAGTCTCTTGAAGACGTCATGACCTTTCAGCTCCAGCTGGGCGGGCCGAATGACATCCTCTTCCTGGAGGTCATTGGCATCGGGAATCTCCAGCGGCAGCAGCGACAACAACTGCTCACCGGCCCGCGGGACGGCGAGTGAGCGCCCCTCGGCATCGAACAGCATCGCGAAGCCTTGCCAAGGCAGCTCCATCGCCAGCACCTGATTGACGATCACGTCCAGGGTCATGTCGACGCCGGCGACGCCGAGAAACTCGCCTTGCTCGGAATGGAAGGGACTGACGGCCGACGTCATCCAGCCATTGCCGGCCGGGTCTTCGTAGATGTCGGTCCAGATGGTGTTTCGGGAGGGATTTGCCTCTGGCGCGGCCAGATAGAAGAAGGAGAAATCACGACAGTCGTGGTCGGCTGGCACCAGCGAGGCCAGATCGACATAGGGGAAGAGGCGGACATAGCAGTCGGCCATCGTGACGAAGGACTGCACCACGGCCGAGTGCGAGGACACGACACTGCGCATGATCGGGTCGACCGCCGTCATGCGCAGCGCCATGGGGATGTCCTGCTCGAGGCCTGGCAAGGCGGGATAGAAGCCGCTGCCCTGATTGTCCGCCGTCTGCTGACTGGCCCAGACACCGCTGGGCAGGCTTGCGTGACGGGCAACCTCGCGCGCCGCTACCCCGGTACCGGCGTCGCCCATGGCCAGTTCGCCTGCCTGGGCACCGAGCCCGCGCGACAGGTTCTGGACATGCTCCAGTTGCTGGCTGAGTGACTTGGCCTCCCGCAGCATCGCCAGATTGAGCTCGCTGCTCGACTGGGATTGCAGGTAATTGAGGTTGGCATCACGAATCTCGTCATTGGATACGAAATACACCGCCACCAGGGCGGTCTCGACCAACAGCAACGGAATCATGGTACTGGTGAAGAGCGCTCGCCAGACCCACTTCTTGATCGTGACGGCGGGTTGCTTCGACTCCGACATGGGCGACTATCCTGAATCCAGCGAGATGACAGGAAGTATGCACTTTCTCTTGCGTTCCAAGAGGCTAATAGCTTCAACGCTTAAACATGACCTGAAGGTCAGACCTTGGTGATACGACTGGGGACAGGCGGCCAAGGCTTTGCTAGGATGCTCGACCCCAAGGAGGCTGCATGCTTTACAACTACGGTTCTATCAATATCGATCACGTCTATCGGGTACCTCACCTGGTACGACCGGGTGAAACCCTGGCGAGTCTCTCCTACCGTCAGGTACTGGGTGGCAAGGGTGCCAACCAGTCGCTCGCGCTTGCGCGCGCCGGAGGCGACGTCACGCACTGGGGCCGCCTTGGCAACAGTGATCGCTGGGCACTTGAGCCGCTGGAAAGCGCCGGTGTCATCACCTCGCAGGTCGAGCTGAGCGCCAGCGCCAGTGGCCACGCCATCATCCAGGTGGACGACCACGCCGAGAACAGCATCATTCTGCATCCGGGTGCCAACCACGGTTTCACCGATGAGCATCTGGCGACGCTGTTCTCCGGCGTGACGCAGGGAGATTGGCTGCTGCTGCAAAATGAGTGCAACGCACTGGGCAAGGTCATCGAGCTGGCACATGCCAAGGGCATGAAGATCGCCTTCAATCCGGCCCCGATGGGTGCTGATGTTCTGCGCCTGCCGCTGGAGCACTGCCAGGTGCTGTTCCTCAATCGCGGTGAAGCGGCACAGCTGGTCGAGCTGGAAGAAAGCGCACCTGTCGCCACCCTGCTCGCCGCGCTGCACATTCGCCTGCCTGACACCGAAGTGGTGATGACCCTGGGTAGTGAAGGCGTCTGCTACCAGCTGGGGGAACAGCGCATCCAGCTGCCGGCGCACCGCGTCAATGCCGTGGACACCACCGCGGCGGGCGACACCTTCATCGGCTATTACCTGGCAAGCCAGATCGAAGGCCAGAGCATCGAGGAAAGCCTGCGTCGTGCCAGCACCGCCTCTGCCCTGTGCGTGAGCCGCGAAGGCGCAGCACCGAGCATTCCGCTGGCCAGTGATGTCGCCGCTGCCCTGGCCGAATGGCCGACGCTCGACGTCCTGAGCAACTGACTTTCTGAGCAACTGAACAACTGAGCTACCTGCACGGGGCACCACTATGTGGCCCGTGCCGTGCCCGTGTCACCTCATGGGCGCCCTGTTGGCGTAACGCCCTCTATTGCAGGTCACTTCTTTCACGAGGTCAGCATGAAAACACCGATTATCTTTGATACCGATCCGGGCGTGGATGATGCCCAGGCGATTGCCATCTGTCTGGCGCATCCGGACATCGAATTCCTCGGCATGACCACCACCTTCGGCAACGTCACCATCGAGACGGCCACCTCCAACGCCCTGCTGCTGGGCGAACTGGCCGGTCAGGAGATTCCGGTCGCCCAGGGCGCTGCCCAGCCGCTGGTCAAGGACAAGTTCCCGGCGCCGGCGCACATCCACGGCGCCAATGGCCTGGGCAACATGGAGATCCCGGAGCCCAAGGGCAAGGCGCTGTCCATCAGCGCACCGCAGTTCATCGTCGAGCAGGTCAATGCGCGTCCGGGCGAGATCACCCTCGTCGCCGTCGGCCCGCTGGGCAATCTGGCCACCGCACTGCAGCTGGACCCGAGCATCATCAGCAAGGTCAAGCAGGTCGTCATCATGGGCGGTTCCATCCGTGAAGGCGGCAACGTCTCACCGGTCGCCGAAGCCAACATCTTCAATGACCCGCATGCCGCCGCCAAGGTGCTGACCGCCGGCTGGCCGCTAACCATGGTCGGTCTCGATGCGACGCACCGCTGCGTGCTGTCTCCGGCCCATGTCGAGCGCATCCGTGTCGCGCAAGGCGCACTCGGCGAAGTGCTGTCCGGCAGCTATCAGTTCTACAAGGCCTTCTATCAGGAAGCGCGTGGTATCGATGGTTGCTGCCCGCACGACAGCTGCGCCCTCGCCTGGCTGATGAAGCCGGAGCTGTTCACCACCGAGCGCGGCCACCTGAATGTCGAAGTCGAAGGCCTGGCCGAAGGTCAGACGCTGTTCGCCCCTGAGGGTCGCGAATTCCTCGGCAACCAGTGGTCCCAGACGCCGCTGGTCGACGTCTGCGTCAATGCCCAGGGCGACAAGGTCGTCGAGTGGATCACCGACGTGCTGACCGCCAAGGCGTCCTGATCCGACGCTCGGCAGGCCCGCCTGGGCCTGCCATCGGCCTTGCCACAAACCGAGACAACGCCCGTCAGAGTCATTGCTGGCAGGCGTTGTCTCGGTTTGCGCATTCGCGCTTGTTCACTTCCCCCTTTCCTTCCTCCTTCCTCCTTCCCTCTTCTCCTCTTTGGTGTCTCTCCTTTACCACAACGGCCTCCCCATGGCCCCGAAGACCGAGAAGTTGCTGAGTTATGGAGTCTCTTTCATCAAGATAACGGGATAAAGTTTTGAATAACCCTTGCCAGACGAGAGTGAATGGCGAGCCGTTCGGCGCATGCACATAATCTGATACGCTAGCGGAATATCACTGGGCAAGCGCCTCATACGCCGCCCCATCCTGCCTGCCACGGAGCTCATCATGCCTTCGACGACAACGTTGCCCTCTGCACCCGCTGCAACGCTTCGCACTCAGGATTCTCCCGCGATCGCCGACACCCAGTACGACTGCCTGGTCTTCATCGGTCGCTTCCAGCCCATGCACCATGGCCATGTTGCCGTGATGGAAGAGGCCCTGCGCCTCGCGCGGCAGGTCATCGTGCTGGTCGGTTCTGCCTGGCAGGCACGTTCACTGCGCAACCCGTTCACCTTCTCTGAACGCACGCGCATGATCCGCAGCTGCTTTGACGATGCCGACAATGCGCGCCTGGAGATCGTGCCGTTGCTGGACGCCCTCTACAACGACGATGTCTGGGTGCGTGATGTGCAGCGCAAGGTACGCGATATCGCGCGTCCGCAGGCCAACCGGATGCCGAGAATCGCGCTGATCGGTGCCAATCGGCGTGACAGCAACAGCCAGTCAAGCTACTACCTGAGCCTCTTCCCGCAGTGGGAGTCGGTAGCGGTGCCGCTGCGCGAGGGGATGGAGGCCAGCCGTATTCGTGAGGTCATCTTCACCGAGCGTGCCCGCGCCGAGGATTGGCTGGACAACGAAGGACTGGAGCTGCTGCCACCGCCGGTGGCTCAGCACCTGCATGGCTTCCTGGATGAGACCGCGTGGCAAGGGCTGGTCGAGGAGCGTCGCCTGCTGGAGCAATATCGCGCCGCCTGGAGCGATGCGCCCTACCCGCCACTGTTCATTACGGTCAACGCCGTGGTGGTGCAGTCCGGCCATGTTCTGCTCACCACACGTCGCGCGGCACCCGGCAAGGGGCTTTACGCTCTGCCTGGCGGCTTCGTGCAACCCCAGGAGCGCCTGCTGGATGCCTGCCTGCGTGAGCTCAAGGAACGTGTGCGCCTCAAGGTGCCGGAACCTGTTCTGCGTGGCTCTCTGCGCGGACAGCGTCTGTTTGACGCGCCGCATCGCAGCTGGCGCGGACGCACCCTGGCAGAGGCCTTCTACTTCGCCCTGCGCCCGGAGCAGCAGCTACCCAAGCTCAGAAGCGGCGGCGGCGAGAACGAGGAGCAGGCACGCTGGGTCGCGCTGGCGGATCTGGAGCCCGACACCCTCTTCGAGGACCACTTCTTCATCATTCAGAATTTCCTCGGCCTGCATGCAGGCCAAAGCAGTTTCTGACTACCCGGAACGGCCCATGCAGGCGCGCACACTTCCCTGTATCAGCACAACGAAAACGGCAGCCCAAGGGGCTGCCGTTTTCGTCAGAAGACACCTGGCTTTCTTTTGTCTTCGCCTTTGACTTTGTCTTCGCCTGCAACTCTCAGGCTCAGGCTTCGAGGAAATCTCGCGGCAGATTCATCAGCTGCTTCCACAGCTTGTCGATGCCGGGCTTGTGGACCAGCGAACACCGATAGAGACGAATCTCCAGCGGAATATCCCACGCCTCGTTGCCCGCGCGCACCAGCTTGCCGCTTTCCAGCTCATCGCGGATGCAGAAATCCGGAATCCACGCCATGCCGACGCCCTGCAGGGCCATGCCCTTGAGGCCCTCGGCCATCGCCATCTCATAGACGGTGCGCAGGCGCAGGCGCAGCGGATCATTCTTCAAAAGCATCTTCACGCTGCGGCCCAGAAACGCCCCCTGGGTATAGGACAGCAAGGGAATCGCATCCTGGCTGGTCTCGCTCTGCCCGGTCAGCGGGAAGCGTGGCTCGCCATTCTCCAGCGGCACGCACACCGGCAGCATGTTGACCTTGGCGACCGAGAAGGACGGGAAGGCCTCGGCGTCCAGCTGCATGCTGGCGTAAGGGTCGTAATAGGCGAGCATCAAGTCGCAGTTGCCTTCGCGCAGCGAGTGAATGGCGTCGCCGACATTCATCGCGGACAGGCGTGTCGGCAACTCCCCCAGGCCCTGCTGGAGACGCGAGATCCACTTGGGAAAGAAGGCCAGCGCCAGCGAATGTGCGGCCGCGATATCCAGGGTCTCGTTGGCCATGCCCAGCCCGCGCAGGTGGGCGAGACACTCTGACAGTTGCTCTGTCAGGTTGCGCGCGGTGACCAGGAACAGCTGGCCCTCCGGCGTCAGACTGACCGGGGTCGTCGAGCGGTCGACCAGCGTAGTGCCCACGGCCTGTTCAAGCGCACGGATGCGGCGACTGAACGCAGGCTGGGTAACGTGTCGCAGGCGAGCCGAGGTGGAGAAGCTGCGGGTATTGGACAGCGCAACGAAATCTTCCAACCACTTAGTTTCCAGGTTCACCCGAACTCCCAAAAATGTCGAACATGCCCAAGCGAGGCTTGCCTGGCCGGTCATGCAGGGTCTTGTCATGGAGAATGGTGCGTCGCGGCGCACCACCACCTTCGTCTTATGCGTTTGACGTATACGGCAGCGTTGAATGGCATTGGCCGCCGAGGGGCTGCGCTGGTTACCCTTGTCCACCTAGCCGCCATTCAAGCGCCACAGTGTACTTCAGCCAGGAGTTCCGCCCAAGTGAACCATCTCTCGGAAACCCCCATCGCCGCCAATGCCACCCCGGCAACTTCCACGCCGGCCGACCTGAGCCATGCCGAGCGTGAGGCACTGGCCAACGGCTTCCGACTTGAAAAGGATCTCCTCGGGCGCGAGCCGGTGCCGGCTGATGCCTACTACGGTGTGCAGACCCAGCGCGCGCTGAACAACTTCCACCTCTCCGGCGTGCCGCTGTCGCACTTCCCGCGTCTCGTCGAAGGGCTCGCGCTGGTCAAGGCCGCCGCCGCCGAAGCCAACCATGCGCTGGGCTATCTCGAGACACGCGAGCATGATGCCATCCAGCACGCCTGTGCGCGTCTGATGAATGGCGATCATCACGATCAGTTCGTGGTCGACATGATCCAGGGCGGCGCCGGCACCTCGACCAACATGAATGCCAACGAAGTGATCGCCAATCTGGGCCTGGAATTCCTCGGCTACGAGAAAGGCGATTACCAGCAGCTGCACCCCAACAATCACGTCAACATGGCGCAGTCCACCAACGACGCCTACCCGACCGCCATCCGTGTCGGCCTGCTGCGCAGCCACTCGGTACTGGTGGACGCGCTGAGCGAACTGGCCAATGCCTTCGCCAGCAAGGCGCTGGAATTCGATGACGTGGTCAAGATGGGCCGCACTCAGCTGCAGGACGCGGTGCCGATGACGCTGGGCCAGGAATTCCGCGCCTTCGCCAACACCCTGCGTGAAGACGTCGAGCGCATCGCCAACCTCAATGAGTTGCTCAAGGAGGTCAATCTGGGCGGAACCGCGATCGGTACCGGCATCAATGCTGACCCGCGCTACAGCGCACTGGCGATCGAGGCTCTGGCGCGTCGTTCCGGCATCGACTTCCGCCCGGCGTCGGACCTGGTCGAGGCCACCAGCGACATGGGCGCCTTCGTGCTCTTCCACGGCATGCTCAAGCGCCTGGCGGTCAAGCTGTCCAAGATATGCAACGACCTGCGCCTGCTGTCCTCAGGCCCGCGCACCGGCTTCAACGAGATCAACCTGCCGCCTCAGCAGCCGGGCAGCTCGATCATGCCGGGCAAGGTCAACCCGGTGATTCCGGAAGCCGTCAATCAAGTCGCCTTCGATGTCATCGGCAACGACACCGCGCTGACCATGGCGGCGGAAGCCGGCCAGCTGCAGCTCAACGTGATGGAGCCGCTGATCGCCTACAAGCTGCTCGACTCCATCCGCCAGCTGAGCCGTGCCATGACCATGCTCAAGAATCGCTGCGTGATCGGCATCACCGCCAATCGCGATCGCTGCGCCGAGCTGGTCAACAACTCCATCGGCCTGATCACCGCGCTCAACCCGTATATCGGCTATGACAACGCCACCCGCATCGCCAAGGAAGCCCTGGTCAGCGGTCGCAGCGTGCTGGAACTGGTACGTGAGGAAGGCCTGCTGGACGAAGCGCGCCTTGAGGCACTGCTATCCCCGCAGGCCATGACGCGCCCGCGTCAGATGAAGGACTGACCCTTCAGCGAGAGTCTGCTCGCTTGCCGTATTAACCTCTTGCCGCATCAACCTCTTGTCACATGCGACAGCGCCGCACCAGAAAGCCTCTGGTGCGGCGCTGTCGTATCAAGGCCATGAGTCAGACGACTTTACCGACTTCGGGCATCACGCTTACTGCTGTGCGCTGGACTGCGAGATTACATCATCACGATGCGCGGCAAAGTATTTGCGTGCACGCTCAGCTTCTTCCGATGTGGGTGTATAGGTCGTCCATTCTCCGCCCTTCTCATCACGATAACGCACGACTCCCTCGTCATGGTCGATTTCATAGTAAGGGTGGACTTCACGCAGATTGAAGAATGCGGCGGGGGCAAAGAACAGGATATCTAGCGCCAGATAACCGCCATTGAACTTCAGCGGCAGAATGCCATACATGGGCATATTGTTGTCATCCACTACTTCAAACTCGTAATTTCCGAAGCTGGTAGTGGGTAGCGTTTCTTGAACGGTAGACTGATCTCTGGAGACATCTTTCAAGTTGATTCGCGCCGTCTCTGACGGGCTGCTGATCGTCGTATGCGCGCTACATCCTGCCAGCAGCGCCAGAATAGCCAGACCACCTGAGGCTTGACGCAATTTCCGGGCGAGAGGTCGAGACATGAGTACGTTCCCTGTAGGTTATCGATTTTTATCGATCTGATTATTGAGTTCAGCAAGATCAGCAATGATCACGCGACGTGACACTAACACGAATCACGATAATCACGGTTATATAAATCGGCATCACCATGCGACTGCCATCCAAGGAAACTCCTTTTCACACCGCGCGCGGATCCCGTGGATAGAAGCGTTCGGGTTGCGCCTCGATATGATCGAAATGCTTGGTGTTCTTGTAGGGCATCTTCATGAAGCCGGAGATCCCCAGCCCGGAGATCAGAGGCACAGCATCGAGAATCTCCGCCAGCAAACGCGCGAATTCCTGCTCGCGCGAGGGGTCCAGAAGCCGGTAGTAACTGTGAATCTTGAGATGGTGAGGCAGGGCTTCGAAGATCAGCATGCCGGTGTGATGGATGGCATTGAGTGACTCCAGTGCCTTCAATATCTTCTCTGGCAGCACCAGCAGTTCCTCAGGGTCCGGGCCGTCCTCGAAGTAGGAGTGCACGCGCGAGTCATCCTCAAGCTCCGGCACCGCACTGACCTCATAGCTCAAGCGAGGTCTGGCCTCCCCGTCTGCCGGCGGCGCAAAGACGAAGGCGGCCTCCGGGTCTTCCCGCTCCAGGTGCAGGGTATCGCGAGCATTGAACAGACACGCCTTGAACACGCCCTGGCGATAGATGGCACGGGCCAGAGCGACCATGTTGTTGATCGCGACGACGAAGGCGGCCTTCAAGGCAGGGTCATGCAGGTGCAGCGCAGTATCCACGAAGATGCCCTGTGGCTCCCAGCGAATCGCCAGACCGCCGACGATCGGGTATTTGCCCAGACGACTGACCGCGGCCAGGAAGGCTTTTTCGGTGCCGCCCATGCCTTGCATGAAGTTCTTGTAGTAACGATCCAGCTGGACATCATTGACGGCGTCCAGAGCGTTGCCAGCATGTTCGCCGGTCTCGTCCGCCTCGAAGGCCTCACGCAGGAAGGATTTGCGCGAGGTATAGACGACCGTGTCGATCTCGCGCGTTGCCGGCCTCACCCAGACCGGCAGCAGAGACTGTGGCGGCTCGAGAGGCAATTCCGGCATCACCAGCCGTGCGATCCTGCCCATCTCGCGCAGGAAGTAGTCGCCGGCCTGCATGCGCAGCTGCGGGTCACCCGCCAGCATGCCATCGAGCAGACGCGCGAATTCACGGGGCAACCCCAGCGACACCGCCGGAATGGCGCGCGCGCCAAAGCGACACGACTGACCTGAGGCCAGCGCATAGAGTGTGGCGGCCACGCCCTGCTCATCGAAGCGCGGCGAGGACAGCGCACCATTGAGCTGCTCCTCGCCGATGAAATAGACATCGCCCAGACGCGCATTGGTCTGTTGCAGGTTGTCCGACATCAGCTGCATCACGTTGGTGGTGATGAACTGCTGATGCTCATCGAGCTGAGCGAACACCGAACTGCCCCAGTCGATCAATGCCACCTGTTCCCGCTCGACATCGAAGACCAGATTCGACGGCTTGATGTCGCCATGCACGACCGGTGGCGTATCCGCTCCCGTCGATGCCCCACGCAGCGACTTGAGAATGTCGGCCAGCTGACTGGCGATCTTGACCACCAGACGCGGCGACATGCGCCCGTGACGAAGTGAATACTCCTCCAGATTGATACCCGGCGCGCGCTGCATGACCAGAATCGACTGCCGCCGTACCCGCTGATAGCTGACCAGACGCGGAATCAGCGGGTGAGCGACCTGGTCGAGCATGTAGGCCTCTTCCTCCAGGCGGTCCTGCAGTGCCTGGGGCAGGGTCACCCGCGTGAACTTGAAGACGTGCTCTTCACGCGTGCGCCGGTCTTCGCCCAGGCGCCAGCCCGCGAACACGAAACCGTAGGCGCCCTTGCCGACCAGATGGATATCCCGGTAGCCAAGCCCCTCAAGCTGGGCAATGCACAGCGCCACCCAATCCTTGAGCTTCTTGGCATCATGATGCGAGAGCAGATAGATCGACTGCTCTTCCGGGATATAGAACTGTTGCAAGCGCTCGTGGGCGCGCGCATCACTCATGCAGGATGCTCTCTAGCTGGGGCCCCTGGATCAGACAGTGCCTCATGACAGCGACAGCAGCATTTCGTCAGGGTGCTCGAGATAGTGCTTCCACAGATTGCTGAAGCGAGCGATGGTCCCGCCATCGATGATGCGATGATCCCCCGCCCAGGTGATGGTCATGATGTCACGCGCACAGACATTGCCCTCGCCATCGAAGCGCGGCAGACGCTGAGTGCGCCCCAGCGCGACGATGGCGACCTCCGGCTGGTTGATGATCGGCGCGGCGTAGGTGCCTCCCAACGCACCGATATTGGAGATCGACAAGGTGCCGCCCTTGAGGTCTGCCTGGGCAACGCGCCCGCTGCGCGCAGCTTCGGTCAGCCGCCCGACCTCACGCGCGATCTCGAGAATGCTCAGACGTTCGACGCCCTTCACGTTCGGCACCATCAGCCCGCTGGCACTGTCCACCGCCATGCCGATGTTGCAGGCGCCCTGATAGAGAATCTCGCTCTCATCCTCACTGAGACGCGCATTGAGAATCGGCTCCTCGATGACCGCCAGCGCCATGGCCTTCATGATGAACGGCATCAGGGTCAGGCGAATGCCCTGCTGCTCGACGCGTACCTTGAGGCGTGACCGCAACACCAGCAGGTCGGTGATATCGAGCTCATCGCCATAATGGAAATGCGGGATCTGGGTGCTGGCCTGCACCATACGCTTGGCCATTACCGCCGCGACACCCTTGAGCGGTACCGCTTTCGACTCAAGGCGTGACGACCTCTCCTCGTCACTGGCCACGTCACTGGCCACAGCACACGCTTCGGCAGCTGCCTTGTCGGTCTCGGCGGCCGCGCCGACCTTGTGAGAGTCATCAGGTGTCACGTCAATCTCGCGAGCCTCGGATTGCTTGAGATATGCCAGCACATCTTCCTTCAGCACCCGGCCATTACGCCCCGAGCCTGCAATGGCCTGGATATCGAGCTGATGCTCGCGCAATAGACGGCGCACGGCAGGGGTCGCGGGTATGCGAGGCCGGCTCTCCTCGTGACGCCCGTCTTGCTTACTCTTTTTGTCGCTCTTGTCGTCGCCCTTCTGGCGGTTCTCTGACAGACGCTCTGGCTGAACCTGCTTGTGTTCAGGTGCGGTGACGTCGCTCTCAGTGCTCTCAGTGCTCTCAGCGCTCTCAGCCTCTGCCTCCTCATCAGGGACATAGGCATACAGCGGCGTATGCACTCGGGCATTTTCGCCCTGGGCATAATGGAAGCGCACGATACGCCCGGGCTCCGAGGCGGTGATCTCGACCAGTGCCTTGTCGGTCATCACATCGACGATCGTCTGGTCTTCTTCCACCGTGTCACCTTCCGCGACGTGCCAGGTGACCACCTCACATTCGACGATGCCTTCGCCGATATCCGGCAGGATAAAATCACGCGAGCGCCGCTCAAGGGCCGCGGCTGTCGGTGTGGCAGCTGCCTCATCGCTGGCTGACAGAGCAGAAGCTGACGCAGCGACATCCGACTGACTGCTGGTCGCCTGGCTGGCAGCTGACTGAGTCTGTGCCGTCGAGCGAGCAGGCGCTGCAACCGTCATGACATCGCCGGCGTGATCATCCTCACGCTCGCCGTGTACGGTCTTGTCACCATCACTGTCACTGCCATCATCCACCGCAAACAGCGGCGCATGGACACGGGCAATCTCGCCTTCCTGACAGTAAAGCTTGACCACGGTACCGGCGTGGGGCGCGGGGATTTCCACCAACGCCTTGTCTGTCATGACCTCGGCCACCGGCTGATCTTCCTCGATCACGTCGCCTTCCTTGATCAACCACTTGACCAGCTCGCACTCGACGATGCCTTCGCCGATATCGGGCAGGATGAAATCATTCATGGCGCGCATCACTCCCTGTCATCAGTAATTCAAGCTTTGCTTGATGGCCTCGTAGATCTTGAGCTCGTCCGGCAGATGCTCCTTCTCGAGCACCAGCGGGAACGGCGTATCAAGGCCAGTGACGCGTCGGATCGGCGCCTCGAGATACAAAAAGCAACGCTCCTGCACGGTGGCGGCAATCTCGCTGGCAAAGCCTCCCGTCAGCGGCGCTTCATGACTGACCACCAGACGTCCCGTCTTGAGCACCGAGTCACACACCGTCTCGATGTCCCAGGGCAGAATGCTGCGCAGGTCAATGATCTCGCAGTCGATGCCATCCTGCTCGGCGAGCGCGGCGGCCTTCTCGATGACCTCCATCTGTGCGCCCCAGCCGAGCAACGTGATATCGCGGCCTTCACGAATGACGTCGGCCACGCCCAGGGGAAGTTCGTAATCGGCTTCTGGCACCTCGCCCACCGAGGCGCGATAGAGCCGCTTTGGCTCCATGAAAAGCACCGGGTTGGGGTCGCGAATCGCCGCCAGCAAGAGCCCCTTGGCCTGGTGGGGATTGCGTGGCATCACGATCTTGAGGCCCGGGGTATGCGCGAAATAGGCCTCGGGCGACTGGGAGTGATAGAGCCCGCCTGCGATGCCGCCACCATAGGGCGTGCGAATCGTCAGGCCGCCGACATCGAACAGATCACCGGAGCGATAGCGGAACTTGGCCGCCTCGTTCACGATCTGGTCAAAGGCGGGGAAGATGTAGTCGGCGAACTGGATCTCGGCCACCGGCGTCGAGCCCTGTGCCGCCAGCCCGTTGGCGAACCCGATGATGCCCTGCTCGGTGAGTGGCGTATTGAAGCAGCGCTCTCGACCGTATTTGTCCTGCAGGTGGCTGGTGGCCCGGAAGACACCACCGAATACCCCGACGTCCTCCCCGAACAGCACCACACGGGGATTGGCGGCCATGGCGATATCCAACGCATTGTTGATCGCCTGCAGCATGTTCATCTGTTTCTTGCCCGAGGCCGAGGCTGCTGCATCCTTGCTGCCAGGCGCGGCAGACGCTTCTTTCGCCGCTGAACCCACCGCAGCTGAGTCGCTTGTCGCTGAGTCTGTCACTGGTGTTTTCTCCAACGGCTGCTCACTCATCTGCTCGCTCATGATGTCTGGTCTCCATCCACAGGCTGATGGCTCTCTACCGGCTGATGGTTCTCAACAGGCTGATGGCTCTGCATGCGCTGCTGACGTGCCTGATACGCCTTGCGGCTGTCATCCAGCTCCTGCGCAGTGAATCCCATGCTGGCGGCGCCCTTGGGATAGGCATGCGGATACTTGCGAATATGCTGTTTCACGTCTTCCAGCTGCTGCGTGAGCAACGGCGTCGGCGTGTCGTAGACATCGCTGATCAGCGTGTCCAGCGCCGGTGGCGCCAGTTTCTCGGCACGCTTCATGGACTCAAGCACTTCGCGACGCAGTTGATCGCCAGTGGCCTTTTCCTCCTCCTCGCTCCACCAGCCTTGCGCTTCCAGCCAGTTGCGCATGCGCAGGATGGGGTCCTTGTCACGCCAGATGGCCTCCTCCTTCTTGCTGCGATACCCGGAGGGGTCATCCGAGGAGGAGTGCGCTGCCAGACGATAGGTCATCGCCTCGATCAATACCGGCTGATTCGTCTCGACCGCGATCTTGCGCGCCGCCAGGGTGGCTTCGTAGACGGCGATCACGTCATTGCCATCCACCCGGATGCTCTGCATGTGATAGCCGAAGGCGCGTGGCGCGATGCCATCGGCAGCGAATTGCTCGCATGACGGGGTGGAAATGGCATAGCCATTGTTGCGACACAGGAAGATGCACGGCACCCGATGCACGGAGGCCATGTTGAGGGCGGCATGGAAATCGCCCTCGGAGGCGGCCCCTTCACCGAAGATGGTGATGGTGCACTGCCCCTTGCCCGCCAGCTTCTGGCCGTAGGCATAGCCGGTCGCCTGGGGAATCTGGGTCGCCAGCGGCGAGGAGATGGTCATGTAGTGCAGGTCACGCGACCCATAGTGGATCGGCATCTGACGGCCCTTGCCGTAGTCGCGCTCGTTGCCGAACATCTGGTTCATGAATTCGTCGCAGCTGAAGCCGCGCCAGGCCAGCGCCCCCTGCTCACGGTATTGCGCCATGATCATGTCATCGTCTTGAAGCGCCGCCGCACTGCCGATCACCGTGGCTTCCTCGCCGGTGCATTGCATGTAGAAGCTCAAGCGCCCCTGGCGCTGGGCGGCCAGCATGCGCTCATCCAGCACCCGGGTGAACAGCATCGTCCGGTAGATCTTGAGCGCCGTGTCGCGGTCGATAGGTGAACTGTCCTGCGACTGGCCTCCCCGGGTATCGTCACTCTGCCCCTGTGGCACATCGACGGGATAAAGGGTGCCGTCCTGACGCAGGCGCTTGAAGATCGGGATGCAGAGTTCATCGCCGGTCATGAAGGCCAGGTGATGCAGCACCGTCGGCCCCTGCGGCGCGATCTGGTCTGCCGTCGGCATGGCGGTCAAGTCATTGAGCTCTGGCTGTGAGCCATCGGGCGGCGCGGTCCCCGGGGATACGGGTCCGCGTGTTGTTGTATCGGACATGCTCAGCGTCCTCTCTTACCGATCAGGCGTTTGAGGGATTACCCAGCCCTCGTGAGGCCGGGCAGGCAATGGCGTACCTTCATGAATGTCGAACCACAAGCTGCCGAACCGGAAGCTGTCGATTCGACGATGACAACAGTGCCTACCATCAGACTAGTGGAAAGTCGCTCTGGCGGCCCAACAGTTAACGTTAACGTCAAGGTAACGCAAAGACAGACGATATGCCTGCCTGACAACTACTTCTTTGGTGGAACCTTTTGCGGCATGGGCTCATGCGCGTTCGGCATGGAAAGCTGAATTCGCCTGTAAGAACGCTTTTTTGCGACTAAAGGTGCAGAGGGTGAGTGAAGGCTGACTGTTAATCTTCCCGCACCAAAAAAGTGCTTAATGCAGTGCGCAATCGTGACAAGGCATCGAGACGACAGACTCGGGCGCGCCCTGAGCATCATCAGCGATGATCATCGCTAGACACCTAAGGACAGTTCCATGAGTGATTCCTCCCGCCCTAACCTGTGGCGCCGTTTGCCGTTGTGGCAGAAGATCCTGGGCGGCCTCGCCCTGGGGGTACTCGCTGGTGCCCTGATGGGAGAAAGCGCCAGCATGTTCAAGCCGCTGGGCGATATCTTCATCAATGCGATCAAGATGCTGATCGTGCCGCTGGTCTTCAGCACCCTGGTGGTCGGTATCACCTCGATGCGTGACCCGCAGAAGATGGGCCGCATAGGCGGCAAGACCATCGCCCTCTACCTGCTGACGACCGCCTTCGCGATCGCCATCGGCATGCTGGCCTCCAGCATCTTCCAGCCAGGTGCCGGCTTCGAGTTCAACTTCGACAAGGCGATGGAAACCAAGGATGCGCCCTCACTGGTGCAGATTCTGGTCGACCTGGTGCCGAGCAACCCGATCGATGCGCTGGCCAACGGCAACATCATGCAGATCATCGTCTTCGCCATCGGGATCGGCATCTCGCTGATCATGATCGGCGACAAGGGCGAGCCGGTCGTGCGCGTCTTCGATAGCTTCGCCGAAGTGATGTACAAGCTGACCGAGTTCGTGATGGCCTTCGCGCCGTTCGGTGTCTTCGGTCTGATGGCGCATGTCTCCGGCAACTACGGCCTGGATGTGCTGCTGCCGCTGGCCAAGGTGATCGGCGTGGCCTATCTGGCGAGCATCGTGCACGTGCTGGTGGTCTACTCCGGCCTGCTGGCGACGCTGGGCAAGCTGAACCCGGTGCGCTATCTGCGCGGTATCGTCGATGCACTGGTCGTGGCCTTCTCCTCGGCTTCAAGCTCCGGCACCCTGCCGATCTCCATTCGCTGCGCCCAGAAGAACCTCGGCGTCTCGGAAGGTGTCTCCGGCTTCGTGCTGCCGGTCGGCGCGACCATCAACATGGATGGCACCGCCATCTATCAGGGCGTGGTGGCACTGTTCATCGCCCAGATGACCGGCATCGAGCTGTCGATGATGGATTACGGCATGATCGTGCTGACCGGTACGCTGGCCTCCATCGGCACCGCCGGTGTGCCGGGCGCCGGCCTGATCATGCTCTCCATCGTGCTGAGCCAGGTAGGCCTGCCGCTGGAAGCCATCGCGGTGATCGCCGGTATCGACCGTATCCTCGACATGGCGCGTACCACCGTGAATGTCGCGGGCGACCTGATGGTCACCACCCTGGTCGGCAAGTCCGAGAACGAGCTGGACCTCGAGGTCTACAACGCGACCCAGCCCAAGAAGGACGCCTGACGCCAGGCGCAGGCCTTCTCGCCAGCGCCTTGCCTTGAAACACGAACGCCCCGCTCATTGAGCGGGGCGTTCGTGTTTCAAGGGCTGTGTATAGGCTCCGTATTTCAGGCTGTCACCAACGGGGAGAGCACAAAGGCAAGGTCAGGCAGATTCCGGCGGCGAGTCGCGCAGCTCACGTCTGAGCACCTTGCCGACGTTGGTCTTGGGCAGCTCGTCGATGAAGACCACCTGACGCGGCACCTTGTAGCTGGCCAGTTCCTTGCGCGACCAGTCTCGCAGCGCATCCGCCTCGAGCTCTGCGCCATCCTTGAGCACGACATACAGCTTGATCGCCTCACCACTGCGCTCATCCACCACCGAGACGGCGGCCGCCTCGAGCACGTCCGGGTGACGCACGATGACGTCCTCGACCTCATTGGGATACACGTTGAAGCCGGAAACGATGATCATGTCCTTCTTGCGATCGACGATGCGCATATAGCCATCGTCCTGGAAGACCGCGATATCACCGGTGCGCAGGAAGCCATCGGCAGTGAAGCTGTCCTTGGTCGCCTGCTCACGCTGCCAGTAGCCCTTCATCACCTGCGGCCCCTTCACGCACAGCTCGCCCGGCTCCCCCATCGCGACCAGCGCGCCTTCATCGTCATATAGGCGCACCTCGGTGGAAGGCATCGGCCGACCGATGGTGCCGAGCTGAATGGCATCCAGCGGGTTGAACGACACGATCGGCGAGGTCTCGGTCATGCCGTAGCCCTCGGAGATATCGCTGCCGGTGACCCGCTTCCACTCTTCTGCCGCCTTGCGCGTCAGCGCCACGCCCCCTGAGGTGGTGATCTTGAGCTTCGAGAAGTCCAGTGCCTGGAAGCCGGGGTTGTTGCACAGCGCCACGAACAGCGTATTGAGACCGACGAACATCGTGAAGTCGTGCTTTTGCAGCGTCTTGACGAAGCCCGGGATATCGCGCGGATTGGGAATCAGCAGGGTGTGATTGCCTTCACTGAGCATGCAGGCCAGATGAATGGTGAAGGCGTAGATGTGATAGAGCGGCAGCGGCGCCACCAGCGTCTCATGGCCGGGATTCAAGCCCTGCGTGAGGGCCATCTTGCCTTGCAGCATGTTGGCGAGCAGGTTGCGGTGAGTCAGCATCGCGCCCTTGGCGACCCCGGTGGTGCCGCCGGTGTACTGCAGCACAGCGACATCATCGAGTGCCAGTGTCGGCCGTTCCCAGCGCTCGGACTTGCCCTGCGAGATGGCCGTGCGCAGCGAAATGGCGTCGGGCAGATGATAGCTCGGCACCAGTTTCTTGACGTGCTTGACCACGGTGTTGATCAACAGCCGCTTGAAGGCCGGGTGCATGTCGCCCAGCTCACAGACCAGCACGTACTCGAGACCAGTGCGCTCCCGCACGCGTTCGACCTTGTCCGCCATGTTGGCCAGCACCACCAACGCCCGCGCGCCGGAGTCATTGAACTGATGCTCCATCTCACGTTCGGTATACAACGGATTGGTATTCACCAGCACCAGGCCTGCACGCAGCACGGCGAAGGCCACCACCGGAAACATCAGCGTATTGGGCAGCTGGATGGCGACCCGATCGCCCAGCTTGAGGTCAGTTTCATGCTGGAACCAATCCGCCAGCTGACGACTGGTGGCATCCAGCTCCGCAAACGTCATGGTGCGGTCCATGCAGGTAAAGGCAGGACGCTCGCCATGCGCCGAGCAGGCCTTCTCCAGCATGTCCATCAGGGAGTCGTAGCCGCTGAAATCCACCTCCTGAGAAGACCGCAGGCACGACATGCCACTCATGTCGCCTGCCGTTGGCTGTGCTCGCGAAGCGTCGGGCGAGGCATCTGCCACGTGGGAAGGTTCTGTAGTGGAATCGGCAGTGGTATCGGTAGTGGACTTGCCTGACTCATCGGGTCGAGCCGCTAGGGGATCATGCATGGCGTTGCTCCTTGATCAGTACGTGGGGCGCTCGGCATCACTGCCCCCGCTACCTTGTTGTTGTAGACGTCGTTGTAAGACCTCGTTGCAAGACGTCGTCGTGAGACTAGGTCGTAAGACATCGTGGTGAGATGCGTGGTGAGGCGCTGTCGGGACTCCGTCGGGTGGGTATCAGCCTGTGGGCCCTTCACTGTCGACAGCATAGCCGCAAACCGATGCTGCGCGCCGTTGGCGAAATCGATGGACCTGTCAGCATTGGAACATACGTACGTTTGATATTACCTTGCGACCTTGGTGACATGCGCAGGCCTGCTCTGGAGCAGGGAAACAGCCCTGAGCCCAAGAAGGGAAACAGCCCTGAGCCCAAGAAGGGAAACAGCCCTGAGCCGAAAGCGAGAAACAACGAGGCCCCTGCCGGGGGGCAGAGGCCTCATGTCTTGCACACCGAACGCATGCGTCAGGCGCATACATCTGGCAAACGGCAACTCAGGAGAGGTCGCGGACCTCGTTCTCGATCATCTTGCGGATATGCTCCTCGTTCTCGATCATCGATTCGCCATCCTCGCGCAGCGATTTCAACAGTCCGATCATCATGGCGATCAGCACGAAGGTGAACGGCAAGGCGCCGGCGATCGAGGCCGCCTGCAGGGACTTGAGCGCCTGATCGCCCCCCAGCAACAGCAGGATCAAGGTCACGGCGCCCAGCATCATGCCCCAGATGATGCGTTGCTGAACCGGGGGGCGACGACCGAAGGCCAGCAGGCGTCCCAGCACCAGGGTGCCGGAATCCGCAGACGTGACGAAGAAGATGATCACCACGACCAGCGCGGCCACCTTGGCCACGGTCGCGGCGATGCCGGGAGTGAGCACCTCGAACGAGTGGTAGAGGGTGCCGGCGTAGTCCCAGTTGGTGACCGCAGCCGTGTAGATGCCCATGTCGGCCCCGTACAGGGACTGATAGATCCCCGCCGAGCCGATGACGCCGAACCAGACCAGCGCCACGATGGAAGGGATGACCATCACCCCGAGAATGAATTCACGGATGGTCCGGCCGCGCGAGATGCGGGCAATGAACATGCCGACGAAACCGGCCCAGGCGATCCACCAGCCCCAGTAGAAGATGGTCCAACCGCCCTGCCACACTTGCTCGTCCGGCGTGCGCGCCGTCCACAGTGTCATCGAGACGCCATCGGTGAGGTAATCCCCGAGCGCGGTGATGGAGCTCGCAATCAGATAGTTGGCGTCGCTCACCAGCAGGAAGTAGGCCAGGATGCCGAGGCAGACCCAGGTATTAAAGGTGGAAAGCAGCTTGATGCCGCGTGCAACGCCGCTGGTCGCTGACAGGGTAGCGATGACGCTGATCAACACGATGGAGACCACGGTCACCATGCGCGACTTCTCTTCGATGAGGCCCAGTGACATCAGGCCGGAGCCGATCTGCTCGACGCCCAGACCGAGCGTGGTGGCGATGCCGAAAATGGTACCGAACACGGTCAGGATATCGACGGTGTGCCCGATGGGCCCGTAGATCCGGTTGCCGATCAGCGGATAGAGGGCCGAGCGCATCGAGAGCGGCAGGCCCTTGCGGAAGGCGAAATAAGCCAGTGACAGCCCGACGATGGCATACATGGCCCAGGCGATCGTGCCCCAGTGGAAGACGGTGAGCTTGATGCCCCCGGCGGCCGCTTCCGCGACGCGGCTGTCAGGCACCGGGAAGCCTTCGTCCCCCGGCATGAGACCACTCGCCAGGGCGGCCTGCTTGGCCTCGAAGAAGGCGGCAACGGCCGCCTTGACGTCAGCACTCAGAAACGGATTGCCGCCGCTCCAGTCACTCGCGAAATGGATCATGGGCTCGGACATCGAGAAGAACAGCATGCCCGCGCCGGTCCCGCAGCCGAACAGCATCGAGAACCAGGCAAAATTGCTGAACTCGGGACGCTCATCGTCACGCCCCAGCCGAATCTTGCCGACACGCGAACACATCACGTAAAGACAGACCACGAAGGTCGAGAACATCACCAGCACGTAGTACCAGCCCAGGGTGCTCTCTATCCAGGCCTTGATGCCCAGAAACTGATCGCTGGCCGTCTTGCCCAACAGAATCGCATAGAGAATGAAGAACACGGTCATGGTGATCGCGGTGATACCGAGCGTCGAGTTGAGTCCCTTCAGGACACCTCGCTGCTCGATGAGTGCATCCAGTTCCTTTCCTTTCAACATGTTTCTACCTCGTGACGGGTTTTTATTATCATTTTTCATGATGCCGCTATCGTCGTTCGTGACAGCGGTATCGTTGTTCATGACTGCGGATGCCGGGGCTCAAGGAACCTCAGTCGTCATGGGGACATTGCGGGCAGATCGCGTTCACCTTCGGCCAGACATGGGCGGGAACCTTGGCAGACGACAACGCCACGGCATGTCATCTGACCCCAGCCGATATGCGACTTTGTGGGGAGAGTCCATGCTATAGGCCCCCCGCTTGCGAGACCAATAAGATCTCGACGCCGTCTGGATAAGCAGCGCTAATGCCCGAGCCGAGAAAAAGAGGCCTCACATTCTGGCGTCTTTCGACAGAGGTCCTATCCAGGCCGCATCCTTCAGGGAACCTCATCCAGACAGACAAAAGCCCCCGGCGGATCTCTCCACAAGGGGCTCTTGCGTCATGGCGACGCGTGAAGCGTCACTGACTGCCCGCTCGGATCATTGACCGACGGACTGGCTCAGACGCAGCTGGTGCAGGTAGTGCATATGACGCTCGTACTGCTCGAGCAGATCATTGATGACCTGGTCCTTGCTGTAGCCCATCAGGTCATAGGACTGACCGCCTTCCTTGAGGAAGACCTCGGCACGACAGTAGTCCTCTTCATCCCCCTCGTCTTCCTGATCCAGATTGAGGTCCGGACGCAGGTGAGAGCGAATGCGCACGCCGTAGATGAAGTCATCTTCCTCACCATGGCGTGCATTGAAGTAGACGCGATCACGGCTGATGGTGACGTCGACTTCCAGTCCCTGGCTACGCAGCTCTTCGGCCAGCTCCTGCATGCCTTCCGCGACAGTGCCGCGCAGGAAGCCACGTACCATGGCGCGCGTCGGGAAGCTCATCAGGTGCTGGGCACGCTTGCGCCAGTTGCCCTTCTCGCCCATCGGCGTCGCGGCTGCGGTGTTCACCGACAGCGAGCGGCGCTTGACGGACTCGAGATTGAGCTGACGCAGCAAGCCGAAGATCGCGGCCAGCAGAATCATGCCGAACGGCAAGGCGGTGGCGATGGTGGCGGTCTGCAGCGCCCCCAGCCCACCGGCCAGCATCAGCACGATGGCCAAAAGACCCACCGCGAAGGCCCAGTAGATACGCTGCCAGATCGGGGTGTCTTCACGACCACCGGAGGCCAGCATGTCGACCACCATCGAGCCGGAATCCGCCGAGGTGACGAAGAACACGATGACCATCACCAGCGCGATCACCGAGGTGATGGACGACAGCGGCAGCTGCTCGAGGAAGGTGAACAGGGCCAGCGAATAGTTGTCGTTGACGGTATCGACCAGCGCCGTGACGTTCTGCTCCAGAATCATCGAGATGGCGGTGTTGCCGAAGATGGTCATCCACAGCAGGGTGAAACCGGCCGGCACGAACAGCACGCCGATCACGAATTCCCGGATGGTACGGCCACGCGAGACACGCGCGATGAACATGCCGACGAACGGAGACCAGGACATCCACCAACCCCAGTAGAGCAGCGTCCAGCCACCGATCCAGTCATTGGGTTCGTAGGCGTAGAGTTCGAAGGTCTTGCCGACGATATCGGCCATGTAGAAGCCGGAATTCTGGACGAAGGCCTTGAGCAGGAAGGCGGTCGGGCCGAGCAGCAGCACGAACAGCAACAGCACCACGGCGAGGCCGAGGTTGATCTCGGACAGGATACGGATGCCCTTGTCCAGGCCGGTCACGACCGAGATGGTGGCAAGGCCGGTGATCACGACGATGATCGCGACCTGGGTCCAGTCGTTGTTCGGCATGCCGGTCAGGTGCGAGAGCCCGGCATTGACCTGTGCCACACCGTAGCCCAGCGTGGTGGCGACACCACAGACAGTGCCGACGATGGCGAAGATGTCCACCGCATGGCCGATCGGACCGTAGATGCGCTTGCCGATCAGAGGATACAAGGCACTGCGCAGCGTCAGCGGCAGGTCATGGCGATAGCTGAAGTAGGCCAGAATCAGCGCGACGATGGCGTAGATCGACCAGGCATGCAGCCCCCAGTGGAAGAAGGTCAGCTTCATCGCTTCACGTGCGGTCTCGACCTGCTCCGGGGTGCCTGTCGGCGGGTTGAGGAAGTGCATCACCGGCTCGGCCACGCCGAAGAACATCAGACCGATGCCCATGCCCGCCGAGAACAGCATCGCGAACCAGGTGACGTTGCTGTAGTCCGGCAGTGAGTGGTCCGGCCCCAGGCGAATCTCGCCATGGCGTGAGAAGCCGACATACACCACCGAGATCAGCACGATGGCCACGCACAGGATGTAGAACCAGCTCACGGTGTTGGTGATCCAATGCTGGACCGACTCGAACACGGACATGGCCGTATCCGAGAACACCGCGGTGAAGATCACCAATAACAGGATGATGGCATTCGCGCCGAAGAAGACCGGCGGGTTGACCTTGGCAAACAAGCCGGTGCGCGGCTCGGCACTGGCATCTTCGCCACCGCCCGCTGCAGGGGTATTGCGCATGGAGATTTCCTTGTGAGTGTCCGGGAGAGACGCCGTGAGCTGTCTCGGCGCCCTGCTGGCAAACAACACTATAATGAAAAAACATGATCAGATTGCGCGCGGATAATATCACCTGATGCCTACATGACCAATGTCTTGTCCAACTACCGTCCAACTTCTCGGCGTACACATGGCGCAGGATGCCATTTGTTTTCTTGATGCTTGCACGCTGGCACCCAACGTCATCGGCACACTCAAATGCCATGCTGGTCACACAGGAGTTAACGCATGAGTCGCAATCGTCATTCCGGCAAGGCCCCCCTGCGCGCGCTCGCGCTGTCTCTCGCCCTGTTGAGTGCCCTGCCGACCACGTCCGCCATGGCGGGCCCGGGGCATGGGCGCTTCGATGGGCCGGGCTACATAGGCCCCGACATCGTGATCGGGCATGGTGAGCCCGGTCGGCTGATTCGCTGGGCACCGGGTGGCCCTGGGCACGGTCATGGCCTGCCCGCCGGGGCGCGCGGTGTCTGGGTGGGCGCTACGCTGTATTTCCTGGCGGCAGGCACCTATTACCTGTGGGAAGAGAGTCAGCAGCAGTATCTGCCCGTCCAGGCCCCCGCTCAGGCGACACTCACGGCCGCGGCAGTCGATGTCATCGCCTACCCCACCAAGGGCCAGAGCGAAGACCAGCAAGCGCGTGATCGCTATGAGTGCCATCGCTGGGCCAATCAGCAGAGTGGCGCCGAAGCCAATTCCGCGGCGCCGCCCGTGACCGCCAGCAACGCAGACACCTATCGCCGCGCGCTGAGTGCCTGCTTCACCGGTCGCGGTTACTGCGTGCAATAGTCTGCTTGAGCCATGAGCATGAAAAAGCCCCGCCAGCTCGCGATGATCGCGGCCTGGCGGGGCTTTCTTGTGTCCATTGTCGGCTTTCTGCTGTCTGATTTGACTGCTTGCGGGATTTGACTGCTTGCGGGATTTGCTGCTCGTGGCGATCAGCCGCGCCGCTTCTGATGCCGTTCGCGGTTGGTGTCACGCGCCGCGCGGGATTTGCGCAACATCACCAGCGTCGCCCCCAGCCCACCGTGGCGCGGCGTGGCACTGCTCCAGGCCTGCACCTCGGGCATCTGCTCCAGCCAGTGCACCAGGTAGGCACGAATCAAGGCGGCATGCGATTCGCTGTCACGCCCCTTGCCATGAATCACCAGCAGGCAGCGCAACTCGCTGCGCCAGGCATCCTGGATGAAGCGGTGCACCTCACGGCGACACTCGATGAGCGGACGACGCATCAGATTGAGCTGCGCCTCGGGTGGGTAGCCGCCCTGGCGCAAGCGCTCCAGCACACCGGTCTGGATGCCATCACGGCGAAACTCGACCGGGTCATGCGGCGAGAGATGCTCCACGTAGCTGTCGGACAGCCCGTCCAGCTCATTGCCCAGGGTCTTCTGCGCGTCTTCACGCCGTGCCAGCTGAGCCTCGCTGGGGCCCTTGCGGGCCGTGGTGACATCGGCGCGGTCCTTGCCGCGCGTCAGGGGAGCAACGCCTTGCATCTCACGACTGAACAGATCATCCGCCTCGGCACTGCTCAACTCACGGGCATGCGCCGCCGACATCATTGCAGGGGAAAAACGTGACATGGCACCCTCCAGTCTTCACCAGGACGTGTCAATTACGTGGAGCGCGCAGCCAAGGTCGACAAACGACGACGCCCCGAGACAGAGCATGCCTCGGGGCGTCGGTTCAGCTCAAGTCGCTGACGTGATTTCTTGCGTCATCACGCCTAAAGGGCGGATCAATGCCCGGTCTTGAGCTGCTCCCAGTACTTCTGATAGATCGACAGCGCATCGCCGACATCGGTCTGGAATTCGCCGCGGGCGAGATCCTGCTGAGTCGGGAAGACCACCGGGTTGTCACGCACTTCCGGGTCCATCATGTTCTTGGCCGCCAGGCTCGGCGTGGTGTAACCCACGTACTCGCTGATTTCCTTGCTGACTTCCGGGCTGATCAGGTAATCGATGAACTGATAGGCCGCATCGACGTGACGCGCGTTGGACGGAATCGCCATGGTGTCCATCCACAGGATGATGCCTTCCTTGGGATAGACATACTCGACCGGCACGCCTTCCTGGTTCGCCTGATAGACCTCACCGTTCCAGATCAGACCGGCATCGACCTCGCCCTGCATGAAGGGCACGCGCGCCGCGTCGGAGTTGAAGGCACGCACGTTGGGCATCAGCTGGGTCAGCTTCTCGTAGGCCGCCTTGATCTCGTCCGGGTCCGTGGTGTTGCCACTGAAGCCAAGGCTTGCCAGTGCGACATGGAAGACTTCACGCATGTCGTTGGAGAGCAGCAGCTTGTCACGATACTTGTCGTTCCACAGGTCGTTCCAGCTGGTCAGTGCGCCCTCTTCGACATAGTCCGGGTTGTAACCGATACCGGCGCTGCCCCACATGTAAGGCACGCTGTACTGGTTGCCCTTGTCGAAGTCACGATCGACCAGGTTGGGGTCGAGGTCCTCGAAATGGTCGAGCTTGCTGACATCCAGCTTCTGCAGCAGACCTTCACGCGCCATCTTGTCGATGTAATAGGTCGACGGGAAGACGAGGTCGTAGCTGTTGTCGCTGTCCAGCAGCTTGAGCTTGGCGTACATCGCTTCGTTGGAATCGAAGGTGGAGTAGACGACATCGATGCCGGTCTGCTCTTCGAAGCGCTCGATGACCTCATCGGGCATGTACTCGGTCCAGTTGTAGACGTAAAGGACCTTGTCGCTGTCATCCGCGGCCAGAACGGGGGCGGATGTGGCCACGGAAGCCAGGCTGACGGCAGCCATCAGGCCAGCGGCACGCAGCGGGAAACGGGTACCTTGCATGTTATTTTTTCTCCTTGAGCAACAACTGTGAAATCAACAGCAGACAGAGCGACAGCCCCAACAGCAGGGTTGCCAATGCATTCACTTCAGGTTTGAGCCCCAGTCGCACCATCGAGTAGATGCGCAGCGGCAGCACCTCGAAGGTCGGCCCGGTGACGAAGGTCGAGATCACCACATCATCCAGCGACAGGGTGAAGCTCAGCAGCCAGCCGGAGGCGATCGCCGGCATCAGCGCCGGTACCAGCACGTGCCAGACGGCGCGGGCTTCACTGGCACCGAGATCACGCGCCGCTTCCAGCAACTGCGGGTTGATGCCCGTCAGGCGGGAATAGACAGTGATCACCACGAACGGCAGACAGAAGGTGGCGTGCGAGACCAGCAGCGAGAAATAGCCCAGCTGGATACCCAACGCAATGAACAGCGCCAGGAAGGCGATCGCCATCACGATGTCCGGCATCATCATCACCGTGAACAGCATGCCATTGAGCAGCGGCTTGCCGCGGAAGCGATAGCGATAAAGCGCGGTGGCCGTCAGCGTGCCGATCAGGGTCGCCAGCGTCGCCGCCGTCACCCCGAGCCACAGCGTATTGAGCGCAGCCTCCATCAGATTGCCATTGCCCAGCAGCTTGTCGTACCAGCGCAGGCTGAAGCCGCCCCACACGAAGGGATTGCGTGAGTCATTGAACGAGATGCCGATCAACACCAGGATCGGCACATACAACAGCGTGAAGATCAGCGTCAGGTAACAGCGGCTGAACCAACGCAGCGCGGCGCTCGCCTTCATAGGGTCACCTCACGCTTGAAGAGCTTGACGCTGCGGTAATAGGCCAGCAGCAGGAACGCCATCACCAGTGTCAGCATCACGCTGATCGCCGCGCCGAAGGTCCAGTTGTTGGCCTCCAGGAACTGGCCCTTGATGATGTTGCCGATCAGCGGATGGCGCGAGCCGCCCAGCAGGTCCGAGACATAGAACATGCCCATCGCCGGCAGGAACACCAGCAGCACGCCCGCGATGATGCCCGGCATGGTCAGCGGCAGCACGATATGGCGGAAGGTGGCCAGGCCATTGGCACCAAGGTCGCGGGCCGCCTCCAGCGTCGGGCGGCTCAGCTGCTCGAAGACGGCATACAGCGGCAGGATCATGAACGGCAGCAGCATGTAGACCAGCCCCACGATCACCGCCTCCTCGGTATACAGCAGACGCAGCGGCGCATCGATCAGGCCGAGATTCATCAGCACATCATTGAGCAGGCCGCGTGTCGCGATCAGCGTGCGCAGGGCATAGATGCGGATCAGCGAGTTGGTCCAGAACGGAATGATCACCAACAGCAGCAGCAAGGGCTGCAGGCGCGGGCTGGCCCGCGAGATCATCCACGCGAAGGGATAGCCGAGCAGCAGACAGATCAGCGTCGTGATCAGGCCGATCCACAGCGAATGGCCGAAGACGCTCAGATACACCGGACTGACCATCTGGCCATAGTTGGTCAGAAAGCCCTGCCAAAGCGTGCTCAGCGTCAGCTCACCGCCCAGCAGCTGGCCGGTGTTTTCCGGCATCAGACTGACCAGCACCACCAGCAGCGTCGGGGCCAGCACCAGCACGATCAGCCAGCCCCAGATGATGGTCAGGGTGGCGGTCTTGAAGGGATTGCGCACCAGACTCATGCACCCGCCCCCGTCACGGCCGGCTCATCATCGGGCAGGATGATCTCCCAGTCCGGTACCCAGCTGACGCGCACGCGCTCGCCGAGGCGGTAATCGAAGTCAGGGTCATCCTCGTCGAAGAACTCGCTGGCCAACAACTGCTGACCGCTGTCCAGCTCCAGCACCGTGTCCAGGGTCATGCCCTTGTAGTTGCGCTCGATGACGCGCGCCGGGAAACCTTCGCTGTCCTCGGCGCCCTTGAGTCGCATGTCTTCCGGGCGCAGCAACACCTGCACCGCCTCTCCGCCCTGATAGGTGCGACCATGGCTGCTGAGTTCCAGCGTCTGACCGAGCAGCGTGATCTCGATGCGCCCGGCCGTCGCCGCGGGGCGCACGACCTGCGCCGCCAGCTGGTTGATCTCACCGACGAAGCGCGCCACGAACAGCGTGCTCGGCGATTCATAGACCTCACGCGGCGTACCGATCTGCTCGATACCGCCTTCGCGCATCACCACCACGCGATCGGACATCGACAGCGCCTCTTCCTGATCGTGGGTGACGAACACGAAGGTGATGCCTAGGCGACGCTGCAGGCGCTTGAGCTCGTTCTGCATCTGCTTGCGCAGCTTGTAATCCAGCGCCGAGAGCGGCTCATCGAGCAGCAGGACGCGGGGACGCTTGACCACGGCGCGGGCAATCGCGATGCGCTGCTGCTGCCCGCCGGAGAGCTGGTCCGGGCGGCGGTCCGACAGATGGGCCAGTTGCACCATCTCCAGCGCTTCGCGCACCCGCTCATGAATCTCGGCCTTGGCGACCTTTTCCATGCGCAGCCCGAAGGCCACGTTGTCGTAGAGGTTCATGTGCGGAAACAGCGCATAGCTCTGGAAGACGGTATTGACCGGGCGCTGGTGAGCGGGACGCTCATGCAAGGCCGTCGACTCGAGCGTGATGGTGCCGCTATCCGGCGATTCGAAGCCGGCGATCATTCTCAGCACGGTGGTCTTGCCGCAACCGGACGGGCCCAGCAGCGTGACGAACTCACCATCGTTCAAATCCAGGTCAAGGCTGTCCAACACCTTGCGATCACCAAAGGTCTTGGAAATGCCACGCAGCTTGACCAGCGGGGCCTTCTCAGGAGCAGAGCTTTTCATCGGCGGGTTGTCACCTCCAGCGGGCGTCGCGAACGGCACCCTCATGCATGTCAGGCGCGCCAGGGACTGGCACGCCACATCGTCAATTCCATCGTGCCTGGCCACCGGCTGACTGCCAGCTCTCGCCGCTCGCTTTGGCGCTGGCGCGCAGGTCGCGCAAAGGTCACATCAGACAGCGGAAAGGCGCCGTCGCCAGTCTGGCATGCCAACCTTTCACTTGCGTGTCTGCCCGGCGAGCCGCTGCCAGCTGACCTGTCTCATTCATGCCTCGACCACGCCTCACCCTTACCTCGCTCACTCCTCACCCTGGCTCTCCAGCGTGCAGGCCGAATTGCGGCAAGGCAGGCGAGCGGTTCCGGTTGATGTGCGAGAGACAAAGGAAAAGGCCCGAACAGGTGTCGGGCCTTTTCATTGCCGTCATCGCTTTCGATATCGGGGCATCGGCATCCGCCTCAACCCCCGTCGGGATGAGCAGACGGCACAGGGTGCGCATTCTGCCCATTCGGCTTCAGGCTGTCACCTTGCAATCACGTTCCTGTGCCGCTCAGGAAGTCGCAAGTCGCGGATCTTGCGGGTCTTTTTCCTCCTGAGTCATGGCCTCATCACCCACCTCACCGACACTGGGCAGCACCTCGACCAGACCGCAGGTCATGCGCTCCTTCTCGGCGGCACGCGCACGCGCCAGCGCCTCACGCAGGGGTTCCAGGCGCGGATGCGGCGCTTCGCCCGCCTCGCCGGCCGGCAGTTCCCACGGCAAGGCGTGCGCCATCTCCCACAGCGAGTAATGACTGAGATCACGCCCGAGCACCCATTGGCCATCCTGGGTCTGGCTGGCGATGTTCTCGGCGATCAGCGGCTTGAGCACACGACGGTAACGACTGCCCAGCACTTCCGTGAGTCGATCATCGGACAGCGGCTCACCGCGTTCATGGGCATCCTTGAGCAGCATCACGGCACCGAGGGTCTGCCAGAACGGTGGCCAGCGATGCCAGTCAGCATTGGAGCGCTCGCCCATCCAGGCCGCGACTTCCGCCCCCAGCAGCACGATGCACCAGGACAGGAACACCCACAGCAGGAAGAGCGGAACGGCCGCGAAGGCGCCGTAGATGGCCTGATAGGACGGGAAATGCGTCACGTAGAGCGAGAAGCCCGCCTTGGCCAGCTCCAGCGCCAGCGCCGTGGTCAGCGCGCCGACCGCGGCGTCACGCAGGCGAACCTTGCAGTTGGGCACCGCGGCATAGATGAAGGTGAAGGCCGCAGCGCTCAACAGCGGTGGCAACAGACGCAGCAACAGTGCCTTGCCGCCCAGCATCTCGGCGGCCGAGTCGAAGAAGGACAGCGAGGTCAGAAAGGACGACAGCAGAAAGCCCGAGCCCAGCATCAGCGGCCCCAGCGTCAGGACGGCCCAGTACATCAGGAAGCTCGACAGTCCCTTGCGCCCTTCCGGCACCTGCCAGATGGCATTGAAGGCGCCTTCGATGGTGATCATCATCATCACCGAGGTCACGAACAGGAAGATCAGACCCACCGAGGTCAGATTGCGCGCCTGACCGGAGAACTCGTTGAGATACTCGAGCACCGTGGCGCCGGTCGAGGGCAGAAACTGGGAGAACACCGTGGTCTGCAGTTGATCGCCCACGCCGTCGAAACTCGGAATGACGGCGAACATCGCATAGATGACCGTCATCAAGGGCACGATGGCGAACAGCGTCGTATAGGTCAGTGCCGACGCGGTCTTCTTGCCGTCGTGATAGTTGAAACGTGATACCAGCTTGAGGATGACGCCGATGGAGGGCATGACCCGCGAGATCCCTGGCAGTTGTGGCATTCTTGTGCGCCCCTCTACAATGCGTTCCTGATTCATTCGCCACCGCCGGCCATGGCCAGTAGCGCTTGCGTGAAACCCATCACCTGTCCGGAAACGGAGACAGTCATGTCAATATTGAAACTCTACCATAACCCACGCTGCTCCAAGTCACGGGAAACACTGGCGCTCTTGACCGCGCGCCTCGAGGGCGATGCCTTCGAGACCGTCCGCTACCTGGAAGACCCCCTCGATCGTGAGCAGCTCGAGGCCCTGGCCGCCCGAGTGGAAGGCGGGGCGCGGGCTCTGACCCGCGAGAACGAAGCCGAGTGGAAGGCGCTGGGCCTTGTAGACCCCAGCGATGCGCAACGCCTTGACGCGATTGCCGCAACGCCGAAATTGATGCAGCGGCCGATTCTCGATGATGGCACCCGTGCCGTCATCGGTCGCCCGCCCGAAGATGTGCTGGTGCTGTTGAGCGACGCCTGATCCCCTGATGACAGAGTGTGCTCACGCAAGCCCCGCTTGCCCCTTTCGATAGATTGTCATCCACCTGAGGAAGCTCATGTCCGCAACGCCCCCCGACGCGACGCCGTACGTCCTCGTCCTCTATTACTCGCGCCATGGTGCGACCCGCACGCTGGCCGAGCAGATCGCCGCCGGCATCGAGTCCATCAGCGGTGTCGAGGCACGCCTGCGCCAGGTGCCCGAGATCTCGGCCACCTGCGAGCAGACCGAGCCGGAAATCCCCGACAGCGGGGCCATGTACGTCGAGCTGGACGACCTGCGTCACTGTTCGGGCCTCGCGCTGGGCAGTCCGACCCGCTTCGGCAACATGGCGGCGCCGCTCAAGTACTTCCTGGACTCCACCAGCGAGCTGTGGATGAACGGCGCCTTGATCGACAAGCCTGCCACCGCCTTCAGCGCCTCAAGCTCTCTGCATGGCGGTCAGGAAACCACGCTGATCACCATGCTGATCCCGCTGCTGCATCATGGCATGGTGTATGCCGGTGTGCCCTACAGCGCCACCGAGTTGCTCGAGACCACCCAGGGCGGCACGCCCTACGGCACGACCCACGTCAGCGGCAAGCGTGGCGACAACGATGTCGATGACAACGAACAGCGCCTGGCACTGGCGCAAGGCAAGCGTATCGCTCGCCTGGCCCTTGCCATGCAACCTCTCAGGGAGACGAAATAGATGCGCGCCTGGCTTGAACGACTGGAACGTGAGCAGGGCCTCGACACGCTCGAAGCCAAGAGCCGTCGCGGTGTGATCGCAAGTTTTGCGGCCGTCGCCCTGCTGCTGCTGATCGGCGGCATTCAGCTAATGGCGCAGAGCGAGAACAGCGGCCTGCTGCCGCTGTTGATCCGCCTGCTGCCCATCGCACTATTCCTGCCCGCCATCTTCACCCGCCGGGCACGTGGCCATGTCTGGCTGGCCTTCGTCAGCCTGCTCTACATCATGCAGGGCGTGATGCTGGCCGGTGTGCCTGGCCACGCCGTCATCGGCGTTCTGGAAGCACTGGCGGCACTGGGGCTGTTCATTTCCAGCATGGCTTACGCCCGTTTCCGCTCGCGCAACCTCAAGCGTCAGCCGCAGGCCTGATCAAGCCCTGGCCTCTCCATTGCCCGCCCTTCTCGTCGCGCCATAATCGACTAAAATTGGCGGCTAGAATAGCCGACTAAAATAGGCGACTAGAATAGCCGTAAAATAGCCGACTAGAATGGCGGGTATCGGTTTGCGCCCTCCCACGGCGGCTTGCCACTTACCCCGCCGCTACCCACTGCTTTTCCCAGCGTGTCTCCTCAACCATCGCGAGCCGCCCATGCTGTATCGGCTTTGCGAGTTGATTACAGCGAGGCTTTGCCATGATCGGCCTGACAACACACTTGTCTTTCCCGCGCCCTGCGGGCGTATCGCGCAACCGCCTGACCACTGGCGTGCTGGCGGCTGGCGTGGTGCTTGCCAGCCTGTTGGCGTCGCCAGCGGCACTGGCTGACAAGACGGAAGATGCCATCCAGTATCGCCAGGCAGTCTTCCAGACGCTGGCGTGGCAGTTCAGTCCGATGGGTGCGATGGTCAAGGGCAAGCAGGACTATGATGCCGAGGAGTTTCGCACCCGCGCCGAGCGACTGGCGCTGTTGGCTCAGATGCCATGGGAGGGCTTCATCGCCGATTCCTATGACGGTGATACCGACGCGCTGAGCAAGATAGAGAGCGACCGTGCAGGCTTCGACAAGCGTGCCGAGGCGCTGATGACCCAGAGCCGGGCATTGGCTGACGCCGCCGCCAGTCAGGACCTTGATGCCCTGCGCAGCCAGTTCGTCGAGACAGCCAAGACCTGCAAGGGCTGTCATCAGCAGTATCGCGCTGACTGATATAGCCAAAGCTCCGTCAAGACGCAAAAGCGCCGCCATGAGATTGCTCGTGGCGGCGCTTTTGCGTCTTGGCATACATGAGGGCGAAAGTGAGAGTAAAAGTCATAGCGAAAGCATGAGTGAAAGCGAGCAGAGCTTACGGCAACTGCGCCCCCTGCCAGATGACCAGAACGGCAATGCCGATCGCCAACCCCAGCGCGAGCCTCCTGCGTGGGCGTAAAGGTGGCACTGGCTCGCCCTCATCCACTACCGATTCATCGCGCCTGAAATGCTTGCGGCCATGCACCATCGCCCAGATCAGCCACTCACCGCGCAGGCCATGCCAGACGATGGCCATCAGATGCAGGGCGATCAGCCCCCACAGCAGCGTGATATTGGTGTGATGCACCCAGGCCAGCCCCTCGGCGACACTCGCTGGGACCCGATCATGCAGGGGCCCTTCGAACAGCAGATCATCGGTGAGAAACAGCCCGCTCGAGGCCTGAATCGCCAGCACCAGCAACATGGCCAGCGTCATCCAGCCACCCAGGGGATTGTGGCCTGCATGGCGTGGCGCGCGTCCCGCCAGAAAGTCAGCGGCGTAGCGCCAGGTCGTGCGCGGTGACGCCACGAAGCGGCTGAAGCGAGCATGCCCGCTGCCCACCAGCCCCCAGATGACGCGAAACGCCACCAGCCCGATCACGCAATATCCCAACCGTGCGTGCCAGACCATCGGAAAATCGAGTCCTGCGCCCACCTCGGCGGTGTACCACATGCCGGTGATCGCCAGAATCAGCAGCAGGTGAAACAGCCGGATGGCCAGCCCCCAGATCACGACACTGCGCAGCGGCGAAGGCTCACCCTGATCATGAAGCACCGTCTCAGACGAGGACTTGCGGAATCGGTTCGAACTCATCCTGATGACTCCCTCAGCGAATGAACCTTTGATGGCACACGTGATCAGGCAGCGATAGGCAGCCAACGAGCGACTACAGGCCAGTATAGGTGGACTCGGTCTGGCGGCTCACGGCAAATCAATCGGCCGTGCCGCCATGAGACATGTGAAATATCAGCAATGAAGCGCTGATTCAGCACTTTCCACTGCCAGCTGCCACCTTGGCAGCATCGCCTGACGCTTGATGACATTATATGCTGCGTAGATTGCCTGCGGCTTACCGGGTCTCGGCCTCTTGAAGGCTCCCGGCATGTGTCGCCCGTCTTCACCCCGCCTGCGCAGAACGGAACTCTCGCCATGTCATCGCCTTCCACGGCCGGTACCTCGCACGCCTCCCGGGACGACACCACCTGTGCGGGCTCGCCTCCCCGGCAGCCAGTCAGCAGTCGTCACCTATGGCAACAGGCACTCAACAAGACCCTGCCGGTGATGTTCGGCTATATCCCGCTGGGCGCTGCCTTCGGCGTGCTGTTCACCCAGCTGCCGTTGAGCCCCTGGCTGGGCCTTTTGATGTCACTGGTCATCCTGGCCGGGGCCGGCCAGTTCCTGGCGGTAGCGCTGCTCGGTGCGGGCGCCGGCATCACCGAGGTCTTTGTGGCCACTCTGCTGCTCAATTCGCGCCACCTCTTCTACGGCCTGTCGCTGCTGGAGCGCTTCCGCGCGGCGGGGCTTGGCAAGCTCTATCTCATCTTCGGGCTGACCGATGAAACCTACTCGCTGCTGGCCAGCCTGCCACGCAGCGGCGAACGCGATGATCCCGTGGCGCGCCGTGATGACCAGCGCCTGATGTTGCGCATCACCTTCCTCAACCAATCCTGGTGGGTACTGGGGACGCTGCTGGGTCTGGCAGCCGGACAGCTCAGCTTTGACAGCAGCGGCATCGAGTTCGCGTTGACGGCGCTGTTCGTGGTGCTGGGCATCGAACAATGGTTCGCCCTGCGCGAGCGCTGGCCCTTCATGCTCGGCCTGCTGGTCACGCTCGCGGGCCTGTGGCTGCTGCCGGAAGATCAGCTGTTGCTGGGCAGCATCGCGGCAGCCTGCGCCCTCCTGCTCGGGCAGTATCATTACCAGCGTGGCAAACAACAGCCACACGTCACGCCTGCCCCGCGTGACGATCATCCCCCACACGGCAAGTCTGGCGCGCGCCGGACTGAACACAATCAAGCCTCGGAGCACACCACCCCATGACGACCCTGCAGGCCTTGCTGTTGATCGCCGTGTCAGCCGGCGCGACCTTCGCCACGCGCGCGCTGCCCTTCGTGTTCCTGTCCCGCCATTCGGCCCATCCGCTGATTCTGCATATGGGCCGCTATCTGCCGGCCATCGTCATGGTCGTGCTGATCATCGTCTCGCTGTCGGCCATGCAACTGCCTGACATGTCAGAGTCTGCGCACCACATCTCGGCCTGGCAAAGCTGGCTCGTAAGCGCCGAGGGCGCCGGCATGCTGGTCGCGGCCCTCTGCGTGGCGGGACTGCATCTGTGGCGACGCAATGCGCTGCTCTCGATTGCCGTCGGTACCGGGCTTTACATGGCGTGGCTGCAGCTGGGCGGTGTCTGAGGCTTGCGATCCAGCACGTGAGCGGTCACAGTCATGTCATTACATGAGCAATTCATCAAGGGAGCCCACCATGAACCGCGATATCGCCGATGTGCGCAGAACCTATTCCGGTGATGGCCTGAGCCTTGCGAACACACCGCTGGAACCCTTCGAGCTGTTTCAGGAGTGGTTGACCAGCGCCCTGTCCGCCGATGACAACGACGCCAATGTCATGACGCTCTCCACCGTCGACAGCCAGGGCAAGCCGCATGCGCGCATCGTGCTGCTCAAGGGCTGCGACAGTGAAGGCTTCATCTTCTATACCAACTATCAGAGCCACAAGGGCAGCGAGCTGGCCAATGTGCCCTTCGCCGCGCTGACCTTCTGGTGGCCCGCGCTGGAGCGCCAGGTGCGTATCGAAGGCAGCGTCGAGAAGGTCGCGGATGCCACCTCCGATCAGTACTTCGCCTCACGCCCCAAGGAGAGCCAGCTGGGCGCCTGGGTCTCGCAGCAGAGTGTCGAGATTCCCGATCGCGAATGGCTCAGCGAGCGTCAGGGTCGCTTCGAGCAGGTCTATGCCACCACCGAAGTGCCGCGTCCGGAGCATTGGGGCGGCTACCGCGTAGTGCCGGAAATGATCGAATTCTGGCAGGGGCAGCCCTCGCGCCTGCACGATCGCGTACGCTACCAGCGCCTGGACACGGAAGACGGCGAATGGCACAAGCAACTGCTGGCACCCTGACCCGCTAGCCAGTCTCTGCCGCTAGCCAGTCTGTGCCGATAGCCAGTCTGCGCCACAACAGGCGCTCTTCTCGAGGCTCCGCTCATGCGGGGCCTCTTGCGTTGCCGTTCGGGTTACCGTGCGGGGCGCCGGCCGGGTTGCCGCTTGTGTTATCGCTTGCGCTATTCCTTGAGACCCCGCCGGCGCAGATTCGCGCGTTCAGCGGCTTGCCCTCGCCGGGCACAAGCCGGACAATGGCCGCCCTTTCGGCCTCTCGAACGCCAGTCAGCCTGCGTCATTCATAGCGCATCCGACATGGCCTGCGATGCCAGACACGCTCAGATTGGAGGCTTCATGGCCTGGGATGACAGCGGCACCCCCAAGGTGGCACGTCAGACACTGGTAGACCGTCTGCTGGCCGGTTATACGCCGTCCGACAGTCATGGCATCTCGCTGGTCGATCACGCCGTGGTCGGCAATGTGCTGTATACCGTGCTGGAACATCCTCACGGCCATACCTTCATTCGCCAGCACCTGATGCAGGCTCCCAAGAATGGTGACCCCAGCCGCTGGGAATACCATATCCGTGACGAAGGCACGCCAGACATTCCGCTGCAATGCCCCGAGGAGCTGCTCGAACAGTCGACAGCGCCCGGTGAGATTGCCGCCCAGTGGCGCGCCGACACCCGCGCGGCGCGTGATGCCGCCGCAGCACGCAAGCGCAAGATCAAGAAGCTCAAGAAGGGTGAGCTGCTGACCGCACTGGATGGCAGCCAGGTGATCTTCGTGCGCGCCTTCACCGCCAGCCTCTTCATCGGTCGTGCGCCAGAGGATGGTGAGGACGACGAGTACGAGTATCATTGGCAGGATATCGCGCTCTAGACCGCGCCAGCGCTCTAGAGCACGCCAGCAATTGCCTCACTTGCCGTTTCGCCCCGCCCTCCTTGATGTCACTGACGAGCCCTTATGCAGCCACAAGCCGACCCGTTCATCGTTCCCGTCTGCCACGAAACCTACGCGGTGCTGTACGCCGACGATGACATCCTGCTGATCCACAAGCCCAGTGGCCTGCTCAGCCTTTCCGGCAAGCATCCGCTCAATCTGGATTCGCTGCATCATCGCCTGGTCAAGGAATACCCCAGCGCCAAGCTGCTGCACCGGCTCGATTTCGGCACCTCCGGCATCATGCTGGTCGCGCTCAACAAGCCGGCCAACGGCAACCTGACCCACCAGTTTCAGGACCGCAACATCGGCAAGTCCTACACCGCGATCCTGCATGGCCATCTGGAGGAGGACAGCGGGCGCATCTCGCTGCCCATCGCCAAGGACGTCGACCAGTTCCCGCTGCAGAAGATCTGCCACGAGACCGGCAAGACCGCCATCAGCGATTTCCGCGTCATCGAGCGCCTGGAGAATCCGGCGCGCACGCGAGTCGAGTTCACGCCGGTGTCAGGTCGCACGCATCAGTTGCGCATCCATAGCCAGCAGATCGGCCACCCGATCCTGGGCTGCGACCTCTATGCGACGGATGAGGCCTTCTTCATGGCCGAGCGCCTGATGCTGCATGCCGAGATGATCAGCTTCGATCACCCGGTGAGTGGTGAGCGCATGGAAGTGCGCAGTCCCTGTCCTTTCTGAGCCCGCCCGTTCTGATCAGGTCAGGCTAAGCCAGTCCGTTCTGAGCCATTCCGCTCCCGCTCGCCCGGGGTGAGCGACGCGTCATTTGCAGGCACACAACGAAACGCCCCCACAGGAGACCCTGTGGGGGCGTTTCGTCATTCATGACTCAGCGAGTCATGCGTCAGGCATCACTCAGCCGCGGCCGGCAGCCATTCCTTGACGATATCCTGATGGCTTTCCACCCACGCCTTGGCGGTTTCGTAGGGGTCAGCGTCGTCTTCTTGGTTGTTGAGCATCACTTCGCCCATGTCAGCCGGGGTCCAGGCGAAGTTGTCGAGAATCGCGTAGACCTCCGGCATGTCTTCCTCGAGCCCCTTACGCGCCAGGGTGTGAATCTCCTCGGCACCGCCGTAGACGCCCTTCGGGTCATCCAGATACTTGAGGTCCCAGCGGGCGAACATCCAATGCGGCGTCCAGCCGGTGACGACGATCTCACGCTCACCCTTGATCGCATTGCTCAGCGCGGCGGTCATGGTCGCACCGCTGCCGGTGGTCAGGTCGATGTCCTCGAGATCGTAGTCCTCCAGCACCTGCTCGGTCAGACGCGTCAGACCTGCGCCCGGCTCGATGCCGACGATGCGCTCATCGATATCCTCGGCGTGGGTCTTGATGTCGTCGATGGTCTCGAGCTTGCTGTAGGACGGCACGACCAGCCCGAGCTTGGTGCCTTCGAGGTTGACGCCCAGGTCGTCGACCTTGTCGGCGATCTTGGCCATGTAGTCTTCGTGGGTGGTGGGGAGCCACGCACCGACCATGCCGTCGGCATCGCCGAAGGCGACTGCCTGGAACATCGCCGCCGCAGACAGCGCCTTGAGTTCGACGTTGTAGCCCTGTGATTCGAGCACCGCCTTGACCACATTGGTGGAGGCGACTTCAGAGGACCATTCGACGTAGGCCAGCGTCACATCGCCCTTGTCACCGGCGGCATACACGGCGCTTGCCCCGGCCAGTGAGGAGGACATGACAGCGCCGAGCAGCAATGCCTTGGTGGCGGCATTCATCTTCGCGGTGACGTTCAAGGTAGTGTGGGAGGCATCTTGCTTGTTCATCATTTTCCCCTTTATTCGAATTTACTCATTGTTTATCGAAGCACGTCTGTCGAAAAACGTGTGTCGACGGCCAAACGTTGAGTCGGGTATGGAAGTGCTCGAGGCGGCCTCCGCATGGGCCAGGCAATACACGGAGGCCGCTGGTGAATCCCCTCATGAACGGGGCTTCTTTTCCTTGCTGAAGGTCTGGGTCAGGCGGTCGAGCAGCATGGCCAGGATGACCACCGCGATGCCCGCTTCGAAACCATCTCCCGGACGCAGGCGCTGGATGGCTTTCCAGACCTCATTCCCCAGGCCATCGGCGCCGATCATGGCCGCGATCACCACCATCGACAGTGCCAGCATGATGGTCTGGTTGATGCCGGCCATCACGGTGGGCAGGGAAAGCGGCAGCTGCAGCTTGAAGAGCTTCTGGCTGCGGGTGGCGCCGAAGGCATCGGCGGCTTCGATCAGGTCATTGGGCACCTGACGAATGCCCAGCGTGGTGAAGCGAATCGCTGGCGGCATCGAGAAGATCACGGTGGCGAAGATAGCGGAGACCGAGCCGATGCCGAAGAAGGGAATCGCCGGGATCAGGTAGACGAAGGCCGGCATCGTCTGCATGAAATCCAGCACCGGCATGATGACCTTGTAGAAGCGGTCAGAGAGTGCCGCCAGTATCCCCAGCGGTACCGCGATGACCACGGCGACCAGGGTGGCGATCACCACCAGGGTCAGCGATTCGATCATCGGGTCCCACAGATCCAGGTTCCAGATCAGTCCCAGCCCCAGTACGGAACCGATGGCCAGGCGCGTGCCGGCCAGCCGCCAGCACAGCAGCGTCACCAGGGCGATCAGCGCCCACTCGGGCAGCCACATCAGCGCATCGTTCAGGACGTCGATGCCGGTCTCGGTGAACTTGGAGATGCCGCGCGTGATGCTGGAGTAGTTGGTCGTCAGGTAATCAAGCCCCGTCTCGATCCAGTCACCCAGCTCTATCTTCGGGATGGTAAAACCGGTTGCGTCGCTCATGCGTGTGCCTCCCCTGCTTCCGCCAGTTCCGCGAGTACGGACCCTTTGATCACCACGCCCAACAGGCGGGATTGCTCATCGACCACCGCCAGCGGATGGTGATGACCGGCAAACATCGCGAACAGGTTGTGCAGCGGTTCTTCCGGCGAGACCTGACAGCAATCGGAGTGGATGATGCTCGAGAGATCGGTGAGATTCTCGCGCACGGCACGTTCGGTATCCTCGGCGGTGATGATCCCGAGCACAGTGCGATCACGACGCACCACGAACAGGCTATCGAGGCCGTTGTCGCCCATCTTGCGCAGCGCCGTGCGCGGGCCATCATCATCGCGTGCGGTGGCACGGACATCGGTCATCGCCGAGCGGGCAGTGAGGATGCGCGACATGTCGACGCCTTCGACGAAGCGCGCCACATAATCATTGGCCGGGGAAGTGAGGATGCTTTCGGGGGAGCCGATCTGCACGATCTCGCCATCCTTGAGCAGGATGATGCGGTCGCCGATGGAGAGGGCTTCATCAAGATCGTGGGTGATGAAGATGGTGGTCTTCTTCATCTTGTGTTGCAGCGCCAGCAATTCCTGCTGCATGTCCTTGCGGATCAGGGGATCAAGCGCCGAGAAGGCCTCATCCATCAACAGCACCGTGGAGTCGTTGGCCAGCGCTCGCGCCAGGCCGACACGTTGTTGCATGCCGCCGGAGAGCTGGCTGGGGTAGGCATCTTCCCAGCCATCAAGGCCGACCTGCTTGAGCGCATCGCGACCGCGCTGATAACAGACTTCCTTCTCCTCGCCGCGCACCTCAAGCCCGAACTCGGCATTCTGCTGCACGGTGCGGTGCGGGAAGAGCGCGAAATTCTGGAACACCATCGAGAAATGCTTGCGACGACAGCGCAGCAGCGACTTGTCATCCAGCTTGGCGACATCATCGCCGTCGATGAGGATCTCGCCCTCCGTCGGTTCGATCAACCGGTTCAGGCAGCGGATCAGGGTCGATTTTCCGGAACCGGACAACCCCATGATGACCAGCAACTCGCCTTCCATCACATCAAAGTCCACGTTGGAAAGCCCCAACGTCTGGCCAGTCTTCTCGAGAATCTCGGGGCGTTTCATGCCCTCATCACGCAATTTGAGCGCCTTGTCGGGCTGATTGCCGAACACCTTGCTCAGATTGCGCACTCGAATCTTCACGTCGCGAGTGTCAGTCATTGGCTTTCCTGTCGTCAGCGGGCAGGAAATATCCACGGATTCTGTCAATTACGCACTCAATCCGGCAGGGAGAATGGCTCGCCCTGCCGCTGACATCGCGCAATCTGGCCGCAAGCATCGCTTGCCGACCTGCTGACAGAATACTGTGTCATCCCCTGCGCCATTATCCATAAAGGATTCTTATATTTGTAATTACAATACAGTTTTATTGATAAGCGCTCAAACACGAACAGACGCTTATACGACCAAGGTGGTATGCCCTTGACGCTTCTGCTGATACCTCCCTGAATCACGACATTGCATGTTGTTATTGGTCTATTGCTCTCCATTCCCTGACGCATTGCGTGTTGCCGAGAACCGCCTGGCAAGCCCGCGCACGCGCCCTTGAACAACCCCCGCACACGCCTATCAACAAGCCCAGGCACACGCCTATCAACAGGCCCTTGCACCATCAAGGCGCATCAGGCCTCGGCTTCCAGCCTCAGGCGCTGCCAATCACTGACTGGCTCGTTGAGACGGATGCTGGCATCGATGACCTGCTCCTCCATGTTGTAGCGGCAGGTGAAACCGAGGTGCTTCATCAGGGCGCGCATCGGGTGGTTGTCGATCATGATCTTGCCGACCATCTCCAGCGTGCCCAGCGAGCGGCAATAGCGCAGCATCTTCTCCATCAGCAGACTGCCGATCCCCTCGCCTTGCATGTCATCACGGATGATGACGGAGAATTCGGTGCGAATGTTGTCCGGGTCATTCCATACCCGCACCACCCCCAGCATCTCGCGCTGCGGCGACTCACCTGACTGGGCTTCCACTTCACGCTCGGCGATGAAGGCCATCTGGCGGTCGTAATTGATCTGGGCGAGCAACGCGAGATCTCGCTGAGTCAGCGCCGCCTTGTGGTGGAAGTAGCGGAAACGAATGCTCTCCTCGGATAGCCGCGCATGGAAGGCCGTGATCAAGGGCGCATCCTCGCCGCGTATCGGGCGAACCTCGACGTGCATGCCATTGTCCAGCGACACCCATTCACGCAGCTCCTCCGGATACGGCATGATCGCGAAACGGGCCGGTTTGCCGAGATCCAGCGCGAAGTCCACTGCCACGGCCTCCTCGCGATTGAGCAACAACGGATTGATTTCCAACCCTCTTATGTCACGCAAATCCGATGCCAACTGTGAGAGCTTGATCAACAGCGTGCTGACGCGCTCGAAATCGCGCTCCGGGTCCGGCGAGTGCTCGGCGATCAGGCGGGAGGCATGGCTGCGCGAGATCAGCTCACGCGCCAGTGTCATGTTGAGGGGCGGCAAGGCCACCTGGCGGTCCGCCAGCACATTGACCTTGTAACCGCCGATACCGAACACGATCACCGGGCCGAATTCGTCATCGCGCGTGATGCCTGCGCTCAACTGCAGCGAGTGTTTGCCACGCTGCATCGGCTGCAGGCAGAACTCATGAATGCGCGTGCGCTCGTGGTCACCGCGGCCACGCTCGGCATCGCCCTCCGCCACCTTCTGGGTGATGCGGCGAATCGCCAGCGCGATATCCTCCGGACCGGAAAGGTCCTGCACCACGCCGGAAGACAGCCGCTGTGGGTAGCGGCGATAGCGGAACGGCTGGCTGTTGTGTTCATGCACCACGCGCAGCGCATAGGGGCCCTGGCGAGAAGGCTTGTCGTCATCCGTGGCAGATCGCTGCAATTCGACGATGGCGCGCGCGCCTTCGGCGGCGTCGAGCACATAGCGACTGGGCGCGGTCGCGATGCCGTAGGTATCGAGCACCTGCGCCGTTTCCGAGTGGGTCAACCATTCACGGCCGGCACGCCGCGCACTGTGCACCAGATCATGGGCGCGGGCGCGGATCTCGGCACTGGTCGAGAAGGCCAGGCTCGGCGGCGTCTGCTGCAACAGTGTCTGCACACGGTGGTAATCGACCATCTGCAAGAAGGCCTTGACGCCCTTCTCCGGCGACAGATAGGTCGGAATGCCGGCCAGATGGCATTCATGGCGGGCTGAAAGCGCCTGCTCGAGCCCCATCCAGCTGGTCAGCAGGTTGCGTCGGAATTGCTTGCGATGCGCCACCAGGGCCTCGGCCGTTGCCCGTGAGGGAGCAAGGCGTGTCGGCGCATGCACGACCAGCACGGCGTCCACGCCACGGTCATTGGCCACGATGTTGACCGCGGCCAGGAAATCTTCCGGCGTGGCATTGCCGCCCAGATCCACCGGATTGCGCCCCGGCAGGCTGACATCCAGCTCGGCCTTGAGCAGCGCCTGGCGGCTCTCCTCGCTCAGCTCGGCCAGCTTGCCGCCACCCGCCATCAGCTTGTCGATGGCCAGCAAGGCCGGGCCCAACCCATTGGAGACGATCGCCAGCCGATCACCGCGCAACGGCTTCATGCGATTCAGCGTCTCCAGCGCATCGAACATGTCTTCGCTGTCATTGACGCGCACCACCCCGGCACGCGCGAGGGCAACATCGACGATCCGGTCGCGATTGGGCACGCCACGTGTGACATGTGTGCCGAACAGGTCGGCTTCCGGGGTACGGCCACTCTTGATCGCCAGCACCAGCCGATTGCGGGACGCCTCGCGCAGCGCGGTCATGAAGTGCATCGGGTCGTGAATGCGCTCCAGGTGCAACAGCAAGGCCTGCGACGGCCCGTACTGGTTCAGATAGTCGATCAGATCGGGCAGCATCACATCGACGCTGTCGCCCAGGGTCACCAGATGCGAGAAGCCGATGCCGCGCCCTGCCGCCCAGTCGATCATCGCATTGCCCAGCATCCCCGACTGGCCGAGATAGGCGACCTTGCCCTTGGCCACTGGCTGCCCGCTGAAGGAGGCATTCAGGTGCCGATTTGGCACGCAGATGCCCATGCATTCCGGCCCGAGCAGGCGAATCCCACTGCCTCGGGCGGCCTTGAGCAACCGACTGTTGAGGCTTTCCTGATCACGGTGGATACGCGGGACTTCGACACCCGGCTCTCGTGCCTGCGAGGCATCCAGCACGTCGTCCGTGCTGTCGGCGATCCGCGGGTAGCGCTCGGCGCTCGGCGCGGCAGGCTCGCCGGCCTCATCCAAAGACGACGCCTCGGTGACGGAGGGTTCGGGGCCTGGCTTGCCCGTAGTGGACCTGTGAATGCCCGGCAGACGCGGGGCAGTGAAGTTCAGCCCGTCGCGGCGTGACAGCATCTCAAGCCCCTTGCCGGTGACGCGGGCCAGCGAGCTGACCGGTGTCGGCGCGACACCTCCCGAAATCAGCAGCGCCGCCTTGACGCCGCGCCGGCCCAGCTTCTCGACCACACGCGGCAAGGTATCCGGCGGTGAGCACAGAATGGCCAGGTCCGGCACCTGCTCTAGCTCACTGACCCGCTTGACGCACGCCACGCCATGCACCGTCTCATATCCCTTGGGGTTGACCACCGTCAGGGCGCCCTTGAAGCCCCCTTCAAGCAGATTGCGCAGTACCTGCCCGCCCAGTGAATGCGGCTTTTCCGAGGCGCCGATCACCACGATACTGGCGGGCTCGAAGAAATTGCGCAGAAATCGCGTTCCCATAGGCTTGTCCTGTCAGCGGTTGCGCCTCGTCAGCGCGATATGAGCAGCATGCCGCGAAAGCGCAGGTCTGAACAGCCATCCTCGCGCCCTTCATGCGTGAAACAAGGTAGACCATCGGCGACTGGCTCATGCCATTGACGACTCTTACTGTTACGTCATGGTGCAGACCATTATGACCCGCACACTCACGCAGGCATGCCGATGATCACCTCCTACATATCCCATCGCGACTGCGGTCAGCATTTCATGGGCCCCACCCATCCCGAGAGCCCACTGCGTCTGCAGGCCATCGAGCGTCAGCTGGCGCTGAGCGGCGTGATTCAGCATGTCCAGCAATACAGTGCGCGAGCGGCAACGCTTGAGCAGCTGGCGCGCGTGCACCCCATGCGCCACCTGCAGGCGTTGGAGAAATGTCCGCCCCAGGCCGGGCAGCTGCTGACCATCAACGAAGACACCGTGATGTGTGCCGATAGCCTGGTCGCGGCGCGACTGGCCGCCGGCGCGGTGGTACGCGGGGTCGACCAGGTGATGCGTGATCAGGCCGACAACGTCTTCTGCGCCGTGCGCCCCCCGGGCCACCATGCCGAACGCGCCGATGCGATGGGCTTCTGCTTCTACAACAACGTGGCGGTGGGCGCTCTGCACGCCCGCCAGCATTACGGCGTGAAGCGGATCGCGATCCTCGATTTCGATGTACACCAGGGCAACGGCACCGTCGATATCTTCAAGCATGACCCCGATACGCTGGTGTGCTCCTCCTTTCAGGACGCCATGTACCCGTGGCGCTACCTGGAGAGCCGCTGGGAGCACATCCACAACACGCCCCTGAGCGAAGGCAGCGGCTCACTGGCCTTCCGGCGCGCCATTGAAGCCCAATGGCTGAAGAAGCTTGATGATTTCAAGCCGGAGTTGATCCTGATCTCGGCGGGCTTTGACGCGCACCGTGAAGACCCGATGGCAGAACTGTGCCTGGAAGATGACGACTATTACTGGGTCACCCTACTGGCGATGGATGTCGCGCGGCGTCACTGCCACGGGCGTATCGTCTCCGTGCTGGAGGGCGGGTATTGCCTGGAGGCGCTGGGGCGCAGCACCGAGGCGCATCTCAAGGCGCTGGCGGGCTTGCCGATGCAGGATGGCCTCGAGGCACGTGCCGGCGGCCATCGTCCTTCTAAGCAACCCATGTCAGAGCGACCCGAGTCAAACAAACCCGAGTCAGACCAGCTCGATCTCGCGCCTCCCACCGTGGATGCCCTCCCGCCCCGCTCCGCCTCTGGCACACCAGACGGCGTCCAGCCGTCGCTTGCCAAGCCCGCCGAGGATGAGCGTGATCACCCGCTGTTCTAGCGTCTGGCTGCTCTAGTGCCCGACTGTTCTAGCGCTGGGCATCCCCCGCACCGGTGACTTTTTCCCTGACGCACACCACACCTCACGACAGGTTTCCCGCAGCCAGGAAACCTGTCGCTGCATCATTGGAGCACCAGCGAGCCTTCGGTGTCGCGAACAGCCATGTCACAGACAGCCATGTCGCGGACAGCCATGTTGGCTACGTGTCGGGATGATGCGCGTTTGCCATGCTGTGATAAGCTGGCGATAAAGTTTCCGATAGTAAACTTTATCGCCAGCTGACAGCGCTGCGACACCCGATGTCGTGCGCCGCCAATATCACGCCCATAGCGAAGCCACTCTCATGAGCACACCGACAGACAAGGACGCCGCCGTCCGGATCGCCTCCGGTCGCAAACCCTTCGTTGAGCCCCTGAAGCTTGGCGAACGCGTGAAGCAGATCCGCCTCTCCCATCACTGGACGCTGGAAGATGTCAGCCAGCGCACGGGACTGGCACGCTCGACATTGTCCAAGATCGAGAACGAGCAGATCTCGCCGACCTTCACGGCGGTCCAGAAGCTGATTCATGGTCTCAACATCGACCTGCCGCAGCTGCTGAGCCCGCCCAAGCGCCAGAGTGGCACACTCGGGCGTCGCGATCTGACGCGCGTCGGTGATGGCAAGTCACACCCGACCCCGACCTATGAGCACGAGCTGCTGTCCTGGCAGCTGGCGCAGAAACGCATGATTCCTTTCAAGACTCGCGTGCGTGCGCGCAGCTTCGATGACTTCCCCGACTGGGTGCGTCACGACGGCGAGGAGTTCCTGATGGTCTTGGCGGGCAGCATTCTGCTCTATTCGGAATTCTATGAACCCTTGCCGCTGGGTGAGGGTGACAGCATCTATTTCGACTCCGACATGGGGCACGCTCTGGTTTCTACCAGCGAAGAAGATGCCATCGTGCTGTCGGTGTGCACTCGCAATGATTCGGATCCGAGCTGATCTGATTTGAAGTGAGCTGGGCTGTGTTGAAGTGAGACAAGCCACGTAACGCACTGGCAGGAAGCTAAACCGCAAAGATTGCCTTAACGCGAGCGTCACCTGGCCGGTCCATTCAAAACAATGACTTGCTTGACCATGCTCGCCGTCAGCTCGAAATAAAAAAATCGCCCACTAGCCATGCGCTAATGGGCGATTTTTCTGGATATCGCAAAGACACTCATGGCTTGCGCCGAGTCCTGACCGCCAGCATCCACTGGGTGTTCAGTTTATCGAGCGTCTCATTACAGAGCGTCTCGATACCGAGCGTCTCAATCGTGCTGTGCGGCATCGCCGCGCCAGATCAACTGACCGCATTCGCGCAGATCATAGCCGCCGAGGGATTGCGCCAGCTGGATGCCATTCGGTGTGGCAAGATAGTCCAGCAACCCCTGGAAGAGATCGCGGAAGTAGACATTGCGCGGTACCACCAGGTCGAAGGCCTCTTCACAGACCGGCACGAAGCCGAGGCCGAACTCATTGGCGGCCGACAGCGTACCGGGGCCGACATCCACCTCGCCGCGCGCCACCATCGAGGCCACCTCACGCTCGGAATAGGCGATCGCCAGGGTGTTGAGCTGCTCGGCACGCATCTGATGGCCGGACAGCCACTCCTGCAGGAAGCGCTGCGAACCTGCCCCCTCCTGTCGCACCGCCCAACGCCGCTGCGAACCGAAAAGGCCGCTGGGGTCGATGGACAGATGGCGATCATCATTGCGGATGATCAGCCCCTGGGTACGGCGCGCAAGCCGCACCATCACCCACTGACGATAGCCATCATGGCCGCGAATCAGCGCCGGATGACGCAGCGCCGCCTCCTCCGCGCGCCCCCAGTGAATGGCGCAGACGTCAGCACGCCCCTGGCTGAGCAGATCAAGCCCCAGACGCGTGCCGGTGACGCTCATGCCATAGAAGGCGCTACCGGCATGCTGCTGATTGAGACGCATGGAGAGCGCGGCCAGCAGCGGGTCATCACTGCCGGTGATCATCAGGCGATCCGCCAGCACACCATGATGGCTGGACTCGAGAATCCATTGCTCCACCAGGCGCCGCGGAAAGAGCCACTTGCCGGTCACCTTGGTCGCCGGCATGGTGCCGTCACTGGCCAGCTGATAGATCTTCTTCTCGTTGAGGTGCAGAAGGCGCGCGACTTCCTGCACCGTCAGAAAGGGGTTGTCGTGGGGAACCGGAGCCTGCCGGCCGGTGGCCGCATTCAGGGCCTCGCCTGAAGACTCAGCGGTAGAGCCGCCCGAAGGTGCGCCGAGTTCAGAGGAAAAGCCCTGTGAGGGTATGACGCCCAGCGGCGAAGAAAGACGACTCATCACTGCGCCCCCTTGTCATGTCCGGCTGCGCCGTCTGCTGAAGATGGCTTGCCTGACGCGTCATGGCGCGATGATTTGAGAGCGTCGCCGGCACGCAGCGGCGGGATGGCATCCAGCACCAGCCGCCCGGCAGGGTCCACCGCCTGGAAGTGGCGCCCCTTGGCGCGCGCGATCAACAGCACGCCAAAGCGTTCCGCCAGCTCCACTCCCTTCTGCGTGACGCCGGAACGCGAGACCAGCACCGAGACCCCCGCCTGAGCCACCTTCAGTACCATCTCGGAAGTCAGACGACCGGTAGTGTAGAAGATGTTGGCCCCCTGATAATCACTGGCATCATCACTCAGGGGCGCCAACCAGCTCAGCCCCGCCAGCGTATCGACGGCGTTGTGGCGGCCGACATCCTCGATGAACGCCAGCACTTCATCATCCCGACACAGGGCGCAGCCGTGAACCGCGCCGGCCTTGCGATAAGTCGCGTTGTGCGCCGCCAGCGCCTCCAGCAGGCGATACAACAGGGCCTGACTGAAGGGGCCTGCATCCAGCGCAGCCAGTGATTGGCGCTCCAGCAGATTGCCGAATACCGTGCCCTGCCCACAGCCGGTAGTCACGGTGCGCTTGCCGAGGCGCTGCTCGATATCCTCGGGTAGATGACGCGTCACCACCGAGGCGCTCTCGACTTCCCAATCCACCTGCAGCGCTTCGAGGTCCTCAAGCTCACCCAGCAGTCCCTGATTGCGCAGATAACCGGCCACCAGCGCCTCAGGTTCGGCACCCAGGGTCATCAAGGTGACGATCTCGCGACGATTGAGATAGATGGTCAGCGAGCGCTCGGCGGCAATGGACTGCTGATGGCGCTCACCGCGCTCATCCATGACTTCGATGTCCAGCGTAGTGGGTAGTGTGGCGCGACTGATCGCTGGCCGTGCAGAGGGCATCATGAACTCGGGTCTCCCTGATCGAGCCGGTTGGAATGGCAATTCTTGCGCTGAATCGCCGTAGAGTACCAGTCTGATGGCAGAGCTGTCCCCGCACTGACTGACGGTAACCCTGATATCGCATGCGCCGGCATGTATCTTGCACACCAGCACCATCGCAGCATTCTTTTCAGACCCGCTTGCGGGTACAGCAGTGAACAAGGAAGCCATGTCTGAATCCATCCCTCCCCGCAGTGACGACACCCGCTGGTTGAGCGTCACCCTGGCGCCCACCACGCAGAAACTGGGGCGTTTCAGCATCGACACCTGGCGGATTGCCGACCTCTCGCCCTCTGCAACGCCAGAGACGGAATCGCACGTAGCGGAGCCTGCCGCCGCTGATGAAGTAGCGCATCGCCGCATCCTGCCGCTGCAGCTTCACCTCACCGAGCGCACCGATTACCGCTACAACCTGCGCTGCGAGCAGCCGCGCCTGTTCGTCCAATGCGATGAGCGTGAAGCCGACGGCATGCAGCCCCGCGTGGTGACGGCCTGTCAGGAGGTAGCATCGCATTGGATGGATGGCGACCAGCTGGTGCTGGATGTGCCGATGCCCCCGGCCTTGATGGTGTGGCTGGAAGCCTACCTCGCGCGTCACGGCGAACGACTCGACGAAGGCAAGAAGAAGAAACGCAAGGGCGCCGGGCGCGCCAGTCAGGCAGAGCAGCACGCCGTGACGCCCAACAAGACTCATCAGCCCGGTGATGGTACGGAAAGCACGTCATGAGCCAGCACGACGACAACGCAAGCCCTGCCCATGAAGGCCTGTTCTCGCGCTGGTCACGCCGCAAGCAAGGCGACAGCCGCCGTGAAGACCAACTGTCACAGCCGGACAGCACCGAGGTGAGTAAAGCCGACAGCCTTCCGCCGTCACAGGTGGGAGTCGCCTCTGAAAGTAGCGCTGACACCCCTGCAGCGCGCGGCTCGCAGCACGAATCCCTGAGCGGCGATAGCCCCTCCTCGGCAGCAGAGCAGGCAGCAGAGCAGGCAACCGCCGAGAGCGATCAGCAGGCAGCAGACGCTGACAACGCTGAAGTGCCAGTCATCGAGCTGCCAGCCCCGGACACCCTGACCCCAGACGCCGACATCAGCGCCTTCATGCAGAGCGGCGTGGACCCGGCGCTACGCCAGCGTGCGCTGCGACGCATCTTCATGGGGGGCGAGCACTCGGTGCGCGATGGGCTGGATGACTACGACCAGGACTTCTCCCAGATGCGCCCGCTCGCCGAAGGTGTCGCCGACACGCTGCGCAGCTGGACCCGCAAGGTCGAAGAAGGCCTGGAAAAGCTCGGTGAGGCAAGCGAGACACCCCAGGCGGATACGGCGCAGGAGACAGACGACCAGATCGCTGAGCAGGCGCCTGACGGTGAGGCGCCAGTGGGCGAGTCACACGCGACGCCCAGCGACGAGATAGTCGAGTCGCCTGACCCGCAAGCGATACGAGCAGAAGACTCGCGCGAGCCAGCTCCCGCGTCAGATGATGTCGGCGGCGTCCGCCACAAGCCGTGAGCCGGGGCTGGCCCCACAGACGCCTCCAGCGCCAAGGCGTCAGGATGACGCGCCGCACAATCAACATGCGTCATTATGACCCACGAGTAAGCCGGATACGTCTGACCGAGGTCATCCTGATGCCTCATGGGTCACCCTGACGCGCCTCATCAAGGCGCACTGACTGCAACGCACATGCAAGATTCAGCATGACATGCCAACCCTTGAAGATGATGACTGGCGTCAACCGCCTGCGCTGATGAGTGCCTGCGCGACCTGACCGCGCCCCTCTTCTCGCCGGGCGTGAAAACGGCAATGTCATCAACAGCATGCAAAGATGGTTGGCCTGTCATGAATCCCCCACTGAACGACTGTCGATCGCCGACCCGGCTCTGACCGCGAGAGACCGCGAGAATCAGCGACGACCGGGACCTGCATCATCCGCCTGCCACCTGACGGCAGCTTGCATGCAAGGTCCGCCACGACCGAATAAGGATGAGGATGCTCAGCTCAAGCCTCGAGAGCGCTCAGCGCGCCCTCAATCAACAAGCACGCCAACGCGCCCTGTCATCCGCCATGGGTGGCTCGCCTGCCTCAAGTCTGCCGCTGTTGGCGACGGATGCCGGTAGCGCCCCCATCCGCTATCACAGTCAGGGACGCACCGTGATCATCGGCAGCGAAGCACGAGTGCGAGCACTGGCGAGTCTGCTGTCCCGCCTGCCGGCCACCGCTCAGCTGCCGCTGGCACTATTGATCAGTGAGCAGGACAACAGTGCGCTGGTGACGATGGATGAACAGCATCTCGCCGCCAGTGAGTCGCTGCCTGTGCACAGTGCCCCGCGTGACATGCTCGCGCTGAGCGGTCACCTCGGCCAGTTCAGCCTTGCCAGTGATGGCGTCAATCTGGCTGCCGCGCTGGTGCCGCAAGGTGCTGGCAGCGCGACCCATTTCGACCTGATCGCCGACCTGTCCAGCCAGCCGCTCAACCAGGCGGAACTGCCACCGCCCGGCTATCTGCAAGCCGGCGCGGACGTCATCGCCGAGCTGGATCAGCTGGTCGCCGATGCTGAGGCCTCTCAGGAATCACTGTCACAGCTGACCGCCTGGGCCATGCAGTTCGCGGGTCTGATCGGCAACTTCGACAAACCGAATTACGTGACCGTCAATCTCGATACCTGCGCGCACTCCAGTGCCGGCAATATCGGCTGTACGCGTTGCCTGTCGTCGTGCAGCGCCGATGCCATCTTCTCGGTGGCCGGTCGTCGCAATGCGCATATCGAGATCGACCCTTACCTGTGCCACGGCGCGGCCAGCTGCGTCAGCGCCTGCCCGACCGGCGCGCTGAGCTTCACCCAGCCCCCGGCCGAGCAGCGCATGGAGCAGATCCAGCGCCTGCTGGAGCGCTATCAGGATGGCGGTGGCCTCTACCCGCTGCTGCGCTATCGCCTGGAGCAATCCCCTGCCTCGCAGACTGCCCTGGCGAGTGTCGACCAAGAGCGCTGCCTCGATATCACCCTCGAGGAAATCTCCGCCACCGGGCACGACGAGTGGCTGGCCGCTCTCGCACTCGGCGCGACGCAGGTCATCGTCGAACTGCCCCACGACCTGCCCGCAGGCCAGCACCAGCAGCTCGATAGCGAACGTCGCCTGGCACTGACCCTGCTCGACAGCATGGGGCTTGCCAATGCGGACAGTGGCGAGCCGCGCATTCGCTTCGTCTCTTTGCCATCCCCCCTGCCACAAATGGATAGCTACGAGACTGAAGCCCTACCCCTGATCACGCCGCTGTGTGTCGCTCTGGCACCGGGCGCGGACAGTGAAGAAGAGCAGCAGCCCAGCCAGCCGATCGCCCGTGACTGGCTGCTGGGTCAGCCGCAGGCACGCCCCGGCAAGCGCGAACGCCTCAATCGGGTGCTCGATCACCTGGCGACCCTGTCGGTCGCGGACCTGGCGCAGGACAGCGTCGCCGTGCCGACAGGCGCGCCCTTCGGCGTGGTGAACGTCGACAGCGACAACTGCACGCTGTGTCAGGGCTGCGTCGCCGTCTGCCCGACCAGCGCCCTCTCGGCCAATCGCACGTCGCCTGCACTATCCTTCACTCAAGGTGACTGCGTGCAGTGTGGCCTGTGCGAGCAGGCATGCCCAGAGCAGGTCATCACCCTGACGCCTGGCTTTGCCCCGCAGCCCGACGTGCGGCGCGAACCGCAGCTGATCAAGCAGGATGTGCCCTTCCCCTGCATCAGCTGCGGCACGCCGTTCGGCTCCACCGCCACCATCACGGCGATGCAGACCAAACTGGCCTCGCATGCCTACTTCCAGGGCGATGGCGCACTGCGCCTGAAGATGTGCAGCGATTGCCGCGTCAAGGACATCTGGCACGAAATGGCACGCAATCCCGATGCCCAACTCAAGGTTTGAGCCAATGACATCACCCACGTCGACTCCCGACGACTTTGCAGCAGGTGGGACTGACGATCGTGCACCTGACACCACTGCGGCCGACTCTCTGATAAGCCATAGTGAAGAACAGCAGGCATTGCGCGCCGACCTCTACCGGCTGCTGGCGCGGCTATTGCGCGCGGCACCGGATGCGGAACTGATCGACTTTCTGGCCGAACTCGACCATGACGCAATCAGCCTGCCCGGGGCCGCCGAGCAACAACTGCCGCGCGCGCTGGCGTCGCTGTCATTGGCCGCCCGCGTCAGCGACTCGCGCCGTCTGGAAGACGACTTCTTCCAGAGCCTGGTAGGCGTGGTGCAGGGCGAGGTAGTGCCCTACGCCAGCTGGTACCTCACCGGCTCGCTGATGGAAATGCCGCTGGTCGCCCTGCGCCAGGACCTGAAACGTCTCGGCTTCGAACGCCAGAGCGATGTGCATGAGCCCGAGGATCACCTCGGCGCACTGTGCGAGGTGATGGCCATGCTGATCGATGAGGTGCCCGGCGAGCAGGTCAATTTCTTCCGCCGCCATGTGGCCAGCTGGGGCGAGCGCTGCTGCGCCGACCTCGCGGGACGCGAGAGCCCCTTCTATGCCGCCGTCGGCTACCTGGGGCAGGCCTTCCTGCGGGCAGAGCGCCTGAACCTCGGTGACTCGATCCCGCTGCATGCGGCGACCGAAAACAACTCTGGCGTGCAGGTGACGGCCGAGGCCGTCCAGCTCGTCACGCCAGCCAGTGTGGCGCCCGACGCAAGACACTGATGTCACGCATGACGTGAAGCAACATTCGAGACTGCAACGCTATCCATCTCGCATCACCCAGCAGCATTGCCGACAGGAGATCAGCATGAAGACTGATGACGCAAAAGACAGCCATAACCAGGCGCGCCAGGGGCGCCGCAAATTCCTGCGTGTACTGGGCGCCAGCACCGTAGGGGTTGCCGCAGCAGGGTCATTGGCCGGTGCCGTGATTCCGGACCAGGCCGCGCCAGAGGCCCCCGTCAAGGACAAGGGCAGTGACAACTATCGCGAGAGTGATCACGTCAAGGCCTTCTACGCCACGCTGCGTGACTGAATGCTAGACAGACAGTGCCCCGAGCCTGCGCCATGCGCGCGGCCAGCGGCCTGAACAACGGGCAGCGCGGAGAGGTTTCCGCCCGCCATCGACAGTGACAAGTCGGCACGGATCAGGACTGCCCCTGATCTGAAAGACCGCCGCTCCCGACATTGCCCCCTGACCCGCTCACGCGGCCCGGGCAATGATTCGGGTGACGAGGAGAGATGATGTCATGCGACTGACCCCCACCCCCTCTGCCAAAGAGACCTCAGGACTCGGCATCAACCGCCGCCAGTTCCTGAAACGCAGCGGTGTCGCCACCGGCGGCCTTGCCGCCGCGAGCTTCATGGCCGCCCCGATGATGAAACGCGCCGAAGCCAAGACCGAAGTGTCTGATGCGCCGGTCGAGACGAAGCGCACCATCTGCTCACACTGCTCCGTGGGCTGCGGCGTCTATGCCGAGGTCCAGGAAGGTGTCTGGACCAAGCAGGAACCCGCCTTCGATCACCCCTTCAACCGTGGCGCGCACTGCGCCAAGGGCGCATCGCTGCGTGAGCATGGTCACTCTGACCGTCGCCTCAAGTACCCGATGAAGCTCGAAGGTGGCAAGTGGAAGAAGCTCTCCTGGGAGCAGGCCATCGAGGAAGTCGGCGACAAGGTGCTCGAGCTCACCAAGGAGCACGGCCCCGATAGCATCTACTGGCTGGGCTCGGCCAAGTTCAGCAATGAACAGGCCTACCTGATGCGCAAGTTCGCGGCCCTGTTCGGCACCAACAACGTCGATCACCAGGCGCGTATCTGCCACTCCACCACGGTGGCCGGGGTCGCGAATACCTGGGGCTACGGGGCGATGACCAACTCCTTCAACGACATGCACAACTGTCGTTCGATCCTGTTCATCGGTTCCAACCCGTCCGAAGCGCATCCGGTGGCCATGCAGCACATCCTGCTGGCCAAGGAGCGCTCCAACGCCGAGATCATCGTCGTCGATCCGCGCTTCACGCGGACCGCCGCCAAGGCCAACAAGTACGTGCGCCTGCGTCCGGGTACCGATGTCGCCTACATCTGGGGCCTGCTGTGGCACATCTTCGAGAACGGCTGGGAAGATGAGGCCTACATCCAGCAGCGTGTCTACGGCATGGATGAAGTGCGTGCCGAAGTCGCCAAGTTCCCGCCGGCGGAAGTCGAGCGCATCACCGGCGTAGCCGAGGCCGACATGCTCGACGTCGCGCGCCGGCTGTCCCAGAACCGTCCGGGCAGCGTCGTGTGGTGCATGGGCGGCACCCAGCACACCACCGGCAACAACAACACCCGCGCCTACTGCATCCTGGAACTGGCGCTGGGCAACATCGGCAAGTCCGGTGGCGGCGCCAACATCTTCCGTGGCCACGACAACGTCCAGGGCGCCACGGATCTGGGCCTGATGTCCCACTCCCTGCCGGGCTACTACGGCCTCTCAGAAGGCGCGTGGAAGCACTGGTCCAAGGTCTGGAACGTCGATTACGAATGGATCCAGAACCGCTACGACCAGACCGAATATCACGACGGCAAGCCGATGCACACCAACGGCATCACCGTCTCGCGCTGGGTCGATGGCGTGCTCGAGAACCCGGACCGCATCTCCCAGCGCACCGCGCTCAAGGCGATGTTCTACTGGGGTCATGCCGTCAACTCCCAGACCCGCGGGCCGGAGATGAAGAAGGCGATGGCCAAGCTGGACATGATGGTGGTGGTCGACCCCTACCCGACCATCGCCGCCGTCATGCACGACCGTACCGACGGCGTCTACCTGCTGCCGGCCGCGACCCAGTTCGAGACCACCGGCAGCGTGACCAACTCAAGCCGCTCCCTGCAGTGGCGCGATCAGGTCATCGAGCCGATGTTCGAGTCCAAGCCTGACCACGAGATCATGTACCTGCTGTCTCGCAAGCTGGGCTTCGCCGACGAGCTGTTCCGCAACATCAAGGTCGAGGGCAGCGTGCCCGTCGTCGAGGACATCACGCGCGAGTTCAATGCCGGCATGTGGACGGTGGGTTACACCGCCCAGAGCCCTGAACGCCTGAAGGCTCACCAGCAGAACTGGCACACCTTCGACTTCGAGACGCTCAAGGCCCGTGGCGGCCCGGCCAACGGCGACTTCTACGGCCTGCCCTGGCCGTGCTGGGGCACGCCGGAGATGGGTCACCCGGGCTCGCCCATCCTGTATGACACCTCCAAGACGGTGGCCGAGGGTGGCGGCAACTTCCGCGCGCGTTATGGCGTGGAGCACAACGGCACCAACATCCTCGCGGAAGGCTCCTGGTCCAAGGGCGCCGAGATCGAGGATGGCTATCCGGAATTCACCGACAAGCTGCTCAAGCAGCTGGGCTGGTGGGATGACCTGACGGCCGAGGAAAAGCAGGCGGCGGAAGGCAAGAACTGGAAGACCGATCTCTCTGGCGGCATCCAGCGCGTGTGCATCAAGCATGGCTGCATGCCGTATGGCAACGCCAAGGCGCGTGCCCTGGTGTGGACCTTCCCGGACCCGATCCCCAAGCACCGCGAGCCGCTGTATACCGCGCGTCGCGACCTGGTGAAGGACTACCCGACCTGGCCGGATTCCGAGTCCATCTATCGCCTGCCGACGCTCTACGCCTCCATCCAGGAGAAGGACGTCAGCGCCAAGTACCCGATCACCCTGACCTCGGGCCGCCTGGTGGAATACGAAGGGGGTGGCGAAGAGACACGTTCCATTCCGTGGCTGGCCGAGCTGCAGCAGGAGATGTTCGTCGAGATCAATCCGGCACTGGCCAATGACCAGGGCATCAAGGACGGCGACATGGTCTGGGTCGAGGGCGCCGAGGGCGGCCGCGTCAAGGTGATGGCGATGGTCACCGAGCGTGTCGGCCCGGATGTCGTCTTCATGCCCTTCCACTTCGGTGGGCATTACGAGGGCGAATCCCTCGAGTCCCGCTATCCGGAAGGTACCGTGCCCTATGTGCTCGGTGAATCGGCCAATACCGCGACCACCTACGGCTACGACCCCGTGACCCTGATGCAGGAAACCAAGGTCACCTTGTGCCGCGTCAGCCGCGTCAGCCTCGCCTGACTCGAGTGACGGCCGCGTCCCGATGACGCGGCCCGGACGCAGCGCAAGACACGATCGGACGTATCCGTTACCAGAATCATCCGGCCTGTTGACCGAGGAACCCGGCGACAGGCCGTGAAGGAGAAGCACCATGGCCCAGATGAAATTTTTGTGTGATGCAGAGCGCTGCATCGAGTGCAATGGCTGCGTGACAGCCTGCAAGAACGCCAACGAGACCGAATGGGGCGTTCAGCGTCGCCGCGTGGTGACCCTGGACGACGGCAAGCCGAGTGAAGTCTCCATCTCGGTGGCGTGCATGCATTGCGATGACGCGCCGTGCATGGCGGTCTGCCCCACCGACTGCTTCTACAAGACCGATGACGGTATCGTCCTGCACGACAAGGACATCTGCATCGGCTGCGGCTACTGCCTGTACGCCTGCCCGTTCGGCGCCCCGCAGTTCCCGCAGCAAGGCGCCTTCGGCGAGCGCGGCAAGATGGACAAGTGCACCTTCTGCGCCGGTGGCCCGGCCGAGAGCCCGGAAGAAGAGTTCGAGAAGTACGGTGCCAACCGCATCAGCGAAGGCAAGCTGCCGCTGTGCGCCGAGATGTGCTCCACCAAGGCCCTGCTGGCCGGCGATGCCGAGACCGTCTCCGACATCTTCCGTCAGCGTGTGGTCTATCGGGGCCATGAAGACGGCGCCTGGTCGCCGGTCGACAAGGCCAGCCATCCGGAAACCTCTGCCAACCTGACCACCAGCAGCGTTCAGCAGGCGGACCACCTGGCCTACGACGCAGCCCGCAAGGGGTAAGGAGGCGACATGCGCGCGCACTTTACAGCTTCACGGTTGACCGTGGTCGCCATGTTCCTGTGCCTGATGCTGGCCAGTCTCTGGCTGGCTCCTCAGGCACTGGCCGCGAACCCTGACGGCGAGATCGGTCAGGCGGTCGGCACGGTGGACGCCGATACCTGGCGGCAGGTCAAGAATGGGGGCAACTCCATAGACAGCCGACATGACTCCAACTACAGCCTGATCAACCAGAGCGGCGAGACCTGGCGTCAGATCCGCAATCGCTGGATCTCACCGGGCGGCCTGATCGCACTGGGTGGCATGCTGGCCGTGCTGGTGATCTTCTACCTGCTGGTGGGACGCAACAATCTGGACCATCCGCGCAGCGGCAAGCTGATGCTGCGCTGGACGGCACTGGAGCGCGCCATGCACTGGACGCTGGCGACGCTGTTCCTGACGCTGGCCATCACCGGCATCAATCTGCTGTGGGGCAAGTTCGTGTTCCGCAATGTATTCGGGGATGTGTTCTGGGCCAACATGATCATGGCGACCAAGGTGATCCACAACTATGTGGGGCCCCTGTTCTCGATCATGCTGATCCTGGTGCTGGCCAAGTGGCTGAAGCTCAATCTTCCCAAAAAGCATGACCTTGACTGGTTCCGTCAGGGTGGCGGCATGATGAAGGGCAAGCATCCGGACGCCGGCTTCGCCAATGGTGGAGAAAAGGCCTGGTACTGGATTCTGGCGACGGTCGGCCTGGTAGTGATTGCCAGCGGGCTGGTACTGGACTTCCCGATCTTCGGCCAGACGCGTGACAACATGCAGTGGGCCAATGTCTTCCACGGCATCGCCTCGCTGATGCTGATCGCGGTGTCCTTCGGCCACATCTATATCGGCACCGCTGGTACCGAGGGTGCCTTCGAGGGCATGAAGACCGGTTACGTCGATGAGACTTGGGCCAAGCAGCACCACAATCTGTGGTACGACGAGGTCAAGCAGGCCGAAGCGGCAGACCCGGCAGCAGACCCCGCCACGGCACCTGACGATAGCCTGGCACGTCAGCAACGTCCGAATTAGCGCGGCGTCAGACATCCGCTGGATGAGTGAAGATACGCCCGGTCAGGTTCGCCTGCCGGGCGTTTTCGCTTGCCAGCGCCTGCTCTCTCGCTTGCCCGCGCACACTCTTTCGCGACTCTGCCACCCACTGGCGTTCCACCGGCCAACCCGCCTGCCAATCCGTCTGCCAAACCACAGACCAAACCACAGGCGTGCAGCACTGGTTCACAGCTCTGCATTAGTTGCGTAAAGTTTCAGATATCCCGCCTGGGCCCACCAGGCACCCCGACAGCATGAAGGCTGGCGCTTGGCTGCGCCTTCTCAGGAGAATTCGATGAGCGACCCGACCCCTCAAGCCGTACAAGACCTGAGCCAACTGGACGAACAGACCCGCACCGAGCTGGAAGCGGCCGCGTTCCGTCGTCTGCTCAAGCATCTGGATGACAACAAGGATGTCCAGAATATCGATCTGATGATCCTCGCCGACTTCTGCCGCAACTGCCTGTCCAAGTGGCTGATGGCCGCTGGCGAGGAGCGCGGCGTGAGCTTCGATTACGATGCGGCGCGCGAGCATGTCTACGGCATGCCCTATTCCGAGTGGAAGACACATCACCAGGCCAAGGCGACACCTGAGCAGCTGGCAGCGCTCGAGGCACGTCAACAAGGCAAGAAGGACTGATCATGAGCGGCAATGACGAACAGATCGGCCTCACCATCGCGGTATTGACCGTCTCGGATACACGCACCGCAGAGAATGACCGCTCCGGCGACGCCCTGGTCGACAACCTGACGGCGGCTGGCCACAGCCTGCATGAAAAGCGCATCGTGCCCGATGACGTCTACCAACTGCGCGCCGTGGTCAGCGAGTGGATCGCGGACCCGGCCGTGCAGGTCATCCTGACGACGGGCGGCACAGGCTTCACCGGGCGTGATTCCACACCGGAAGCCATTCGCGTGCTGCTCGACAAGGAAATCCAGGGCTTCGGCGAACTCTTCCGTCAGCTTTCACACCAGGAAGTCGGCAGCTCGACGATCCAGAGCCGCTGTCTGGGAGGGCTGGCCAACCGTACCGTGGTGTTCTGTCTGCCCGGCTCCACCGGCGCCTGCAAGACGGCCTGGAACGGCATCCTCAAGGAGCAGCTCGACAGCCGTCACCGCCCCTGCAACTTCGCCAACCTGGTGATTCCGGAGCGCGGAACCCATGCCCACTGACGCCAGTAAAGACCCGCATTCCCAGCCGTCGCCTTCCGCGGCGGCAGAATGTGGCTGCGACGCCGTGCCTGCCGGCGCCAAGGGGCTGGCGCCCCTGGCCAGTGCACTCGCAGCGCTACGTGACAGCTGCCCGCTGATGCCAGCCGAGCGCGTGGCAGTCAGTGACGCCGCCGGACGTGTGCTCGCCGAGGACGTGCATGCCGAGCTTGACGTGCCGCCTGCCGACAACTCCCAGATGGATGGTTACTGCGCCCGGGTGGCGGACATCGGTGACGGTGCCTGGCTGCCGATCAGTCAGCGTATCGCGGCAGGCCAGCCTGCCACGCCGCTGGCCGTGGCGAGTTGTGCGCGCCTGTTCACCGGAGCGGAAATCCCAGACGGCGGTGACGTGGTGGTCATGCAGGAAGAGGTGACACTGCGTGAAGGCGAAGGTGGCACCACTCTGGCCTGGCTGCCCGGGCCTCGCACCCGCGGCGACAACATTCGCGTTCAAGGCCGGGATGTCAGCAAGGGCAATCGATTGCTCGCGGCGGGCACACGACTGGACGCTGCCGCGCTGGGCCTGCTGTGTGGCCAGGGGGCAAGTCACGTGCTGGTGCGCCGCAAGGTACGAGTGGCCTTGTTCGCGACCGGCGATGAACTGATCGAACCCGGCCAGCCGCTCAAGCCCGGCCAGATCTACAATTCCAATCGCGTGATGCTCAGCCAGATGCTCAGCAACTTCGGGGCTGAGGTGGTGCTGGCGCCACTCAATGTGGCCGATACCTTCGAGGCCACCCGTGATGCTCTCGCTTCGGCGGCGCAACAGGCTGACCTGATCGTCACCTGCGGTGGGGTCAGCGTCGGCGAGGAAGACCACGTCCGCCCCGCCATCGAGGCGCTCGGCAGTCTGGATCTGTGGCGCCTGGCCATCAAACCGGGTAAACCGCTGGCGCTGGGGAGTATCAACAGCCCCCGGGGTGACACGGTGCGTGTCGTGGGGCTGCCGGGCAATCCGGTCTCCAGCTGGGTCGGTGGCTGGTTGTTCCTTCGTCCGCTACTGGGCGAGATGACCGACTGCTCTGCATTGCGCGAGCTGAAACGTCTCACGGTACGCGCGGCCTTCTCAGCCCGCACCGCCATCCGTCAGGACCATCTGCGTGTCACCTTGGCCACCGGCAGTGATGGACAGCTTGAGGCACATGCCTTCCCGGACCAGAACTCGGCGGTACTCTCCTCCTGCGCCGGTGCTCAGGCACTGGCCGTGATTCCGCCCCATGCACAGCTCAACCACGGCGACAGCGTGGAATGCCTGTGGCTCGAGCGCTGACACCGCTCCCCCCTCCCTGTTTTGACAACTGTCTTTACAACTGTCGTGACTACTGACGCGATAACTGTCACGACAACTGACGCTGGAATGCGACACCCTAGTGACACTCCAGCGTCATCTTGACCTCGCCCCTGAGTCCGGCACACTGACTGCCTTCATTCATCTGAGTTCTGACTGCCTACGGCGGCTCAGGACACTGATCGGTTACGGACTCTTGAGCAAGGACAACTCAATGCCAGCCTCTTCCTCGTCGCCCCACGCGCTGTTACGCCCACTTGCCATGGCTGTGCTGCTTGCCACCACGTCGTCATCCTTGCCGGCACTCGCCGATGACATTGCCACGTCGCCTGCGCCGGGCACGTCGGTCACCGAATGGAGCTATGCGAGTGAATCCGCGGATGACACCAACGCCGGAGCCAATGGCCCCGAGCATTGGGGAGAGCTCACCCCGGGCTATGCCGAGTGCTCGGTCGGCAGCCAGCAGTCGCCGATCGATATCGACAGCCAGTCACGCACGCTGAATGAAGCGGGCCCGAAACTCGACTACCATTCGCCGCTGCTCGTCACGCGCGATACGGGCCACACCCTGCAGATCGAAGGGGCCAGCGGCAATACCATGACGCTGGATGGCACCCAGTACACCCTGTCGCAGGTGCACCTGCATGTGCCGTCAGAGCACGCCATCGACGGCAAGCGTGCCGCCATGGAAATTCATCTGGTGCACAGCACGCCGGAAGGCAAGCTGGCCGTGCTGGCCGTACTGGTCGAGGAAGGGCATGACAACCTGGCCCTCAGCCGCCTGTTGAGCCGTCTGCCCCAGCGCGGCCTCTCCGAGACCCTGACAAGCGGCCTGTCTGCCAACCTGCTGCTGCCACGCGAACATGCCGGCTGGCAGTACTCCGGCTCGCTTACCACCCCGCCATGCTCTGAGCCCGTCACCTGGTTTGTCATGCAGACGCCGATCGAAGCCTCCCAAGCACAGATCGACGCCTACCATGAATGGCAAGGCGGAGAGAATGCCCGCCCCCTTCAGCGCTGATTGACAAAAACACGTCTACTTAGGCCGGCTGGCGCAATGCCAACATGTCCGGCCACAACCGCGCGAAGCTGTCCTCGAGCATCGCGCGGTTATCCGCCAGCCACGGCGTCATGTCCGCCAGCGGATTGGTGCCTGCATCCAAATTGCCCACCTTGTGCGTATGCCTTCCATTGCGAGTATCACTTGTCTGGCGCAAGCGGCGTCTGGCCGTCATACGCTCGCCGATGCTGGCAATGGTCGCGAGCGTGAACTCCAGCTCCTGATAGCGCCTGAGTGCATCGCGCACCTGGATCCATTCGATCAGGCTCGACAGGCGCGACGGCACCTCCTCACGCGCCAGCAGGCGATAGAGGCGGTCGATATCGTCATCGTGCATCTCGGCGGCCAGCAGGTGATCCCACATCATGTCGAAGGCGATACCGGCGACACGTCGCGACGAAGGCGGCACCTGGGTCAACAACCAGCGTGTCTCGGGATGAGCGTCGATCACCGCGTCACAGCGGCGGTGAAAGCGGATGCCCGCCTCTACCTCCGGCGACCAGCCGCTCAGGTCACTGCCGCGCACGCCATCGGCAATCAGGTTGCCAAACAGGAAGTTATCGCTGCCCGCCAGACTCAGGCGTGCATGACCGAGAAAGTTCAAGTTGCTAGACTCCTGCTTTTGCGAATCCTGTCGCCGGTCTCATCTGGCGCGCCCTGGCTCTGCATACCCTGCTCCTGTTTCCCAACTCTACTGACTATCGAGATTCACGATGCCGTCCGCTTCCATGCCAGTCAAAGCGCCTATCGTGCGTGATATCGTCCTGATCGGCGGTGGGCACAGCCACGTCGGCGTGCTGATGCGCTTTGCCATGCAGCCAGAGCCCGGTGTCCGCCTGACCGTCATCTGTCGCGACACCGACACGCCCTATTCCGGCATGTTGCCGGGCTACGTCGCCGGTCATTATACGTTCGACGATGTGCATATCGACCTGCGCCGGCTGTGTCAGTTCGCCGGCGCCCGCTTCTATCGCGATCAGGTGATCGACATCGACCGCCGCGAGCGCCGCGTGATCTGCGCCGAGCGCCCGGCGGTGGACTACGACCTGCTGTCGATCAATATCGGCTCCACGCCTCGCCTGTCCCACATCGATGGTATCGGTGACCCTGAAGCCGCAGACGCCCCCGTGGTGGCGGTCAAGCCGATCAGCACCTTCCAGCAGCGCTGGCTGAGTCTGCTCGAGCGCGCCAGGAGCGCCGAGCGTCCGCTCGATATCGTGCTGGTCGGCGGCGGTGCCGGCGGTGTCGAACTGCTGCTGGCCATCCAGCAGCGCCTTGCCACCGAGTTGCCCGATGCGCTCGCGCCGAACCTGACGCTGATCACCCGCGGTCAGCGTCTGTTGCCCACCCATGCGCACACGGTCAGTGAGGCGCTTGCCACTACCCTGCACGAGCGCGGTATCCAGGTGCATTTCGGTGAGGAGATCACGGCCGTCGAACGCGCATCCTCGACCGCCCAGCGCCAGCTGATCAGTGCCAGCGGTGCCTGCCATCAGGCCGATGAGGCCATCTGGGTAACACGGGCCGGTGGTGCGCGCTGGCTGGAGAAGACCGGACTGAGCCTGGACGAGGATGGCTTCCTCAAGGTTCGCGATAGCCTGCAGACACTTGAGGATGACGCCATCTTCGCCGCGGGCGATATCGCACATCAGCTCAACCATCCCCGCGAGAAGGCCGGCGTGTTTGCCGTGCGCCAGGCCCGGCCGCTGGCCGACAATCTGCGACGGGCCGTGCGCGGCGAGCCACTCAAGGACCATGTGCCGCAGTCGCGCTGGCTGGCGCTGATCAGCACCGGGGATCGCGATGCCATCGCCTCACGCGGCAAGCTGGGGCTGGTCGCGCCGCGTCTGCGCCCGTGGCTGTGGCGCTGGAAGGACCATATCGACCGCCAGTTCATGGCTCGCTTCAATGAACTGCCCAGCATGCAGGACGCCGCGAATGCCGGCGACCTTTCCGGGTTGCACCAGCGCATCAGCGCTGCCTGGCAGGCACTCAGGGGACGCGTTGGCAAGCTGCATCCGCACCTGACAGCCGAGCTGGATGAGCAGGAGGCACACCAGGCCCTGTCCGCACTGGCGATGCGCTGCGGCGGCTGCGGGGCCAAGGTCGGCGCCAGCGTGCTGTCGCGAGCGCTGCAGAGTCTGGCCCCGCGCGAGAACCCGGACGTGCTGGTCGGGCTGCATGCCCCGGATGATGCCGCCATCGTGCGCGTGCCCGAAGGACAGGCGCTGGTGCACAGCGTCGACTTCTTCCGCGCCTTCATCGATGACCCCTATCTGTTCGGGCGCATCGCCGCCAATCACGCGCTGGGCGATCTCTACGCCATGGGCGCGACGCCGCATACGGCGACGGCGGTGGCCACGGTGCCACAGGGGGTCGAGCGCAAGGTCGAGCCGCTGGTACGCGAGCTGATGCAAGGCGCGACCGAGGTGCTCAACGAGGCGGGCTGCAGTCTGGTCGGCGGCCATACCGGCGAAGGTCAGGAGCTGGCACTGGGCTTCGCGCTCAATGGTCTGGTGGAGGAGAGCCTGGCCGGCGTCACCTGCAAGGGCGGCATGCAGCCGGGTGATGTGCTGTTGCTTACCAAGGCCATCGGCACCGGCACGCTGTTGGCAGCGCACGCACGCCTGGAAGCCCGCGGCCGCTGGATCGACGCCGCGCTGGACAGCATGCAGCAATCCAGTCAGCGCGCGGCGGATATTCTGAGCACGCATCAGGCGAGCGCCTCCACCGATGTCACTGGCTTCGGTCTGCTCGGCCATCTGGTCGAGATGACCCGCGCCAGCGGCGTGGATGCCGAGCTCGAGATCGATGCCCTGCCGGTGCTCGACGGCGCCGAGGACTGTGTCGCCCGCGGCGTGGTCAGCTCGCTGCAACCGGCCAATCTGCGCCTCAAGCGTGCCCTGAAGGACCAAGCCGGCGTCATCGATCATCCGCGCTATCCGCTGCTGTTCGATCCGCAGACGGCCGGTGGCCTGCTGGCCAGTGTGCCGCCCGGGGAAGCCGAGGCCTGTCTGGCCGCGCTCAAGGCCGCTGGCTATCACGCCAGCGCCATCATCGGGCGCATCACCCCCCAGGGCGATGCACTGGCGCCGATCAGCATCAAGCACTGAGCACGGTTAGAGGGTCACACGGTGAGCCAGCCAGTTGGCGGTCAATGACAACCGGCGACACCCAGCGATGCTTCACAAGCGTTGTGACATTAAGCGTTGTGACATTCAGATGCCAAGATGCCCGCCAGAGAATTCTCTGGCGGGCATCTTCATGACTGGCGACTCATGCGCGGGGCGTCTGGCAACAAGCCTCAGACTGACCGGCTACCTCAGGCTTCGGCTTCGCGCTTGAGCGCCTCGAAGGACTCCACGAACGCATCCATGGTCTCGGCGCAGTAATCCCGCAGCCCACTGACGACCAGCTTCTTGGAACCACTGCCGATGCACTGCTCGCCATCATGGATGCTGAACTCGAGCAGGGTATCGCCGCGCTTGCCGTTGACCTCGAGCGAGGACCCCACGAAGTCGAGGTGCAGGTCGGCGATATCCAGGCGCTCGAAACAGAAGCCCATGCTGTCGTAGATCACCAGCGGGCGGGCCGGGTTGAACATCACGCCCTTCTCCAGCATCAACGGCTGCAGGAAGTGCGGGAAGTTGCGCCCGGAGAAGGCGATATACTGGCGAGTGAAATTGGCGACCACTTCCTCGTCATGGGTGGTATCGCCGCTGCGCTCGACCGTCAGGTAGACCTTGCCGGCTTCATCGCGCACCAGCAGGGACACGCCATTCTCGTCGGGGGCGTCCAGCGCTTCGAAGATCAAGGGCACATCGTTGCCGACCATGCCGCAGAAACGGATGGTCATGCACTGCGACAGACCGAATTTCGCCAGCAACAGGGAGAACAGCAGGTCGCCGGGCACACAGAAGCGTCGCGCGTCCGGGTCATGAATGGGGTTGTAATCCCCCGCCATCTGCTTGGCGAAACGACTTGCCTGCTCGGCGGTGATCCGCACGCGGCCATCTTCGACCCGGTGAAACTGATCAAGAAACATGGACTGCCTTCCTGCCCTGCTTGAATGATGATCGATGGTCCGTCCTGAACCATCGCGGAAATGCCTCCGAGGGGAGGAATCGCGGTCGACGCGCTGTCACGCCTGCCCACCTGTCGTGTCATGAAGCTTTCAAGACATGCAGATGAAACGATTTTACCACTGGATGACAGTCAGGTGGTGACTCGTGACAGGCTTTGCAAGAGATTGCAGCGCGACAGATGGCCATATACTGTATATAACCCCATGCTTTCGGGCAAACTGCCGCACTGCCCGCCACTTCGACAGGTCGCCATGCAAGCCGCTCCCCTCGACAATCCGCGCTACTACCTGGCCAACTTCGACACCCTGATCGACTGGGTCTGCCAGTGTCACGCCGATCTGCTGACAGAGGCGGAGCGTGCCACGGTGGACGCCATCACTCGCCTGCCGGATGCCTCGCGGGCCTTGCTGGTGCGACTGCTGATGCGCAAGGGCGATCATTTCGAACGCTCGCAGCTGCATTATCCCGAGATCGGTGCGATCGAGGCCGCATGCCAGCCATTGATCACACCGCTCGCCGACAGTGCCACGCCTGACGGCCTGTGCCGCCACAATGCCGACCTGAGTCTGGACGAGATGCTGGCGCTGGTGACCTTGCCGCGCCTCCGGGCAGCCTTTGCCGAGCTGCCCAGAAGCACGCCCAAGCGCCGCATGCATGATGCCATCAGCGAGCTGCTGGGTGACGTCACGCCACGGCCACTGCCAGCCTGGTTGAACGACCCCGCAGCCGACACCTTGAGTGTCGGGCTGGGTGAGCTGTCGCGACGCCTGAGCCTGATGTTCTTCGGCAACCTGCGCCAGAATCTGTCGGACTTCGTACTCAGCGAGCTGGGCCTGCTGCGTTGCGAGACGGTCGCCCTGTCGCCGGCCTCTCGCGCCTTCACCCATCGCTGGGAGGTGGATCGCTATCTGGCGCTGGAGCAACTGCGTGAGGACTGGCAGCAAGCCAGCGAGCGGCTGGACCGCACGGCGAACGCTGAACTTGAGCGGCACTGGCAGCGCATTGTCGCGGCGCTGGATGCGACGGCGCCTGCAGCGGCAAACGAGCTCCACAGTGAGCCGTCCGCGACTCATCAGCTCACTGACGCTCATGCCACTGGCGGGCGTGCTATTGATGATCGTGCCAATGCCTGGCTGGCGCAGCGGCGTGACCGGCTGCGCTTCTCGCTGGCCCGCGACGCCGAGCGTCAGGGCTGGCATCAGGCGGCTGCCCGCCAGTACGCCTGTCTCGAGGATTCCGCATATGCCCCGCGTGCCATGCCGCGCCGGGTGAGAGCACTGGAGCTGTCGGGCGATATCAGCGCAGCTCACGCGCTGGCCAGCGAGCGGTTGGCGCGCGCCGAGATCACGCTGGACGAGCAGCTGGCACTCGAACGCGCCCTGCCGCGTCTGTGCCGTGGCCTCGGATTGCCCGCGCCCAGACGCGCCAGGGCGCCGACCACGCCACAGATCGCCCTCACGGTGCCCGACCTTGCCACCTCGGCGGCTGACGGTATCCACGGGGTCGAGCGCGCGGCCGCCCATGCGTTGGCCACGCCCGAGGCACCGGTCTTCTATGTCGAGAATGGCCTGATTCCCGCGCTCTTCACCCTGCTGTGCTGGGAGGTGCTGTTCGCCCCCTTGCCGGGGGCCTTCTTCCACGCCTTCCACACCGGCCCGGCGGACCTCTATCGCCCTGATTTCGTCAGCCATCGCCAGGCCGCTTTCGAGGCCTGCTTCGCGCGCCTGAAGGACGAAAGCTACCGGACGGTGATCCGTGAACGCCATCAGCAGAAACAGGGCATTCAGGCACCCTTCGTGCACTGGGAGCTATTGAGCGAGGAACTGCTGAACCACGCACTGGACTGCATTCCGCCCGCGCATCTGGAAGCCTGTTTCCGCCACCTGCTGGCCAACCCTCGTGAACATCGCGCTGGCCTGCCGGACCTGATCCAGTTCTTCCCCGAGCACAGCAGCGACCGTTATCGGCTGATCGAGGTCAAGGCGCCCACCGACCGTCTGCAGGACAACCAGCGTCAATGGCTGGCCCTGTTCGCACGCCATGCGATTCCGGCGCTGGAATGTCGAGTCGAATGGCTGAGCGCGACCGAGGCCTCAGCGGACGAATGCTCCCGGCACAAGGCACCTCCTGCATCATGATCAAGGCGGACGAGACCCACGCTGAGCCCGCACGCTACCAGATCGCAGTACGCGAACTGTGTGCCTTTGCCGCGCGCGAGGGCGATCTGGACCTGCGCTTCACGCCATCGCCTACCGCCCAGCAGGGCATCCGTGGTCATCAGCGTATCGTGCGCCGACGCGGCAAGGACTATGAAAGCGAGATCTCGCTCAGCGGTGACATCGGCAATTTGACCATCCGTGGGCGCGCCGATGGCTATGATCCCAAGCGCAACTGCCTCGAGGAGATCAAGACCCATCGCGGCGACCTCTCCCGCCAGCCCGCGCACCATCGCGCCCTGCATTGGGCCCAGGCACGCGTCTACGGCGCACTGATGTGTCGCAGCCGGGACCTCGAAGGTATCACGCTCGCGCTGGTCTATCTGGACATCGCGGCGGATGCGCCCAGGGGCACCAAGAGCGAGCATGATGAGCAGAACGAGCAGAACGAGCAGACTGACCAGGCTGACCCCAAAAGCCGCAAGGCACAGCCTGATGAGCAGCGTCTGGAAGCCTGGTGGAGCCGTGAGGCGCTGGAGGCGGAGCTGGCACGTCTGGCGGCACGCTTCAGCGAGTTCGCCGCCAATGAGCTGGCCCATCGCAGTGCCCGCGACAGCGCGCTGAGCCGCCTGGCCTTTCCGTGGCCGAGCTGGCGCCCCGGTCAACGCCAACTGGCCGAGCATGCCTACAAGGCGGTGATGACCGGCCGCGAGCTGCTCGCCGAGGCGCCGACCGGTACCGGCAAGACCCTGGCCACGCTGTATCCGGCACTGCGCGCGATGCCCGCAAGCGGCACGGACAGACTCTTCTACCTCACCGCCCGCACCCCGGGCCGCGCGCTGGCACTCGACGCGCTGGCCACCTTGGCACCAGCCGCTGACGACAGCGAGGGGCAGAAAAAGACACCGGCGACACCGCTGCGCATTCTGGAACTGGGCGCGCGCAGCAAGACCTGCGAGCACCCGTCCCTCGCCTGTCATGGCGAGTCCTGCCCGCTGGCGCGCGGGTTCTATGATCGCCTGCCCGCGGCACGCGACGCCGCGCTCGCCGACCAACGCCTCCTGAATCTGGCGACGACACGCCGCCACGCCCTGGCCCACGACATCTGCCCCTACTTTCTCGCCCAGGAGCTCTCGCGCTGGGCGGATGTCATCATCGGCGACCATAACCACTACTTCGACAGTCATGCGCTGCTGTTCGCCCTGAGCCAGGCCAATGATTGGCGCACGGTGGTGCTGGTCGATGAGAGCCACAACCTCATCGAGCGCGCCCGCGGCATGTACAGCACCGAGCTCGACGCCCGCCAGTTCCACTTCCTGCTCAAGCAGTTGAGCCGCAAGGGCCATCCGGCCCCGCTGCGCTCGGCTTCACGCGCACTGGCTCGGCAATGGCGAGCGCTGGAGCAGCTCCAGCAGGGTGCTGACGGCGAGACACAGGCAAGCAAGGTCGATAGCAAGGACGCAGGCCACAAGGCGCAGCGCCTTGCACTGGAGGCGCTACCCGGCGACTTCCTCAAGGCCTTGAGCCAATGGACCGGCGCGATGGGCGACTGGTTGGCGGAGCCTGACAAGGCCGCAAACCCTGCTGCGGCCAGGCAACAGCCAGCGACAGCCACACAAGCCCCCGAACAGCTGGGCCTGATCGCAAGCGATGCCCCCTCTGCTGCTCCGAGTGCTACCGATACAGGCACTGCAACGACAGTCTCCGGCTCGGCCTCTTCCACGGCCAGGCGCCGCGTGGAACCCGATGTCGAGATGATGGAGGCCTACTTTGCGGCACTGACCCTGGCGCGACTCGCCGAAGGCTTTGGCGATCACTCGCTGTTCGAGGTCGAACTCTCCGCCACGCCCCCTGCGCGGCAGGCGTCGCTTGCCAGCGATTCAAGCTCGAGTTCCGGCGCAGCATCGGATGCAGGAACAGAAGCTGACGCGTCAGCCCGGCCACACAAGGCCCGCGGGCGCAGCGTGCGCCAGATCCAGCCGCGACTGCGCTGCGTCAGTCCGGCGCCGTGGCTGGCACCCCGCCTGCGCGCCAGTCACGCCATCCTGTTGTTCTCGGCCACACTCAACCCACCGGCCTATCACCATCGCCTGCTGGGTCTGGCGGACGATGCCGTCTGGCTGAGTGTCAATTCCCCGTTCAGCGCGGCCCAGGTGCAGGTCAGTCGTCATCGGCTCTCGACACGCCTGCGGGATCGCGACGCCTCCTGCCGGCCGATCGCCGAGTTGATGGCGCGCCAATACCGGCAACGCCCGGGCAACTATCTGGCGTTCTTCTCGAGCTTCGCCTATCTGGAACAGGTCGCCAGCACCCTGCAACAGCTGGCGCCGGAGATTCCCCAATGGCGCCAGACCCGCGCCATGACGGAAGCGGAGCGCACCGGCTTCATTCAGCGCTTCACGCCCGAGGGACAAGGCATCGGCTTCGCGGTGCTGGGTGGCGCCTTCGGCGAAGGGATCGATCTGCCCGGCTCGCGTCTGATCGGGGCCTTCATCGCCACCCTCGGACTGGCCGGTTTCAGTCCCGAGAATGAAGCACTCAAGCAGCGTCTTGCCACGTGGCTCGACAACGACGCACAGCGGCGTAGCCAGCCGGAACAGGCTGAAGGCGACCCACACGACGATACGCGCGCACCGTACCCGGTCATCCAGCCCTTGAATGCCGATGACTGCACCTATCTGTACCCGGGGCTCACCAGAGTGGTGCAGGCTGCCGGCCGAGTGATTCGCAGCGAGCAGGATCAGGGCGTGATCCACTTGATCGATGACCGCTTCATGCGCCCGGAAGTCGCACGGTTGCTGCCACGCTGGTGGTCACCGACGAATTGATGCGGGCTGCAAGCGTGACGCCGCCACGATGCGCCGTGATGGCACAAAGCCTGCACATCAATGGAGATGTGATTGGGTCTTCATTTCGCACTTCATTTCGCTCTTGTCTTCGCTCTTCATTACGCTCTTGTCTTCGTTATCCACCCGCAAGGAAGCCGCACGATGCCAGACACCGACAATGCCCTGTGGGGCGATGAGTATCCGCGTGACCTGATCGGTTATGCCGACACGCCACCGCATGCCAACTGGCCGGGTGGCGCGAAGATCGCGGTCCAGTTCGTGCTCAACTACGAGGAAGGCGGCGAGAACTGCCTGCTGCACGGCGATAGCGAGAGCGAGAAGTTTCTCTCCGAGATCATCGGTGCCGAGGCCTACCCCGCGCGGCACATGAGCATGGAGTCGATCTACGAATATGGCTCGCGCAGTGGCGTGTGGCGGATTCTGGATGAATTCAAGCGCCGCGAGTTGCCGCTGACCGTCTTCGGCGTCGGCATGGCGCTGGCGCGCCATCCGGATCTGGTGGCGCGTTTCCTGGAGGATGGTCACGAGATCGCCAGTCATGGCTGGCGCTGGATTCATTATCAGCACATGGATGAGGCCCATGAGCGCGCCCACCTGGAACGCGCGGTGGAAAGCTATCGCGAGCTGGTCGGTCATGCGCCACAGGGCTGGTACACCGGGCGCGACAGCCCCAATACCCGCCGACTGGTGGTGGAACACGGCGGTTTCACCTACGACAGCGATTACTACGGCGATGACCTGCCGCTGTGGATGGAGGTGACTACCGCCAATGGTGAACAGGTGCCGCATCTCGTCGTGCCCTATACCCTGGACACCAATGACATGCGCTTCGCCAGCGCCCAGGGCTTCAATAGCGGCGAGGATTTCTTCCAGTACCTGCGCGATGCCTTTGATGTGCTCTATGCCGAGGGCGACACGGCGCCCAAGATGCTCTCCGTCGGGCTGCACTGTCGGATCGCCGGCCGCCCGGGACGCTTCGCGGCGCTGAAACGCTTCCTCGATTACATCCAGTCCCACGACAATGTATGGATCACGCGACGCATCGATATCGCCGAGCACTGGCAACGCGAGCATCCCTATACCCCCGCCAGCTGACGAACCATCACCTCAATCCCAAGTGCCAGCATCAGAAACGCCGCAGCCCTTTCGGGATGCGGCGTTTCTGTTCAACTCCAGACAATGTCTGCAATCGCACATGCAAGGCAGCGCTGGTCAGTTTTCCAACATGCAGATCAGTCTTCCAACATGCAGGTCAGTTTTCCAACATGCTGGCCAGTGCCAGCAGACTCTCATCACGTCCCGGCAGGCCCAGCAATGACACGCCCCAGGGCGGGGGCGCGGCTTCCTGTGGCAGACGTGCCGCCGAGTCGGCAAGCCACGGCAGACTCAGCTGCGGCGCACCGTTCAAGCCCGCCAGTGCGGTGAGTCCCATCAGGCGATGACGATAGGCCTCCATTACCTCAAGGCTTGCACCCAGCAGCGGTGAGGCGCCCGGCGTGGTGGGCAACATGAAGACCGCCTCGCTGGTAGCTTCGGCCTGGGCGTGAAGCGCGCGACTGCCAGCCTCCGCTGGTGCCTCGCTGCCTTCCTGATGACTGGCTGCCTGGCTGGCCGGCTGACTGGCTGCCAGCTGCTGGCGAAACCAGCGGCGAACGGTATCCGCCTTGGCTTCTGCTGCCTGCTCGTCGCTATCGCTGAGCGTCATGCACCATTTGAGACGCGCCGCGATATCCGGGTTGAGGCGCGGCCAGCGCGATTCGGGCCCCTGCTCCGGCGTACTCAACCACGCCTGGTGAGTACGCCGAATCTCGCAGCCCTGCAGAATCCGGAAGGCTTCACTGGCGCGCGCCATGAAGGTCTGACTCAGCATGCGCCGCTCGCACTGAAAGCCGAGTGACTCAAGGCGCCGAGACAGCGACCCGAGCAGGCGCTGATAAGGCCCAGCGGCGAGCCCTTCCGGCACCAGCAGGATGATGCGCGCCGGCAGTCGAGTGGCTGTCGCCGCCGGCATCAGCACCTCACTGACCTGCGTCAGCGTCCCCAGATCCCGCGTCATCCAGCCGACGGTGTCGAAGCGCGGCGCCAGCGGCTTGAGCCCGGTCATGCTGATACGACCATGGGTCGGGCGCAGCCCATAAAGCCCGCAGTAACTGGACGGCACGCGGATGGAGCCGCCGGTATCGGTGCCCAGTCCGACCTCCGCCTCACCGCGCGCCACCGCCACCGCAGAGCCCACGCTCGAGCCGCCCGGCAACCTCAGCGGCGCGCGAGGGTTCTGCGGCGTGCCGAAATGCGCATTGGTGCCATTGAGGCTGTAGGCCAGCTCATCGGTGGTGGTACGGGCACGATAATCGGCCCCCGCCTGCTGAAGCGCGAGGACAGCAGGCGCCGTCTGCCGCTCGATGGGGGCGCTGGCCAGCAGGTCAGGGTTGCCCTGGCCGATGCGCTCGCCCTTGATCGCGAACAGGTCCTTGACCACCAGTCGCTGGCCATTCAGCGGGCCTTCTTCCTGCCACCCCTGACCCCGCGGCCCCGAGAAACGTGCCGGCGCTACATAGATACGCTTGTCCACTGGGAGCGACTCCTTTCGACTCATGATGTGGTCCACCGCTGCACGCTCAAGACGCTGCACTCATAGCACCGCGCCGAGGAACTGGCGCAGCTCTTCCGTGGCCGGATTGGCGAACAGTGTCGCGGGGTCGCCCGACTCATGCACACGCCCCTGGTGCATGAAGATCACGCGATCGCCCACATCACGGGCGAAATTCATCTCATGGGTGACCAGAATCAGCGTCATGCCCTCACGTTTGAGCTGTTCCAGCACCTTGAGCACATCGCCAACCAGTTCCGGGTCCAGAGCCGAGGTGATCTCATCGCACAGCAGCACCTTGGGGTGCATCGCCAGGGCGCGCGCGATCGCCACCCGCTGCTGCTGACCACCGGAGAGCTGACTCGGCCAGGCATCGAATTTCTCCCCCAGCCCGACCTTGGCCAGCATCTCGCGGGCCTCGCGCTCGGCGATATCGCGGGCGACACCCTTGACCAGCATCGGTGCCAGCATCACGTTCTCGCCGACGCGCTTGTGGGGAAACAGATTGAAGCTCTGGAACACCATGCCGACATCCTGCGCCAGGGCGGCGGCGTCCATCTCGCTACCGTCCAGCAGCTTGCCGGCGACATGAATGGCGCCGCCGTCATGCTGTTCAAGCTGATTGATACAGCGCAGCAAGGTGCTCTTGCCGGAACCGCTGAGCCCGATGATCGACACCACCTCACCCGGACGCACCTCGAGATCGATCCCCTTGAGGACCGCCACGTCACCGAAGGACTTGGTCAGCGCCGACAGGCTGACCAGCGGTGCCTTGGCGCTCTCGGTATCAAGGGCGCTGTCGGAGACGGGAGCGCTCTCGGTGACGGCGGCCTTCTCGGAGACAGCAGCGTCGGATGAGGCGCTATCCAGCGCAGAGACTTCAGCGAGCAGTGACATTGAGACGTGCCTCCAGGTGGCGAGCCAGCCGCGACAGCGGATAGCACATGGCGAAATACAGCAACGCGACCAGCGCGAAGACGGTGAAGGGTTCCAGGGTGGCGTTGTTGAGCATGGTGCCGGCCTTGGTCAGCTCGACGAAGCCGATCACCGAGGCAAGCGCGGTGCCCTTGATGATCTGCACCGAGAAGCCGACGGTCGGCGCGATGGCCATGCGCAGCGCCTGCGGCAGGATGATGTGACGCATGGTCTTCAGGTAGCCGAGCCCCAGCACCCGCGCCCCTTCCCACTGCCCCTTGGGCACCGCCTCGACACAGCCCCGCCAGATGTCATGCAGGAAGGCACTGCTGAACAGCGTCAGCGCCACGGCCGCCGCCGTCCAGGCCGAGACATCCAGCCCGAAGACCGCCACGCCGAAGAAGGCCAGGAACAGCTGCATCAACAGCGGCGTGCCCTGGAACAGCTCGGTATAGAGACGACAGAAGAGCGCCGCCCCCGGCCAGCGGGTCAGGCGCAGAAAGGTCAGCGCCAGCCCGACCAGACTGCCGCCGATGAAGGCGATCAGGGATAGCGCCAGTGTCCAGCGCGCCGCCAGCAACAGGTTGCGCAGAATGTCCCACAGCGTGAAGTCGATCATGAGTGGGCCTCTTTCAGGACATGGGAAGACAGACAGCTGCGCGGGGCGGGCGTCAGGTGGCGAAAGCCGAACAGGCGACGCCCGATGCGGTTGAGCAAGGCGCGCATCGCGATGGCCAACAGCAGGTACATGCCTGCCGTCACCACGTAGCTCTCGAAGCTCAGGAAGGTACGTGACTGGATGAAGTTGGCCGCGAAGGTCAGATCCGCCACGCTGATCTGGGAGACCACGGCGGAGCCCAGCATCACGATCACGCACTGGCTGGTCAGCGCCGGATACATGCGTTCCAGCGCCGGCATCAGCACCACATGGCGATAGCTCTGCCAGCGGGTAAGCCCCAGTGCCCGCCCGGCTTCCCACTGGCCGCGACCGGTGGCATCGACCCCGGCACGCAGGATTTCACTGCTGTAGGCCGCCAGGTTGAGTGTCATCGCGATCACAGCGGCCATCTCGACACTGAGTGACAGTCCCAGCGCCGGCAGACCGAAGAAGATGAAGAACAGCTGGACGATGAAAGGCGTGTTGCGCAGCAGCTCCACCAGCATGCCCAGCAGCCGGCTGAAGATGCTGGTCGGCGCACGATGGCGCTGCCAGACACACATCACCGCGCCGAGTATCCCCAGCGTGGTGGTCAGCGCCGTCAGCCAGACCGTCGTCATCAGCCCGGCCATCAGGTCGGGCAAATACGGCAACAGGCGCGGGAAATCCGGGAGATAATTCATCGATCAAGCCTCACGGGCAAAGGGATCAGACGTGTGACGTCTCGAGTCAGGCATCCAGTGACGGCAGTGGCGCCTTGAACCAGATCTCGGAGAGCGTATTGAGCGTGCCATCCTCGATTCCCTGGGCGATCAGCTCATTCACGCGCGCCTTGAGCGCCGGCGTGTCATGCCGCATGCCCACATAGCAGGGAGAATTCTTGAGCGGCAGCACGCTGACCGGCACGCGGGCAGGATTGCGTTCGGCGATGGCGGCGGTGACGAGATTGCCGGTGGCGATCATCTCGACCTGGCCTGACAGAAATGCCGACAAGGTCGTGTTGTTGTCTTCGAAGCGCTTCACGGTGGTCGATTCCGGTGCCACCTTGCTGAGTTCCATGTCTTCCACCGAGCCACGTGTCACGCCGATGGTCTTCTCGCTCAGTCCTTGCGCGGAGTCCACCTCACTGCCCTTCTCGCCGAACACGCCGAGGAAGAACGGCGCATAGGCATCGGAGAAATCGATCGCCTTCTCACGCTCGGGATTCTTGCCCAGGCTCGAGATCACCAGATCGACCTTGCGGGTCTGCAGGTAAGGGATGCGATTGGCCGAGGTGACCGGCACCAGCTCAAGCTTCACGTCCATCTCGTCTGCCAGATAGCGCGCCATGTCGATATCGTAGCCACGCGGCTTGAGGTCCGGGCCGACCGAGCCGAAGGGCGGGAAGTCCTGTGGCACCGCCACTTTCAGCACCCCGCTATCGGTGATGTCACTCAGTGCATCCGCGTGTGCACTCAGGGCGGTGGACGCCAACGTGCCCCACAGGGCCAGCAATATTCCCTTGCGGACCCAGTTGCCAAGACGCTGCTTGTTGCCTGTCCGTGTGGCGCGCTGCTGGGCCTTGCTCTCGTGACGCTTGCTCATCGGTCGACTCCGGTATCCGTCAATGCCAGGCGCTGATGCGAGGACGACTCGTCATTCACCTGGTGCCTTGCGGCAGTGGATTGTTGTTGGTTGTTGTTGATCGTCTTGCCGAGTGTCTCGCCGAGTCAGGTCCATTGACTCCTTGTCGCATTCGTCTTCAGAACCTGACCAATGAAACGAGTGATTCCCTTATCAATCTTTGCAACAGGTGTGCCAAAGCACTTCCGCCAGGTGCTCAACAAGGTGATCGAGTTGCAGGCAGCGCAGAGTCACCAGCAGCTCACACGCCTGTGCATGGGCTTGCGAACGCACTTGAGCACGCGCCTCAGCACAGGATCGAGAACAGGCCTGAAAGCAAAACAGCGAGAAGAAATGAGTAGCTACGATAAGAAGAGACACACGCCTGCGGGAGGCGAAATCGCGGATGACGCCCTCGCCTGGCGGCGAGATCAGGGCGCCGACATCAGCGACATGGCAGCAGATGGTGCAGTCAGGGAGGCATATGCGCCCTGCGGGTGCGCAGAGCGCGCCGGGTCGAATCGGGCCGCCGCACAGATCAGAAGCAAGACTGGCGGCCCACAGGGAGATAGATAGAGAGGAAGGAAAGGCAGGAGCACTTCAAGCTGGACGATCAGCCGTCGCCCAGTTCCTCCAGCGCATCGAAGGTATCCGTCACGCGGCGTATCTGACTGCGCCCGCCGACGAGGTCGTCATGCAGCAGGCGCGTGGCCAGCAGATTGATCTGGCTCATGGCTGCGGCGTAGCTGTCGAAGGCGCTGACGCTGTCCAACGGGCAGCGCAGGACATGCTCGATACCGGCGGGGATGGTGCTCAGGCTGTCATCGCAGACCAGCAGCACCGTACATGGCGCCTGCCCCAGCCATTCAAGCAATCGTGCCAGCCCATGCGGTCGCCGGCGCATGGCGAATACCACCACGGCGTCATCGACGCCCAGGCGTGCGATCTCCTCGCCGAGTGATTGGCCGGGTTGCGGCAACACCGCCACCTGCTCGCGCAACTGCAGCAACTGCTGGCGCAGGTGCAGCGCGAGTGGATAAGCATTGCGAAAGCCGATGATCTGCAGCCGCTCGGCCTTGGCCAGAGCGCCGCTCAAGGCCTCCATATCGAGCATGTCCAGCGCCGCCAGTGCCTGACGCAGGTTGCGACACTCCTGCTCATAGTGGCGCTGGTGATGGTCTGCCGTCGGCGCTGCCGCCACCGGCACACCCGAATGACGCAGACTACGCGCCTGGTCCCGCGCCTCACGGAAGTCCTGATAGCCAAGACGGCGGAACAGGCGGCTGACCGTCGCCTTGGAGACGTCGGTCAGGCGTGACAGTTCCGCGGCGTTGTATAGCGCCAGTTCATCCTGATGCGCGAGCAGAAAGCGCGCGATGCGCTGCTCATTCGGTGTGAGCTCCTCAAGCGAACGGGTCAGACGCTGATGCAGGCTCAGGCTCCTGGTGCCCTGGCTTGCGGCATGGCGAGCGAGACTGGTAGCAAGATTGACGCTGGCATCGGCATCGGGGGCAGGCGCTTCCCCATCCGGGTGCACTGCCCGGGATTTACCGGACACGTCATCCTCGGGGGGCGCGCTGTGATCTATGGGCGCTCGTGGCATGAAGACACACTCCTGAAAAGATTCTGCGTGAGCGCAGAGCAACGATTGCATCAACGATTGCATCAAGACAGTGCAAAGCCTGGGCCAGGTGCTGACTGACAGTGCATAGACGAAAGGCGTAACCCTCGAGATGAGCGCTTTTTCTTCATCCTGAACGCCTCTGACGCCCTCAAGCGCTGCACGACGCCAACCATCCGCACCGCGCGACAGACACAAGCGCCTGTTTTTACTGTTCATCACAACAAATCGGCACGCAAGCCGCTTGATCAAGACTAGCCAGCCGACAGGTCATACGCCGCGCAGTAACGCCAACGACCCTTGCCGGACTGCAATATTCCCGATAAAGCGCTCGCGATGCGCAAGGAGCATTCTCATGGCCACCTCAACGATGACTGCCCTCCTCGATACCTGCCGAGCCATGACAGCCAAGGTCACGACACAGACATTCACCCTCTTGCCCCGCTCTAGCAGCGCCACACAGGATGTCGCCAATGCCCAGTCCGCTCAATTGCTGGGCGTGATGGCGATGGGCTACGAGGCACCGCCGCTGAGCCTGAAGACAACGACGGCCCCCACGACGCCTTCACCGGCCCATGACACGCGCAGCCAGGCCGACATTGCCGCCTCGGCCGTGGCGGCCCAGGCCTCAGCCGAGACACCGACTCCGACAGCATCGCCCATCGCGCAGCAGAAAGCCGTCTTCAATCCTGACATCAACCACAAGGCTCACGCTGACTGGGAGGCGATGCACCGCCACCACACCCTGCTGCGTCAGAGCATGACGCGTCGAGGAATGCTGGCATGAGCGTCTATACCATCGGCATGGAATGCGGCATGCACATACCGCTGGAGAACAGCATCGCCCTCGCCCCGGCGCCTCGCATCAAGCTGGAACTGACCGCCGGCCAGCACGCTGGCGAGTACCTGAGCATGATGTCAGGAGCCATCCAGCCGCTGACGGATAGCGACGATGCGTTGCTGAAAAGCCTGGAGGCGCAGCTGCCGCGGCGCAGCCTGATCTGGACGGCGCGCGGGATCACCGAGGTCGGGCGTGGCTGGCGCTGGCAGTCATCGCCCGGCCATCCCCAGGCGCCCTGGCTGGACGCCGTGCATCACAGCTGGCCGAGTCATGCGCCGCGCTGGCTGCGCAAGGCGCCGGTGGTGGTAGTCACCGCCGATGCGCTGCCGCTGGCCAACCGCACCCGCCACCAACGTGACCTCGCGCGGCTGTGGGCAAGCGCCGATGCCGCGCTGATCTATCTTGCCGACGATGCCCGCGATGGCTGGCAGATGCATCAACACTGTGACATCTCTCAATTGGAGAAAGCCGAGTTGTCGGGGACCAAGCAAGAGGAAGAAGCAGTGCTGGATCGCGATGCTGGCATGCCCTTGGAGATGGCAAGCTGATCGCCTGATGGCCTTATCCTTCACATTTCCAGAATGACGCAAGAGCGAGCGACGCAAGAACGACTCTAGACTCAAGAACCAAAAAAGCCCGCCCCGGATACCGGGGCGGGCTTTTTGCTGTGCGGCGAGGTACTGACAACAGACAGCTGAAACAGGCGACCGACAGAGCGCCGAATCCGCCGGCTCAAGCGCTCATGCCGCTCATGCCGCTCATGGCTGTCGCGGGCACAGACCATCACATAGCGTGCTGGCCACGAAATCCGCCAGCTGCTCCCAGTCTTCATCGCTCTGCGGCGCTCCCCCCAGCTGATCGATCTGGGCGGCGAAATCCGCGTAATGCTGAGTGGTGGACCAGATGAGGTAGATCACCCACATCGGCTCCGCCTCGCGCAGTTTGCCCGCGGCCATCCAGGCCTTCATGACATCGCAGCGCGCCTGCACCCAGTCGCGCAGGTCGCCACTGAGATAATCGCGCAGGAAAGGCGCCCCACTGATCACCTCCGCCGCGAACAGACGCGAGGCCTGCGGTGCCTGGCGTGCCAGCTTGAGCTTGACGCGCACCAGCGCCTCCAGCACCTCACGTGGCTCGTCATCGGGCGAGATATCCTCGAGCGAAGCATTCCAGCGCGTCAGGGTCTGCTCCAGCAGGTGAACGTAGAGCTTCTCCTTGGAGCCGAAATAATAGAGCAGATTGGCCTTGGGCAACTCGGCCACTTCCGCAATCTGCTTCAAGGTGCTGCCGCGATAACCGTGACAGGCGAATACGCATTCGGCGGCCTCGAGAATACGGCTCTCGGCTTGCTCACGCGGAGAGCTGGCAGGCGGCACGCTCAATTCCGCGCTACGGGTACGACGGACTTCAGCGTAAAGGGAAGAAGGAGAATCCGCGGGCATCGGCATCACTCATCAGGTCAGAAAAAAGCATTCGAGTCTCTTGGCGACAGTCCCCTGTCTGTCTCACTCGCCAGTCAGCGACGATGTGCGCAAGCAGGAGGCTCTGGTCAAGCGACTATCACGTGGCGTTGGAACAGCAGTGAAAACAGCCCGTTGAGACACCGGCGAACAAAATACCACAACATGCACTGACCATTTGGTCAGATTCTTGCAGGAATCACAATACGACCTGTTACATTGATAGAGACAACAGCCTGCAGATCAACGCTCGTCGCCTGGATAGAACAGGCCCGCTGGCAAGACAGCCCCAGCCCGCCGGCAGCGTAGAACAGAGGACTTGAGCGTTGGAAGTACGCTGTACGCAACAAGGCACCACAATGACAATACGACCTGACAGGATGCCCGCATGATCGACTTCACCTTGAACGGGCGCGCGTGCCGACTGCCCACACCTGCACCGGGAACGAGCGTACTCGAAGTGCTGCGCACCTCACTTGGGCAAGACGGCACCAAGGAAGGCTGTGCCTCCGGCGACTGCGGCGCCTGCACCATTGCCTTGCAGGGGCCGGGCCACAATGTGAGCACCGCCAACGCCTGCCTGATGCCCGCCCACCAGCTGGCCGGCTGTGACTTGATCACCGTCGAGGGTCTGGCGGATGCCAGCCAGGCGCCAACCCTCTCGGCGGTGCAGCAGGCATTGGTCAGCACACACGCCAGCCAATGTGGCTTCTGCACCCCGGGCATCGCCATGAGCCTTGCGGTGCTGCATGCCCGTCATCAGCGCCAGATCGATCAGGGCGAAGTGATCGATGCCCGGCAACGCGACACCATGATCGACCATGCACTGGGCGGCAATCTGTGTCGCTGCACCGGTTATCGCCCGATCCGCGAGGCCGCTCACCGTCTGCTGCAAGGCGAATTCGGGCCAGCCTGCCTGCAGGACGCTGGCGATAGCACAGCGGAAGCGCACGACACCGCCCCTGATGACGAGCGAGACACCGGGCGTTTCTATCGGCCAGTCACCTTGCAGGCCCTGCTGGCGCTGCGCGCCGAGCGCTCGGATGCCACGCTGATCGCCGGTGGCACGGACCTGATGCTGGAGCACACCCAGCGCCTGCGCGACTTCCCGGCCTTGATCGACACCACCCAGGTCGCGGCGCTTGGCAAGATAGAGGAAGGCGAGCACGCCGGTCAGGCAGGCTGGTGGATCGGGGCAGCGGTCAGCTATCACCAGCTGATGCCGCTGCTGCGGGAGCATTACCCGGATGGCGCGGAGCTGCTCACGCGACTGGGCAGTGAACAGATCCGCCATCGTGGCACCCTGGGCGGCAATATCGGCAATGCCTCGCCCATCGGTGACATGCCGCCGCTGCTGATCGCGCTGGACGCCTATATCCAGCTGATGAGCCAGGACAACGAGCGCATCCTGAAGCTCGAGGACTACTTCCTCGACTACAAGCGTACCCAGCTGATGCCGGACGAGATCATCCACTCGGTCTTCCTGCCGCGCCCGCTGCCCAACCAGCGGCTGGCGGTACACAAGCTGTCCAAGCGGCGTGACGATGACATCTCCACCCTGCTCGGCGTCTTCGCCTGGCGGCGTGACGCCAGCGGGCGCGCCCAGCACTGGCGCGTGGCCTTCGGCGGCATGGCCGGGGTTCCGGCCCGCGCCCCGCACCTGGAAGCACTGCTGACGCTGCAAGCGCTGGAATCTCTCACTCCCGCCAGGCTGACGGCGCAGACTCGCCAGCAGATCGAGCAGGCCGTGCAGGCCGATTTCTCACCGCTCAGTGACGTGCGCGGCTCACGCGAGTATCGCCTGCTGGCCGCCAGCCATCTGATTCCCCGCGTGGCCCAGCGCATCCTGAATGAGCGTCAGACCACGACTTCCCTCACGCCACTGGAGAGCCTCGATGCGTACCTTGCACAGTCTTGAGTCCGACGCCAGCGCCGCGCCGGCCGCCCCCGTTCTCCAGTCACGTCAGCATGAAAGCGCCCAGCGCCATGTCAGCGGCTCGGCGCGTTATGTGGATGACCTGCCACTGCCCACCGGCACGCTGCATCTGGCCATCGGCATGAGCGAGGTCGCGCACGCCACTCTGGATGCGCTGGATCTCGAAGCGGTGCGCCGTGCCCCCGGCGTGGTCTGCGTGCTCAGCGCCGCCGACATCCCCGGTCACAGCGATGTGGGGCCGGTCTTCCCCGGCGACCCGCTGCTGGTCAGTGACATCATCAGCCATCATGGTCAGGCACTGTTCGTGGTCGCCGCCGACAGCGAGCGCGCGGCACGTCAGGCGGCGCGACTGGCCAAGGTCGCCACCACGCCCCTGCCGGTGTGCCTCGACCCGCGCGAGGCGGCCAACCGCGGTGATCTGGTGCGCCCGACCCACACCCAGGCACGGCTTGCCAATGGTCGCGCCGGCGATCTCGACAGCATCAGCAACAAACTCGCCAAATCCGCCTGGCAATTGAGCGGTGAGCTGGAAAGCGGCGGCCAGGAACACTTCTATCTGGAGAGTCAAGCCGCACTGGCCTTGCCCGGCGAAGATGACGAGATGCTGGTGCACAGCTCCTCCCAGCACCCCAGCGAAGTCCAGAAGCTGATCGCCGAAGTGCTCGGCGTGCCCTTCCACGCCATCACGGTGGAGACCCGCCGCATGGGGGGCGGCTTCGGCGGCAAGGAAACCCAGGCCGCACCGGTGGCCTGTCTGGCCGCGATGATCGCTCGGCGCACGGGCCGCGCGGCACGCCTGCGGCTGGCACGCGCAGATGACATGCGCCTGACCGGCAAGCGCCACCCTTTCCACCACCGCTATGAATTCGGTGTCGATGACAGCGGGCGCATCGAGTCCGCCATCATCGAGCTGACCGGCGACTGCGGCCACTCGCCGGATCTTTCGGATGCCATCGTCGATCGCGCCATGTTCCATGCCGACAATGCCTACTACCTCGGCAATGCCCACGTGCGCGGCATTCGCGCACGCACCAATGTGGCGTCCAATACCGCCTTCCGCGGTTTTGGCGGCCCTCAGGGCATGTTGGCGGTCGAGTCCGCGATGGAGGATATCGCCCGGCGTCTGGGGCGTGACCCGCTGGAGATCCGCAAGCGCAATCTCTACTGCGAGGGCCGTGAGACCACGCACTATGGCCAACACGTCAATCAGCACCCGCTGTTGGCGACCCTGATCGATCAGCTCGAGGACAGTGGCCGCTACTGGGCGCGCCGCGCCGAGATACGCGCCTTCAATGCCGCCAATCCGGTGGTCAGGAAGGGGCTGGCGCTGACACCGGTCAAGTTCGGCATCTCCTTCACCGCCAAGCACCTCAATCAGGCAGGCGCCCTGGTGCATGTCTACACCGATGGCAGCGTGCAGGTGAATCACGGCGGCACCGAGATGGGCCAGGGCCTGCACACCAAGATCACCCAGGTCGCGGCGCGTGAACTGGGGCTGAGCGTGGACAAGGTACGCATCACCGCCACCCGCACCGACAAAGTGCCCAACACCTCGCCGACGGCGGCAAGCTCCGGCGCGGACCTCAACGGCATGGCGACGCGTGATGCCTGCCTGCGCCTCAAGATGCGCCTGCTCGACTTCGCCGCCGAGCATCTCGCCCAGCCACGCGTCAGCCTGAGCCTCACGGATGGCGAGCTGCATGGCCCGAGCGGTGTACTGATGACCTGGGGCGAGCTGATCCAGGCGGCATACCTGGAACGCATCTCACTGTCCGATAAGGGCTTCTATGCCACCCCGGATATCCATTACGATCGCGCCAGCGGCACCGGTCACCCCTTCTACTACTACGCCTTCGGCGCGGCGCTGTGCGAAGTGGTCGTCGATACGCTGAGTGGTGAATACCGCCTGGAAAGCGCCGAGATCCTGCACGATGTCGGTGATTCGCTCAATCCGGCCATCGACATCGGCCAGATCGAGGGCGGCTTCGTGCAGGGAATGGGCTGGCTGACGACGGAGGAGCTCAAGTGGAACGAGGATGGCCGGCTGCTCACCGATGGCCCGGCGACCTACAAGATTCCGGCGATCAGTGACGTGCCGGCTGGCGCGCTCAAGGTGCGCCTGCTGGAGGGACATCCCAACTCGGCCGCCAGCATCTATCGCTCCAAGGCGGTCGGCGAGCCGCCCTTCATGCTCGCCATCAGCGTGTGGGCGGCGTTGCGCGATGCGCTGGCCTCGCTGACCGACTATCGCCGCGCGGTGCGCCTGGATACCCCGGCCACGCCGGAGCGCGTGATGCTGGCGGCGCGCGAACAGCGTGACTGGCAGGAGCAGCACGACACTGCTGGCGCAGAGCCAACGCAGGTGCCGTCATGAATGTCGACAAGAGTGCCGTCATGAATGCAAAGAGTGCCGCGACCGGCCGCTGGTATCAGGCGCTCGCCGAGGCCCAGGCAGCATTGACGGCGCATGCACTGGCCACCGTGGTGACGGTGGCGGGCTCTGCCCCGCGTGGTGCCGGCAGCAAGATGCTGATCACCCCCGATACGCTGCACGACAGCCTCGGCGGCGGTCGGCTGGAGCAGCTGGTGGTGGAGCGCGCTCGCGGGATGCTGGCCCGGGGACAATCTGGCTGCCTGCTCGAGGAGATCGCGCTCGGCCAGCATGCCCAGCAATGCTGTGGCGGCCATGTGCAGGTGCTGATCGAGCTGTACCCGGCACTTGCGCCACGGCTGGCCCTGTTCGGCGCCGGCCATGTCGGGCAGGCGATCGTCACGCTGCTGGCACCGCTGGGCTGGCAGATCGACTGGCGGGACTCACGCCCCGAGCAGCTCACGGCCGCCACGACTCCCGCGGGTTGCGAGGGTCGTGTAGAACGTCAGGCGTTCAATATCCTGACTGACCTGCCGACCGCGAAAGCCGCGCCCGCCAGTGAATCACTGCCCGTGATGGCGGGCAGCCATGTGCTGGTATTGACCCATGACCATGTCGAGGACCAGGCGCTGATCGCCGCGCTCGCACCACGTGATGACCTGGCCTCGCTGGGGCTGATCGGTTCCAGCAGCAAGTGGGCGCGCTTTCGCCAGCGCCTGCGCAGCGATCTCGAGGAGCATCAGATCGCCCGCGTTCGCTGTCCGATTGGCGTGCCCGGCATTCCCGGCAAACGCCCTGAGGAAATCGCGATTGGCGTCGTCGCGGAACTGCTGCAGATCGAGGCGCGGCGCAGTGACGAAGCGGCCGTGAACTCGCCCGACAAGGCCACCGGACATGGCGCGTCTCTCCAAGGCACGTCAGCCCAGGGCACGTCACTGGACAGCCATGGGCTGACGCGTCAGGGTGCCCGCCAGCTGCGCGCCCATTTTGCTCCTGACGCGATGCACCAGACAGAAACGACACAGAAGGCCGAATGATGACTGACCAAGACACGTCGCACACTGCGGCCTGCCACCTGGATGAGCAGCGCCTGACGGCTGCCCTGCGCGCGGCCGCCAAGGACGCTTCCTGCGTCAGCCTACTGCGCGGAGCGCTGCTGCATTTCGTCGCCGACCCTGCAGACGCCATGCTGAGTGAGGCGGTCTCGAGCGATGGCAACGATAAGCAAGATAGCAATCAAGGAAACAGCAACAGCCGAGCCTCTGACATGGCGGCGACCCTGGCACGCGCCGTCGAACACTACACCGATGCGCTGCTGGTGATGCATGCAGGCCATGTGGTCGCCGTGGGGGATCATCGCTCGCTTGTCCGACATGAGGCCGTGGGCGAGCTGATGCGCCTGTCTCCGCCGCGTAACGTCGAAGGCCTGATGATGCCGGGCTTCATCGATACCCATGTGCACTTCCCGCAGCTGGATATCATCGCAAGCTACGGCCACTGCCTGATCGACTGGCTGAATACCTACACCTTCCCCGCCGAGCAGCGTTTCGCCGACCCCGCACATGCCGCCGAGGTCGCCGATGCCTTCCTCGATGCGCTGCTGTGTCATGGCTCGACCAGCGCCCAGGTGTTCGCCACCTCACATGCCACCAGTGCCGATGCCCTGTTCCGGGCTGCCCGGGCGCGCGACATGCGCGTACACGCCGGGCGCGTGATGATGGACCGCAATGCCCCGCCCGCTCTGCTGGACTCCGGGGTCACCGCGCTCAAGGACGATGAGCGCCTGATCGCCGACTGGCACGGGCGTGACCGCCTCGGCTATGTGCTGACGCCGCGCTTCGCGCCGACCTCCACGCCCGAGCAGCTGAAGGCTGCCGGCCAACTGCTCAAGAGCCAGCCGGACCTGCACCTGCAGACCCACCTGGCCGAGAATCTCGATGAGGTGAAGTGGGTCGCCGAGCTGTTCCCCGACGCTCGGGATTATCTGGCGGTCTATGAGGATGTCGGCCTGAGCCATGAGCGCACCACCTTCGCCCACGGTATCCACCTGGACGATGGCATGCGTCAGCGCATCGCGGATCAGGGCGCCAGCATCGCCTTCTGCCCGACCTCCAACCTGTTTCTCGGCAGCGGACTCTTCGATCGCGCCAGTGCCCGCGCCGTGGGCATGAACATCAGCATCGCCACCGATGTCGGCGGTGGCTCCAGCCTGTGTCAGCTGGAGAGCCTCAAGGCCGCCTATCAGATCGGCCAGCTTCACGGCGCTGTCGCCCATGATGTGGCGGGGCTTGAGTCACGCGCCAATCAACCGCTGACACCCTGGCAGGGCTTCTATCAACTGACGCTGGGCAATGCGCGGGCCATGCGTCTGCAAGACAAGGTCGGCAACCTGCGTCCGGGCATGGAAGCCGATGTCATCGTGCTCGACCCCGCTGCCACGCCCTTGCTGGCACGGCGCACGCGCTGGGGTCAGTCCAGCCAGGTATCGCTGCAGGAGGTGCTGTTCGCATTGATGATGCTGGGCGACGACCGCGTGATACGCGAAGTCCATGTGGCGGGCCAGTGCCGCAAGCTGCACGGCCTGATGCTGAGTGCTTCTTCTGAGACGCCATCCAGAGAGCCTGCCGCAGCATTAATGCCATGAAAGCATCACAGCGATGACAAGTAATTGACATATGGCACCAATTCTCGGGATTGGTGCCATTTTTTCATCTTAAAGATGCGCGCAACGCGGATACTCAACGCTGAATCCACTCGCTATGATGGCGACATCTTCTTCTACAAGTCTTTCCACAAGGCTTCTCACAAGGTCATGGACGCTCAGCGACTGGCCTGCCACTACGAGGACCATCATCATGACTCCCACCGCCATCATGCAACGTCGTTATTCCACCAAGGCCTTCGATCCGGCACGCAAGATCAGCGCCGCCGACTGGCAGGAACTGGAAAACGTGATGCGCCTGAGCGCCTCCAGCGTCAATTCCCAGCCGTGGCACTTCCTGGTGCTGGAATCCGACGATGCCAAGCAGCGCTTCGCGCGCGCCGGTACCGATGACAAGTACGCCTTTAACTCGCCGAAGATCACCGATGCGTCTCACGTCGTGCTGTTCTGCACTCGCTCCACCCTGGACGACGACTACCTGAACCACCTGCTGGACACCGAAGCGTCTGATGGCCGCTTCAAGAAGGATGACGAGTTCAGCGCGATGATGGACGGCGCGCGTCGTCTGTTCATCGACCTGCACCGTCATGACCTCAAGGACCTGCAGCACTGGATGGACAAGCAGGTTTATCTCAACTACGGCAGCCTGCTGTATGCCGCCTCCAGCCTGAACATCGATGCGGTGCCGCTGGAAGGCATCGACCCGGTGGCACTGGATGCGGAATTCGGCCTGCGCGAGAAAGGCTTCAACGCCCTGGTCGCCGTGAGCCTGGGTTACCGCGCCGCTGACGATTTCAATGCCGAGCTGCCCAAGTCCCGTCTGCCGGCAGACGAGATCTTCACTCGCCTGTAAAGCTCGCTCTCAAGGCCGGGCTCTCAGCAGCTGGCGCTCAAGAGCGGATTCTGAAGATCTGTTCACAGCAGCTGTCCGCAAGACATCGACGTGTCCGCCTTGCGGGCCAACGGCGGGCACGGGGGGGGCAAGTCGCTGCCCGTGCCCGCCGCATTGCATCCCGATGGCGGACATGCCACCTTTTCGAGGCAGACCAGCGCAGTGCATTCCCGGCGGCGATGGCCGGCTTGCGTGCCTGATTTATTTCGCCCATCCGTTACGTCCACTTCTTACGCCCACGACAGGATTCATGCCATGTCCATCAAGCTTATCGCGACACTGACCTTCCCCGCCGACCAGCAGGACAAGGCACGCGATGCTCTCGCCGAACTGGTCGAGAAGAGCCAGTCCGACAAGGGCTGCCTGCAGTACGAATTCTTCGCGATCGACAAGAACGTCGCGGAAGGTGAGCCAGTACCGGAAGGCGACTTCGTGGTACTGGAAGAATGGTGGGATGAAGACGCCATCGAAGCCCACGTGGCCACCGAGCACTTCCAGGGCTTCCTGAGCACCTTCGGCGAAGGTGAGATCAGCCTCAATATCCAGCGCCTGCTGACGCCCTGAGCCGCTGGGCGTACTTTCGCTCAGACAAGGCGCCGCGAGAGCAAAGACAGATCCCCGCCGGGCATCACGCCCGGCGGGGATCTTGCGTTTGTGGCACACGGGCCTGGCCTGCTCATCCCCTGGCCTGGCCGCGGGACACGCAACAAGTGATGGAAAAATCGATACGAGCACTGAACTTGGTTCACATCTTGCTTATAATTGGCTGCCCGCGCTGAACAATCCAGTGCCCGACACCATTTCCGCCATTGCACCGCGAGCAGAACAAGGAGCGTCACATGAGCCAATCCTCTTCCGATTCCAAGGGGATCGACGAACCACTGCTCGGCCTCGAAAGCTGCCCGTCGGTCCCCATCTCGGCCCTCGCCGGCGCCCAGCATCTGCTGGCCAGTCTGGCCGGTATCATTGCACCGACATTGATCATCACCAGCGCGCTGGGCCTCGATGCCTACACCGCCAGCCTGCTGTCGATGGCACTGGTGGTCTCCGGGGTCGCCACCTGGATCCAGTCCCAGCGCATCGGCCCGTTCGGCTCAGGGCTGTTGAGCATCCAGGGCACCAGTTTCAGCTTCGTGTCCGCGCTGATCACCGCCGGATTGATCGCTCGTTCGCAGAATGCCAGTGACGAACAGGTACTGGCGGTGCTGTTCGGCACCTGCCTGGCCGGCAGCCTGATCGAGATGGCGCTGGGCACGGTGCTGCCGTGGCTCAAGCGGGTCATCACGCCCGTGGTCACCGGCGTGGTGGTGATGCTGATCGGCCTGAGCCTGATCCAGGTGGGCATGACGGACATCGGCGGCGGCTTCGGCGCCGAGGACTTCGGTGCGCCCGCCAATCTGGCACTGGCCGGTTGTGTGCTGATCACGGTGCTGGCCTGTCAGGTCTCGCGTCATCCGTGGCTGAGAATCGCCTCCATCTTCATCGGCATGGCCGTCGGCTGCATCATCGCCGCCATCGGTGGCCTCTATGATGCACCGCAGCTGGCCGATGCCGCCCTGCTGGCCCTGCCGCATCCGGCGACCCTGAATACAGGCTTCGATTTCTCGCTGGCCGCCTTCCTGCCGGTGGCCTTCATCTTCATGATCACCGCCATCGAGACGGTCGGTGACCTCACCGGCAGCGCACGCGCCTCGGGTCTCGCCGTGGATGATGAGCTACACCAGAAGCGTCTGCGCGGCGGCGTGCTGGGCGATGGCCTGAATTCCGCACTCGGCGCGCTGGCCGGCACCTTCCCCAACACCACCTTCAGCCAGAACACCGGCGTGATCCAGCTGACCGGCATCGCCAGCCGCCATGTGGGCCGCTACGTGGCCGGCTTCCTGCTGCTGCTGGGCCTGTCGCCCTTCATCGCCACCCTGCTGACCCAGATGCCGCGCCCGGTGCTCGGTGCCACCACCACGCTGATGTTCGCGCTGATCGCGGTGTCCGGCATCCGCATCCTGATGGCGCAGCCCATCGGGCGTCGCGAGATGATGATCATCGCGCTGGCCCTGGGGCTGGGGCTTGGCGTCGGCATGGTGCCGGATGTGCTGAACGCCATTCCGGGCGCCTTCGCCGATGCGCTGCGCTCGCCGATCACCATGGGCGGCCTGACCGCCATCATCGCCGAGCTGCTGCTGCCGAAGATGGAAGACGCCGAGGTGTTCAACCCAAAAGCGAGTGAGCGTGAGTCCACCGACAGCATCAGCGCGGACCAGGAACACGCCTGACCCGCAGGCGCAGCGATGAGACATGAAAAGACCGGCGCATCATTGGCCGGTTTTTTCATGTCGGTCTCCCTCTTCATGCCAGTCGATGACGCTCACAAGCGGCGCCAGCCTCGCACTTCGGGCGTCGGTCGTCCAATCTCCACAGCAATGAGGCAGACTGCATGGGGTTGTTCATGCCGTCCCCACCCTTCAAGCAGTTTTACCATCAACACTCTTGCAATCAGCACCCTGACAATCAGCACTCACAGATTTGAACGCGCCATTGCGCACCGGAGCCAGACACAAGGAACGTATCGCTCATGCTGAATACTCGACTCATCTCATCAAATGCGCCGGGCTTGTGCGCGCCTACCCGCTCGCGCATGGCGCTGAAGGCCCTGCTGGGGGCTGCACTGCTCAGTACGCTGAGTGCCTGTGCCAGCCAGGCGGGCCATGAATGGCAGGCCGACACCACCTATCACCTGACGGTGCTGCACACCAACGACCACCACGGCCGCTTCTGGCAGAGCAGTGATGGCGAATACGGCATGTCGGCGCGCAAGACGCTGGTCGACCGCATCCGCGCCGAGGTGGAATCCGCAGGTGGCAGCGTGCTGCTGTTGTCGGGTGGCGACATCAATACCGGCGTGCCGGAATCCGATCTCCAGCAGGCCGAACCCGACTTCAAGGGCATGAACCGCATCGGCTACGACGCCATGGCGGTGGGCAACCATGAATTCGACAACCCGCTGGCGGTGCTGCTAAAGCAGCGCGACTGGGCCGACTTCCCGATGCTGGCCGCCAATATCTACGACAAGACCAGCGGCGAGCGCCTGTTCGCGCCCTGGAAGATCTTCGATGAGCATGGCATCCAGATCGCGGTGATCGGCCTGACCACCGAAGACACCGTGCGTATCGGCAACCCCGAATACTTCAGCGATCTCGACTTCCGTGACCCCAAGGAAGAGGCGCGCAAGGCCATCGAGGAGCTCAACGAGCATGAGCAGCCGGACCTGATCTTCGCCGTCACCCACATGGGCCACTATCAGAATGCCGAGCATGGCATCAATGCGCCGGGCGATGTCTCGCTGGCGCGCTATCTGCCCTACGGCGAACTGGACATGATCGTCGGTGGCCACTCCCAGGAGCCGGTCTGCATGGAGGGTGCCAACCGGATGGCGGACTTTGCACCCGGCGATGATTGCCAGCCGGACCGCCAGAACGGCACCTACATCGTGCAGGCGCATGAATGGGGCAAGTACGTGGGACGCGCCGATTACGAGTTCCGCAATGGCGAGCTGACCATGGTCAACTATCAGCTGATTCCGGTGAATCTCAAGAAGACCGTCGAGGAGAATGGCGAGCGCAGGAAGGTGCTGGTCGCGGAGGAAATTGCCGAAGACAGCGAGCTGCGCGAATTCCTGCGCCCCTATCAGGAAAAGGGTCAGGCGCAGCTCAACGTCACGGTCGCGCAGAGCAACGGCAAGCTGGAAGGCGATCGCGACGTGGTGCGCTTTGCCCAGACCAACCTGGGACGTCTGATCGCCACCGCCGCCATGCAGGCCGGCAAGGCCGACTTCGGCGTGATGAACTCAGGTGGCGTACGCGCCTCGCTGCCCGCGGGCGAGATCACCTACAAGGATGTGCTGACCGTGCTGCCCTTCGGCAACACCGTGGGGGTCGTGACCATGTCAGGTAGCGAGGTGCTCGAGTATCTCGAGGCGGTGGCCACCCAACCGGTGGACTCCGGCGCCTATGCCCAGTTCGCCGGCGTCAGCCTGCGCGTCAATCGCGCAGAAGGCAGCGTCTCCGACGTGATGATTCAGGGCCAGCCATTGGCCATGGACGCCCAGTATCGCTTCACCGTCCCGAGCTTCAATGCCGCCGGCGGGGATGGCTATCCGAAGGTCACTGACCTGCCGGGTTACCTGGATACCGGCTTCGTCGATGCCGATGTGCTCAAGGCCTATCTTGCCGAGCAGAGCCCGATCGACGTCACGGCATACGCGCCCCAGGGCGAGATCGTCTATCAGTGACGCTTGAGGCTTCTGCTCTAAACATGCACATGACAACGGGACGCCTTGGCGTCCCGTTGTCATTTCCAGAGCCGGAATATCCTCGCCAGGGCTGCAGTCGGACTATACAAGTGCGGATCGCACAGGTTTGATACGACATGCGCACCACTACAACAAAGACCGTCGAGACCCTGGCCCATGAACCTCAACCGCACCGACAGTGAGCTGCTCAACCTGCTGATCAAGGACGGTCGCATGTCCTACGCCGATATCGCCCGCAAGCTCGGCATTTCGCGTGCCCATGCGCGCAGCCGCGTCCAGGCGCTGGTCGAGAGCGGCGTGATCGAACAGTTCACCGCCGTCATCAACCCCGACAAGCTCGGCAAGGGCATCTCCACCTTCGTGGACCTGACCGTCGCTCCCAGCGCCATCGAACGCATCGCCGAGGAGCTTTCCGCCTGCGTCGAGGTGGTCAGCCTCTATATCATGAGCGACCTGAAAAGCCTGCACATCCACACCCTCACCGACAGCTACGAGGCCTTCGATGCCTTCGTGCGCGCGCATATCTTCAATCGCGACGAGATTCTCTCCGTCGACTGCAAGTCGCTGATGACGCGCGTGAAGCATCGGCGTGGTGGCGCGCGGCTATGACATCTCTGTCTCTCTTTGTCTTTGTCTCTGCCTCTGTCTCTGCCTCTGTCTCTGCCTCTGACGCCGCAGCACCGGACGGCGCCGGGGCTGTCATTTCACTTGTCACCTCACATATCACTGCAAGCGTCACTGCAAGCATCACTGCAACCTTGCCAGCCCGCGCAGCAGCCGTAGCGCGACCCACAGAAAGCCCAGCGGGAACAGTACCGTCTGGGTGATGAACAGCATGGTCAGGTCGATCACCTTGTCGGTCATCGCATCAAAGCCCTGGGTGACACTGGTGATCGGCCCGCCGACCCAGCCTTCCATGCTGCCCTTGAACTGCTGCCACCAGCTGCGCTCCTCGTGCGCGCCACCTACCTGCTTGTCGGCGACTTCCGCCAGCTGCTGCTGCGTCACGCTCAACTGCGCCATCTGGGTATCGCGACTGTCATCGAGAAAGGCCTGACCCGCGGCGCCGCTGGCCAGCGCGACACTCAGCACCGCGAAGCGCAGTGCGATGCCCCACAGGGCCACGCGCAGGATAGCCACCTGCCACCAGCGCTGGCGGGGATGCATCCCATCGACCGATTGGCGACTGCCGGTAAGTAGCCCGAGAGCCGCCAGCAGGCAGGCACCGCTGGCGAAGGCCTTGATGATCAGCGAGCCGGAGATGCCCAGCAGCAGCTTCTGTAGCGCCAGCGAGCCGGTCGCCGCGAACATCACCCACGAAAAGCGCTCGATCATGTCATTGGCGGGGTCCAGCGCTTCCCCGGGCGAGACCTGAAAGACCTGCAGATCGATGGTCGAGGACTGCAGTACCGAGATGGTCGCGTTCAGGCCCTTGGCGATGGCGAAGGCACTGAACGCCTGACCCAGAGTGGCGTCGAGGAAATCCAGCGCCCACTGCTGCGGCATCTCCCACCAGGCAAGCACCGCCATCACCACCAGGATGGCGACCAGCAGGATGCGCGGCACCTGAGCCCCTCCTGGTGCCCCGGGCGTGGCGGGCAGGCGAGGCCCGGCAGTCTTCGTCACGCAGGTGGATGCGGCGGCAGGCGAAGACTCCGAGCGGGTGGCGGGCTCTTCAGGCTCATGAGGTGACATCTAACGCTCCATCAGGACAAAGCCGCATGATGCCACCAGCCACTCAGACTGTCGTCTATGGCGCCTCGCATGAAGACTCGATGTGGGCGTACCGAGTCTTATTGACCTGCTCTGATTGACCGATTCTGAGCGCCCCTATCCAGGTGCACCATGATCGATCGCACGCACCATCAGGTCGCGAGCATGACAATTGATCATCCCTACCCCACATTCGTGAGCCAGATGTCACCCTCCCCGTCGCTATCGGTGAACAAATGCCGCGCCAGGCGTCATCTTCTGACATTTGTCAGGCCCTGAACTTTGCCAATCAGCGCTGCCACGGCCTCACTTGGGCAACGCCAGGGGCGCGCTCACGCTCTATCAGCGAAACACAACGCCCAGAATTTCCATGCAATCGATTGAAAATAAAGAATAAATCTCCCTGCGCGCCAAATGGCACACGCCTTGCAATGTCTTCCACGTAGCCCACTGACAAATGGCAGCCTTCTGGCTGACAAATGACAGGCAACGCTACTCAAGAACATGCAGAAACACCTACACAACAAGATCGCCGGCCTCAATGTCGGCATGCCGTACAGGCGCCCCCCTTGAGACAGAAGACTCTTTCACACAGAGCATTCAAAGCAGTCTGTCGCAAGGGCATTACTGGTCATCCGTCCGCAGGAGATCCTCCCATGACATTCGATCGTCGCAAGTTCCTGGGTGCCGCACTGGCAACCTCAACCGCTGGACTCGTGATGGGTGCGCCCGCCATCGTGCGCGCGGAATCCAACAAGACCTATCAATGGAAGATGACCAATGCCTACGGTCCTGGCTCGCCCTTCTATGTCGAGGGCCCGGGCAGTCCGACCGACTTCTGCCGCAAGGTGGAGGCCATGTCGGGCGGGCGCATGAAGATCCAGCACTTCGCGGCCGGTGAGCTGATTCCGGCCCTGGAGGGCTTCAATGCCGTCGCCAGTGGCGTGGTGGAGATGAACGCCGGCAATGCCTACTTCTGGGCCGGCAAGATTCCCGCCGCCCAGTACTTCACTACCGTGCCCTTCGGCATGAATACCCAGGGCATGAATGCCTGGCTGTATCACGGTGGCGGCCTGGAGCTGTGGCATGAGCTCTACGCCCCCAAGGGGCTGATCGCCTTCCCGATGGGCAATACCGGCGTGCAGATGACCGGCTGGTTCCGCAAGCCGATCAATACGGTCGAGGACTTGAAGGGCCTGAAGATGCGTATCCCGGGGCTGGCCGGCAAGGTCTACGCCGAACTGGGCGTGGCCGTGCGTCTGTTGCCCGGCGGAGAGATCTTCCCGGCGCTGGAACGCGGCGTCATCGATGCCGCCGAGTTCGTCGGCCCCTATCAGGATCGCCGTCTGGGGCTGCAGAAGGCCGCCAAGTACTACTACACCACCGGCTGGCACGAGCCGACCAACGTCACCGAGCTGATGATCAACAAGGCGGCCTGGGAGGGCCTGCCCGAAGACCTGCAGGCCATCGTCAAGGCCGCCGCCCAGGCGTGCAACGTCGAGAGCCAGGCCTGGTGCGAATCGGTGAATGCCGAGGCGCTCAATGACCTGGTCGACAACGAAGGCGTCACCGCCCAGCCGCTGCCGGAGGCGGTAGTAGCGCGTCTCAAGGAAGTCACCGAGAAGACGCTGACCGACATGGCGGCGGCCGATCCGGACACCGCGCGCGTCCACGAGTCCTTCATGGCCTTCCGCGACCAGCACAAGGAATGGGCCGCCGTCAGCGAGAAGACCTTCCTGGCGCTCTGACGCCTGGTGTCTCGGGTCTCGCGGCTCGCACCTGTCGACTCACGTCTCACGTCTCGCGTTCAGACCCGTCGCCCGATGAACTCGCCCTTCGCTGCGCTGCGGGGGCGAACTCAAGGTACAAGCCCCGAGCGCAAACGCCTTTTTCCGTCTTGCTGCTTCCCTGTCCAACGCCACGACCTGTCCCGTCGTGGCGTTCATGAGGCCATGCCATGCTGTACGTCATCCATTTTCTCGAGGGCATCATCGAGCGACTGGGCGTCATCGCCCGTTACTCGCTGTTGGCGCTCGTGTTGCTGGTCGCCAGCAACGTGCTGCTGCGTTACTTCTTCAGCATCAGCCCCGTGCCACTCCAGGAATTCGAGTGGCACCTGATTTCTCCCATCGCGCTGCTGGGCATCTCCTACGCCCTCAAGCATCGCGCCGACGTTCGCGTCGATGTCTTCTACGACCGTTTCTCCCTCAAGGGCCGCGCGCTGGTGGATCTGATCGGTGCGCTGATGACCATCGCCATCGGCGCCGCCATCGCCTGGCTGGGCCTGAGCTACACCGAGCAGTCCTGGCAGCTGATGGAAGGCTCGCCCGACCCCGGCGGCCTGCCCTATCGCTATCTGCTCAAGGCCTTCATTCCCCTCGGATTCGCCGCGCTTGCGCTGCAGGGCGTGGCAGATTGCCTGCGCGCGCTGCTGGTGCTGACGGGCAAACCCGTCGACGGTGATCTGGAACGCGAGGTGACGCCATGAGCCCGAACGAGTGGATCGCGCTGGCCATGATCGGCGGTTTCCTGGTCCTGATGCTGATCGGCATTCCGGTCGCGATTTCCCTGGCCGTGGCTGGTTTCGTGGCGGGGCTTGCGGGCTTTGGCCCGCTGCTGTTCAGTCTGATGCCGGCCCGTCTGTATGGCGTGGTCACCAACTACACCCTGCTGGCGATCCCCTTGTTCGTCTTCATGGGGGTCATGCTCGAGAAATCGCGGGTCGCCGAGGACATGCTCGAGACCATCGGGCGCGCCATGGGCGGCGTGAATGGCGGCATGGGCATCGCGATCATCCTGGTCGGCGTGCTGATGGGCGCCTCCACCGGCATCGTCGGCGCGACGGTGGTCACCGTCGGCATGCTGACGCTGCCGACCCTGCTGCGTCGCGGCTACCACCCGGGCGTGGCCTCGGCCACCATCTGCGCCTCCGGCACCCTGGGGCAGATCATTCCGCCGAGTCTGGTGCTGATCCTGCTCTCGGAAATTCTCGGCGAATCCGTCGGCACCCTGTTTGCCGCCGCCTTCGTACCGGGGCTGGCCATCGCCGTCATCTATATCGTCTATCTGCTGGTGCTGGGCTGGTGGAAGCCGGACCTCGTCCCGGCCATCCCGGAAGAGGAGCGCGCCGCTGCCGGTGGCCTGAAGGAATTGCTGCGTGATCTGGCGCGTAGCGTGATCCCGCCGCTGATGCTGGTGTTCGCGGTGCTCGGTTCGATCCTGGGCGGCGTGGCCGCTCCCACCGAAGCGGCCTCGATGGGGGCCTTGGGCAGCATGCTGATCGCGCTGCTGGCGCGGCGTCTCAACTTCACCATGCTCAAGGCCTGTCTGCATTCGACCCTGACCATCACCGCCATGGTCTATTTCATCCTGCTGTGCGCGCAGCCCTTCTCGCTGGCCTTCCGCGGCCTTGGCGGCGAGAACATGGTGCATGATCTGTTCAACCTGCTGCCGGGCGGCGAGCTGGGCGCGCTGATCTTCCTGATGGTGATACTGTTCGTGCTCGGCTTTTTCCTCGAGTGGATCGAGATCAGCTATATCGCGCTGCCGATGTTTCTGCCGGTCTTCATCGGCTATGGCACCGACATGGTGTGGCTGGGCGTGCTGGTGGCGATGAATCTGCAGATGTCCTTCCTGACGCCGCCCTTTGGCTGGGCGTTGTTCTTCCTCAAGGGCGTCGCTCCCCCCGAAGTCACCACCCGCCATCTGTATCTCGGTGTGCTGCCCTTCGTCGGCCTGCAGGCTGCGGCAGTCGTGCTGCTGTTCTGCTTCCCGGGGCTCGCTACCTGGCTGCCGGAGGCGATCGGTTGGTAAGCCGGCAATCCATGTACCGGCGCGTTTCGGGACTCTTGACGAGGGATTCAGCGCAAAGGCCATTGGAAAGGTAATTCAGCAACGCGTAATGTCTTGTGGCCTGCCCACCGGCTCGCCTCCCCTGGAGACAGCACACCCGCCAGCGCTCCAGGGACATGCATCGACTGCCGATGGCGTTCATCGGCAACCTTCATCAGCAATGAACCACCCCGCGCCATACGGGGACGACAAGGAAACACCATGGAACTGTTCTCAGCCTATCCACTGCACTGGATTCTCGGCCTGATCGCCGCACTGATCGTCACCGGCATGATTGCCGGCGTGATGGCCGGCCTGCTGGGGGTCGGCGGCGGCATCGTCATCGTGCCCGTGCTCTTTCACCTCTTCAGCCTGCTGGGCGTCGATGAAGCGGTGCGCATGCACCAGGCCGTCGGCACTTCACTGGCGACCATCATTCCCACCTCGATCATGTCGGCCAGGGCGCATTACGCCAAGGGCAATCTTGACCCGGCAATTCTCAAGCGCCTGCTGCCGGGCGTGATCATCGGCGTCATCATCGGCGGCCTGCTGTCCAACCTGTTCAGCGGTGCGGTACTGATGGGGCTGTTTGCCACCGTGGCCTTCCTGGTCGCGCTCAACATGTTCCGCCGTCAGTCCACCGTGCTGGGCACTGGCCTGCCGGGCCCGCTGGGCAGTGGCGCACTGGGCACCTTCATCGGTGGCGTCTCGACGCTGATGGGCATCGGCGGCGGCACCCTGAGCGTGCCGACCCTGAGCACCCTGGGCACCCCGATGCACCTGGCCGTCGGCACGGGCGCGGCGCTGGGTCTGGTCATCAGCCTGCCGGGCACCGCCAGCTTCCTGCTCAATGGCATCGGCGAACCGAACCTGCTGCCGGGCTCCATCGGCTACGTCAATCTGCTCGGCTTCGCCGCCATCGTGCCGGCGACCATGCTGTGTGCTCCGATCGGTGCGAAGCTGGCCCACGCGATGGACGCCGCCAAGCTCAAGAAGGTCTTCGCCATCTTCCTGATGTTCACGGCACTGCGCATGTTCTACGACCTGTTCACCGGTAGCTGAGCCGCACTGGACGCTCAATAACAACAACGGAATCCTCAGGAGCAAGACGCCATGATTCATACCCGACGTGGTTTTGGCGGCGCCTGCGCCGCGCCCCATCATCTGGCGGCGCAAGCGGGCCGCGATATCCTGCGCGATGGTGGCAACGCCATCGAGGCGATGGTCGCGATGGCAGCAACCATCGCGGTGGTCTACCCCCACATGAACGGCATCGGCGGTGATGGCTTCTGGCTGATCAAGCGCCCGGGGCTGGCGCCACTGGCGATCGATGCCTGTGGCCCGGCGGCAGGGCTTGCCAGCCGCGAGTTCTATGCCGAGCACGGCCATGGCTATGCAGCTGACAGTGAGGGGGCTGCTCCCCTCGCCAACGGCAGCAGCATCCCGACCCGCGGGCCGCTGTCGGCCTTGACGGTGGCCGGCACCATCGGCGGCTGGCAGGAGGCGCTGGCCTTCTCTGCCGAGACCTCGGCGGATGAGCGCTCGCCCCTGCCGCTCTCGACATTGTTGAGCCATGCCATCCGGCATGCCAATGATGGCGTGGCCGTCAGCGCCAGCCAGAAGGCACTCAGCGAAAAACACCTGGCCGTGCTCTCGCAGCAGCCCGGCTTCGCTGAGCGCTATCTGGGTCAGAGTGAGTCAGGTGAGCCGATCGCGCTGGAAGAAGGCGCGCGACTGCGTCAGCCGGCGCTGGCCGCAACGCTCTCGCGTCTGGCAGATGCCGGACTCGATGACTTCTATCGTGGTGAACTTGCGACCCGCATGGCACAGGAGCTGGAAGCCGCCGGCAGTCCACTGCGCCTGGCAGACCTCAACGGCTATCGCGCCCAGCGCGTCACGCCGCTCAAGGTCCGCCTGCGCGACAGTGAGGTATACAACCTGCCCGCCCCGACCCAGGGCCTCGCGACGCTGATGATTCTGGGGCTCTACGATGCATTGAGCGCGACGCACGGCATCAGCGAGGCGGACGGCAACACACCGCGTCACCTGCATGCGCTGATCGAAGCCACCAAGCGCGCCTTCCTGGTACGCGACAGCCTGATTACCTCGCCGGAATGCATCGAGGGGGCGCTCGAGGATAGCCTCGAAGGCAGCATCGCCACGCAACAGGCACAGCTTTCTCCGGAGGCCCTCGCCCGCCAGGCCGAGATGATCGACATGCAGTCCGCGCTGGGCTGGCCGCACGAGCCCGCCGAAGGCGACACCATCTGGATGGGCGCGACGGACAGTGACGGCACCACCGTCAGCTTCATCCAGAGCGTCTATTGGGAGTTCGGCAGTGGCATGGTGCTGCCGAGCAGCGGCGTGATGTGGCAGAACCGTGGGCTGGCGTTCGATCTGGCACCGGACAGACTGCGCAGCCTGGCACCGGGCCGCAAGCCCTTCCATACCCTCAATCCATCACTGGCCTGCTTCGATGATGGCCGTGTGATGGCCTTCGGCACCATGGGCGGTGAAGGCCAACCGCAGACTCAGGCGGCTGTCTTCACGCGCATCGCCCGCCACGGCATGTCATTGCAGGCCGCGATCAGCGCACCACGCTGGCTGCTCGGTCGCACCTGGGGCGATGTCAGCACCAGCCTCAAGCTCGAATCGCGCCTCGCGGGTGAGATGGCTCAGACACTCGCAGCCATGGGCCATGAAGTGGAAGTCCTCGATGAGGCCTTCAGCGACACCCTGGGGCACGCCGGCGCCGTGATGCGCCACCCGGACGGTCAGGTCGAGGCGGCCCACGACCCGCGCAGTGATGGTGGCGCGGCGCTGACGTGAAAGCACTGACGGATTGAATTTGCGAGAACCTTGAAGGAATATGCAAAAAGGGACTGCTCAGGCAGTCCCTTTTTGCTGCGTCACCCATTTATCGAGGCGTGGAACGCTATCGCCCCTTCAAGGCGCGTTGCGCTGAGAGGGGCTGCGCGTGAAGGCGCCGGGGCGCTTCTCACCGTCTTCGCTCTCGTGATAACGCCTGGCGGCATTCGCCCACCAGGCAAGTTGTTCGAAGGCGCGCTCGAGATAGCCGCCCCATTCTTGGGCATCCTGATTCTCGGCGTAGCCGCCATCTTCATTGAGCACTTCCTGCGCCCGAGGCACGTGAATCATCGCCGAGACCGGCAAGCAGCCCAGCTCCGAGAGGAAGGTGCGCATGTTGACCGCTGCGCGTACCCCGCCCCACTGTCCTGCGGAATAGGTCGCGATCACCGAGGGCTTGTAGGAGTAAAGCGAGCTGCCGAAGTGATTCAGGAGATTGGCCAGCGCCGGACTCATGGAATGGTTGTACTCGGGGCTGACCATCACGTAACCATCCGCCGCTTCGATCTGCTGGGCGAGATTGAGCAAGTCCTGGGGGGCATTGCGCTGCGCATAGGAGAACAGCGGCTTGAAGGGGTCTGCCAGATCGTAATCGAGTGGATCGATCAGCACCGCCTCATGGCCACTTTCCTCGAGCTGTGCGACGCAGCACCTGGCGACCCTTTCCCCAAGACGTGCAGGTGCGGGGGGTGTGCTGGTCCGCACCGACCCCAGAAAGACCAGAATCTTCAGTGCCATTGTTCTCTCCTTGTTGCGAGCCACATGAAATGGATTCCTGTGCTCGATATTCGCTCTTGCATTGCATCATACCTCGGACTCTGAACACCGATGCACTGCATCGCAAGACACTGCATCAATCTTCATGCTGCGCCTGACACAGATCATGAATGTGCATTCCCAGCCATGCATGCCCCGCCATGAATTTCCTGCCATGAATTTCTTGCCTGGCGGCTTTACCGCCTTCCCCATTCTTTCCTTGATTGCTGCGCCTGCACCCTTCCAATCCCCGAAGGGCATGACCTGCTGGCATGAACCATATCACCCTCAGTATCTGCAATTGGCGACTGATACCCCTCTGCGAAGGTAGCGTGGCGGAGTCTTCGCCGTTGCGTCAGCAGCCCCGCCATTTCTCATGACAATACCGCTCTCGTATCTTGAGGGGGCAAAGGGCTCAAGGCCATCCACAAGTCAGTCTCAGGCAATGCGGTAAAGCGCAGTTTCATCTCTTTTGGCGTCATGTTAGCCGCCCATGTCGAGTTTATCGTAATGGATTGAGGCAACGACATGACGCGCCAAAGAACTGATGAAGAATGAATTGATCAAGAGTGAACGGATGCCCATCGGACTCTATCGCGTCAATGGACTCAGCATGTCTCCCGGCCTTGCGCCGGGAGATTATGTCGTGACGCTGAAACGCTGGAAATCGCGCTATCGCATCGGCGATATCGTGGTGGCACAGCACCCCCACTTCGGCCGTATCATCAAGCGTATCCGCGCGATACAGCCAGACGGCATGCTCTGGCTGGAAGGCACCCATCCTGACAGTACCTCTACTGAAAAGATGGGGAGTATTTCTAATGCAATTATACTTGGAAGAATAATTAATACTACCAGAAACAACAACCAAATAAATGCAAGAAAAACCTCGGATTAATGCTTTGGCGACCACTCTTTCTTTGAAATTGACCAGCTATCTCTACTCACATCGCATGCATACACATTCATTCCAGCATCTTTCCAACTTTTAATTATACTATTCAGCTCATGGCAAGAAACTGATTTATATTTACTCACATTTTCATAAACATTACGCCCCAAATAAACCTCCTTGATTGAATTTTCAACGAGCTTATAGCAGTATATCTTTTGCCCCCTATTTTCTAATATACTCCATGAGCCTTGGGACTCATATGACTCATCACCTTTAGTTACAACATCATTAAGACTCTTAACAACTCTAACCTCTTCCTCGTATGCCCACTCTAATGATTTATACAAAAAAGCTTTTTTCATAATATTATATGAAGTAGGAGAAAACTTTAAGGAAGAAGTACCTATCTCAAAAAGCTCATCTATAGTGGGGGTAGATTTTTTATGCGAACTTTTACTTGAAACATATATAACATCACCTAATTGAGACGGAATTATATTGTTATCTAAGGAAGCGATGATCAATTCGGTTCTGCGCGGTTTAAGCGCTCAGACTGGTGCT
>NZ_JARWKS010000009.1:0-189415 GCF_029846405.1 Cobetia sp. 29-18-1
GGTGCATCGAGCGTTTTGAGTTCCCAAAGTGTCAACCTATTTCAGGACTAGACACAGCCAGTCACAGCCCTTGCTCACGCGCCATCTGCCGCGCGATACGTGGGGCATTCCACAGACTGGGCAACAGCACCAGCGAGACAGGCACCGCGGTCACCACGATGAAGGATTGCAGCGCATTGATGCCGCCATTGCCCATCGAGATCAGGATCGCCGCCACGACCCCCATGATGAGGCTCCAGAACACACGCACGCTGCGTGGCGGGTTGTCGTGCCCACTCATCACCATCGAGATGGCGTAGGTCATCGAATCCCCGGTCGTGGCCACGAACAGCGCCGACAGAATCAGGAACAGCACCGACATGATGAAGCCGAACGGCAGCTGCTGAGTGATGGCGATCAAGGCCGCCGACAGATTGAAGCCGCTGAACGGGCCGGAGACGCTGCCCGGGTTTTCCAGCTCGAAGGCCAGGCCGCTGCCGCCGAGAATGGTGAACCAGAGACAGGTCGCGAGCGGCGACAGGATGGTGATCAACAGCACCATCTGGCGCAGGGTACGCCCCCGCGAGATACGTGCGACCAGCATCGCCATCAGCGGACCGAAGCCGATGAACCAGCCCCAGAAGAACAGCGTCCAGCTATCCAGCCAGCCGCTGTCGCCGCGGAAGACCGCCATCGGCACGATATTGTCCAGGTAGTCGACCATGCCCAGCGGGAAGGCCTTGAGCAGGAATTCGGTCGGCCCGAAGAGCACGATGAAGAACAGCATCGCGCCGCCGATCAGCACGTTGGCACTGCTCAGGAACTGGATGCCACGCATCACGCCACTGACGGCGGACAGGGTGTAGACGAGGGTCAGGATGGCCAGCAGCACCAGTTGCGTCGCGTAGGTATCGGGAATGCCGAACAGCGCATTGAGCCCGTAACTGACCTGGATACCGAGGAACCCGACCGGCCCCACGGTGCCCGCGATGACGGCCAGTACGCAGCAGGCATCGACCAGCGCGCCGATCGGCCCACGCATCACGCGTTCTCCGAGCAGCGGATAGAGCAAGGTGCGTGGCTTGAGCGGCAAGCCCTTCTCATAGTGCAGGTGCATGAAGACGACGCCCGTCAGACTGCCCAGCACCGCCCAGCCGAGAAAGCCCCAGTGCATGAAGCTCTGCGCCAGCGCATTGTAGGCGGCATCGAGATTGCCGACCGGTGCCTCCGGCCCGAAGACGGGCGGCGGCGAGGCGAAGTGCGCGATGGGCTCTGCGGCAGCCCAGAACACGCCACCACCGGCGAGCAGGGTGCACAGAATGGTCGCCATCCAGCGCGGCGTGGAGATGTCAGGCGTCGCCAACCCGCCCAATACCACGCGCCCTGTGCGCCCGAAGGTCATGCCGACGGCGACGAGGAAGGTCACGATCATCAAGCCCTGCCAATAGGCACCGAAGTAGGTGGTCGAGAAGTCGAAGGCGTGATTGATCAGGGCCGACACGCCGTTCAGGTCGATGAGCGCGGCGGCGACGAACAGCGCCATCACGCCTCCACTGAGGAGGAAGACCGGCCAGTCCAGACTGCGGGAGCTGTTGAGCGCTGTGAGCTCGGAATCAGGAAGTGCTGCGGCTTGATCGGGAGAGGATGTGGTGTGATCAGCAAGAGATGCGGCGTGATCGGAAAGGGGAGCTGCTTGGGTTGCGGAGCCGGACAAGGCAGTCCGGGTGGTATCCGTCATTAGTCAGCCTCGGGGCATGATCTGAGTGACGGGGCAGTCTAACAGGCGAGAAAGCGCCGAATATGACACAAGTGATTGTTTTTACACCCATGTAACGCGACGTATCATCAAGCCAACAGCCTCATTACATGCCTGCCACCCCGTAACCGCCAGCGAGAGGCTCGCCGCGGGAGCGCGCAGCTGCGAGGATGGAGTCTCACGGTGGCCAGCCTGCCGGTCGCCTTCGATCCACTGCCGCTCGCGGCCCCTGCAACGAACGCAAGCCATGACCTCGCCCCGTCGCCGCGACTTCACCCCCGCGATGAAGCGTCGCAATCAGCATCTGCTCAAGGACGTGACCTGTGCCCAGAGCGCACCGCTCAATGTCGCTTTCATTCTCCTGGAGCATTTCTCGATGCCCGCCTTCACCAGCGCCCTCGATGTGCTGGTCACGGCCAATCTGCTCCGCGATATCCCCTTCTATCGCATTCACACCTTCGGGGTGACGGCGGGCAGCGTGCGCAGTGATCTGGGCATCGACATCATGGCCAGCGCCGGGCTCGAGTCGCTGGGGCAGGCGCAGATCGACATGATCATCGTGTGTGGCGGCTACCGGGTGCAGCTGGACGAGATTCCCTTGCTGAGCGAGGTCTTGCGGCGAGCCGACCACCAGGGCTGTCGCCTCGGCAGCCTGTGGAATGGCAGCTACTTCCTGGCGGCCGCCGGCGTGATGGCGGGCCATCGCTGCACCATCCATCCCGAGAATGCGGCGCTGTTCAGCGAGTCATTCCCCCAGCTGGAGCTGTCACGCGCCCCGCTGGTAGTGGAAGCGGCGCGCTTCAGCTGCACCAACGCCGGCAGCGCCCTGAACATGATGCTGGAAGCCATGCGCCAGCGTCACGGCGATGACCTGGCGCGCAGTGTCGAGGAAATCCTCGCCTGCGAGCGCCCCGCGACGCCCAGCCCCTGGCATCCGGACCAGACCCTGCCCGCGCCGGACAGCCAGCACCCGGAGGCACTGCGCACCATCCTCGAGCTGATGAGCAACAACCTCGAGGAGCCTTTGAGCATGAGCGAGATCTCACACTGCGTGACGCTGTCACGCCGCCAGATCGAGCGCCTGTTCACCCGCCATCTGGATACCACACCCTCGCGCTACTATCTGGAGCTGCGCCTGACCCGGGCACGCCAGCTGCTGACACAGGGCAACGCCAGCATCACCGAGGTCACCGTGGCCTGCGGCTTCGTCAGCACCACCCACTTCAGCCACTGCTTCCGCGATTACTTCGGCATGTCGCCGACCCGCGCGCGTCAGCAGCGCTGACGATGCCCCGTTGCTGACGTGCCGGTGCCGTTCCACAGACTTTCCGCCACCGAAACACAAAACGCCGCCCCGAAGGGCGGCGTCTTGCGTTTCGGCTTGTACTCACGGGGGGGCTTGCCCCGCTTCAGGCCCACATCAGGCAGAAGCCGTCTGCAGCTCGCGGCGCTCATGACGCTGACCGAGCAGGAAGACGATCAAGCCCGCGATGGCCATCGCCACCCCGACCAGGCCGATGGAGGAATGCGACGGGCCATAGGCGAAGGCCATGCCGCCACACCAGGCGCCCAGCGCATTGGCGATGTTGAAGGCCGCATGATTGAGCGTCGCCGCCATGGTCTGGGCGTCTTCCGCCACATCCATCAGGCGCATCTGCAGCGCCGGTGCCAGGCCAATGCCGGTACCGACCAGCCCGACGAACAGGATGCCGCTCCAGACACCATCGGCGGCGAAGTAGAAGCCGCCCTGCACCAGCGCGCTCCAGATCAGCACGGCAGGAATGGTGCGCATCAGGTCGATGTCCGCGGCACGGCTACCGATCAGGTTGCCGATGATGGTGCCCACCCCGAAGACGGCCAGCACCATCGGCACCAGATTCTGGGACAGCCCGGCCTGGACGTTGAGCGTCTCCACCGCATAGCTGTAGACACTGAACATGCCACCGAAACCGATGCAGGCGATGCCGAGGGTATAGAGCACCCGCGGCTTGATCAGCGCCGCCAGCTCGGTGAGCGGGGTCGCGTCCTGATTGCCGGCCTGATAGGGCACGAAGCCGCGCACCAGCACCGCCGTGGCCAGCGCCAGCAGACCGACGACGAGAAAGGCGGAATGCCAACCGAACAGGCTGCCGAACCAGGTCGCCGCTGGCGCCCCGATCAGAATCGCCACCGTCAGGCCCATCATCACGCGACCGACGGCCCGCCCGCGCTCGCCGGCGGGGGCAGCATCCGCCGCCACCAGGGCCGCGACGCCCAGATAGACACCATGCGGCAGGCCGGCGATGAAGCGCAGCGCGGCAAAGCTGGTCAGCGACGGTGCCAGCAGGCTGGCCACGTTGCTGACCGCGAACAGCAGCATCAGGCCGATCAGCAGCCCGCGACGCGGCAGGCGTGCGCCCAGCGCCGAGATCAGGGGCGCACCGACCACCACGCCCATCGCATAAGCACTGATGGCGTAGCCGACCTGCTGCGAGGACACATTGAAGTCCGCCGCGATGTTGGGCATCAGGCCCATGATCACGAATTCGGTAGTGCCAATGGCAAAGGCACCGAGCGCCAGCGCCAGTTCGGCGATGCGCGGATGGCGCGCAACGGGGGAGGCAGACATGTCCGGGTCTCCTGAAACTTGAAAAGGGGGTATCACCCGTGGCCGTACTCAGCCGTGGCGCCGCTGTCAGGGGCAGGCCACGGCTGACATTGCCCGCGCATGGCTGGCGCTACGCAGGGCAAAAGACCGCGCGCCATTCATCATCAGCCGGAAGGCGGGAATGAATGGCGCGCGGGACAGGTAACGGGTGATGCGCTCGTGCGCGGCCTCTCTGGCGGAGGCCTGCGGCACGTCTGGCGCTGCTCTATCGACTTATGTACGCGTCTGGCAAGGCGCGATGGGAATCACGGGAGTGCGCAAGCTCAGGCCAGCGTGGCGAGGCGGCGGCAAACCCTGTGTCCCTTCAAGCCCCCAGGCCGGCTCGAGAACTGGCCGACGCTTGAGTGATAACTGAAATATACGACCATTGTTGCAGATAACGCCACGCCAACCCAGCCACTTCGCGACGACAACTGTGATGCCCGAGCTGCAACATTGCATCACGGGACTGTCACGCGCGCGTGCAGCGGAAACGGGGTGGATTATGCGATAATACCGCGATTCAGCGACAGCAAGCGGATCACTTCCATGTCTTCGACTTCTTCAGCATCTTCCTCGGCGGCCAGCAACGCACGTGGCACGCTCTACATCATTTCCGCGCCGTCCGGCGCCGGCAAGACCACCCTGGTCAAGGCACTGCTGGAGCGCATGGACGGTATCGGCGTGTCCGTCTCGCACACCACCCGCGGCCAGCGCCCGGGCGAGCAGGATGCCGTCAACTACCACTTCGTGGATGTCGATCACTTCAAGACCATGATCGAGCAGGGCGACTTCTTCGAGCACGCCCAGGTCTTCGACAACTTCTATGGCACCTCGCGTCCGGCGGTCGAAGCTCGCCTGAGCAAGGGCGAGGACGTCATCCTCGAGATCGATTGGCAAGGCGCCCAGCAAGTGCGCGCCCAGGTGCCGGAAGCCGTCTCCATCTTCATCCTGCCGCCGTCACGTGAAGCGCTGCTCGAGCGTCTGTCCGGCCGTGGTACCGATGGCGAAGACGTGATCGCGCGTCGCATGCGCGATGCGGTCAGCGAGATGTCCCACTACGACGAATACGACCTGATCGTCATCAATGATGACTTCGAGCAGGCACTCGACGAGCTGTGCGGACTCGTCAATGCCCAGCGTGCGCGTCTGCCGCGCGTGCAGCATCGCCACGCGGCACTGCTCGATTCCCTGCTGGCCGACTGATGACGGTGGCGGGAATCCCGCTGCTCGCTCAGACGCTCAGTCAGCCGCGCGGCCGGCCGTTCTGACAGCAGTTCGGACAGCCTGACAGTCGGGCAGGACTTGCCGGCTTTCGTCCTGATCATGCGCGCTGTGGTCGCGTACGCCGCCGACAGACGCGCCAGGCGAAGGAGTTGATCGCGCCTGACTTGTCATGCAACAACGGCGTCGAGTAGACTCGATTCCCTTTCAGAATCATTGGCCGCTGAGCCGTCTCGCCCCTGGCGGGCCGGCTCAGCGGCATTGTGCTTGCGTCGTGTGCGAGATACTGTCAGATGATCAGGGTAAGTGACCCCTAGCGGTCGCGGCACTCTGCGCTGATTACACGCCGACAGCGAACCCCGAATATCCCGCTATTGATAGGTGCACCGCCATGGCTCGCGTAACCGTAGAAGATTGCCTCGAGAACGTCGACAACCGCTTCCAGCTGGTGATGATCTCCACTCGTCGTGCCCGTCAGCTGTCACGCGGCAGCCGCAACGCCCAACTGCCGTGGGAAAACGACAAGCCCACCGTCCTCGCCCTGCGCGAAGTGGCGGCCGGTCTGGTCGGTCGTGACATCCTGAACGAGCCGGTCGAAGCTCCGATCCAGCGCAAGCCGGTAATGCCGCAGATCGAAGACTGAGCCCACGCTCAACCTGCCGACTGCATGTGTGCTTCCGCACCTCTGCCACTCCCGCCCTCGTGGCCGGAGCACGGGGTGCGGGCCCGGAATCACTCTGAGCCAAGGCCGCTGAATGTTCACGATCGATGACCTGGCAGACCGCCTGGGCGGTTATCTTCCCGAGGAAGAGATCCGTCAGGTTAGGCGCGCCTTCTATTACGCCGAGCAGGCCCACGATGGCCAGCGCCGGCGTTCCGGTGAGCCCTATGTGACCCACCCGCTGGCGGTGGCGAACATTCTCGCCAACATGCACATGGACCATCAGAGTCTGATGGCCGCCATGCTGCACGATGTCATCGAAGACACCAGCGTGACCTTCGAGGCACTGGCAGGCCAGTTCGGCGAACCCGTCGCCCTGCTGGTGGATGGCGTCTCGAAGCTGACCCAGATCACCTTCGAGGACAAGGCCGTCGCCCAGGCCGAGAATTTCCAGAAGATGGTGCTGGCGATGTCCCAGGACATCCGCGTCATCATCGTCAAGCTGGCCGACCGTCTCCACAACATGCGTACCCTCGGCGCCCTGCGCCCCGAGAAGAAGCGTCGCATCGCCCGTGAGACGCTCGAGATCTACGCCCGCGTCGCCAACCGTCTTGGTATCAACACCATCCGCGTCGAGCTGGAAGACCTCTCCTTCCAGGCGCTGCACCCGATGCGCTCCGAACGCATCAAGCGTGCCGTCACCGCCGCGCGTGGCAATCGTCGTACCCTGATGCGCGAGATCCAGGCCAGCCTGCAGAACGCGCTGGAGCGCGATCAGCTGCCCGGCTCGGTGATCGGTCGTCAGAAGCATCTGCTGTCCATCTATCGCAAGATGCGTGACCAGCAGAAGCCCTTCAATGAATTGATGGACGTGTTCGGCTTCCGCATCATCACCGATGACGTGGACAGCTGCTATCGCATCCTCGGCGTGGTGCACAATCTCTACAAGCCGGTGCCGGGTCGCTTCAAGGATTACATCGCGATCCCCAAGGCCAACGGCTACCAGAGTCTGCACACCACGCTGTTCGGCATGAACGGCATGCCCATCGAGGTACAGATCCGTACCCGCGAGATGGAAGCGATGGCCAACAACGGCATCGCGGCGCACTGGCTGTACAAGGCCGGCCAGACCGACCGTCCCATCGGCGCCGGCAGCCATGCGCGTGCCCGCGAATGGGTGCGGGGTCTGCTCGAGATGCAGCGCCATGCCGGCAACTCGCTCGAGTTCATCGAGCACGTCAAGAACGACCTCTTCCCCGACGATACCTACGTGTTCACCCCCAAGGGCGACATCATGGAATTGCCGCGCGGTGCGACGGCGGTCGATTTTGCCTATGCGGTGCACACCGATGTCGGCAACAGCTGTATCGCCTGCCGCATCGATCGTCATCTGGCACCGCTATCCTCGCCGCTGGAGAGTGGCCAGACCGTCGAAGTCATCACCGCGCCGGGCGCCAAGCCCAATCTGGCGTGGCTCAACTTCGTCACCACGGCCAAGGCGCGCTCTGCCGTGCGCCATTACCTCAAACATCAGCAGCGCAGCGAATCCGTGACCCTGGGCCAGCGTCTGCTCAACAAGGCGCTCTCCGGGCTGGACTCTTCCCTCGAGCAACTGCCGCCCAGGCGTCTCGATACGCTGGCCGCGGAGCTGGAGCTGGAAGGCGGACGTGATGACCTGCTCGAGTCCATCGGACTCGGCACCCGCGCCGCCTACAGCGTCGCCCAGAGCCTTCTGAGCGACACGACCAGCACCACGGCGCAGCAGCCCAAGTTCTCGGCCAAGGACGGCAATGTCCAGGCGGAGAACAGCGGCAACAGCCCGATGCAGGTCAGCGGTGGCAACAGCATGGTCACCAGCTATGCGCGCTGCTGTCACCCGCTGCCCGGCGAGCCGATCATGGGCCATCTGTCGGCCGGCAAGGGGCTGGTGGTCCATCGTCAGGAATGCAGCAACATCACCGAACTGGCCAGCGACCCGGAACGCGTCTTCCCGCTGACCTGGGCCGATCAGGTCGAAGGCGACTTCACGGTGGCGCTGCGTATCGAGGCACAGACCCAGCGCGGCCTGATCGCCGAGCTTGCAGAACTGGTCACCGATGCCGAAGCCAATATCGAGCGCATCGGTATCGAGGAACGCGACGCCCATCTGGCCATCGTCAATCTGACGCTGGCCGTGCGTGATCGCATTCATCTGGCGCGCATCATCAAGCGCATGCGCAACCTGTTGCACGTGGAGCGAATCACCCGCGTCCTCAGCTGATCTACCGTACTGGCCGCGTCGTCCGCCACTGGCGGGCGGCGCGGTTTTTGTTTTCAAGGCTGCCGCAGAGCGGCCATCGGACACGTTCTTCTGAACACCCGTGTCGCGGTCAAGGCTGACTGCAGTGCAGGACCTTGACCGCGACCGAACTCGCCGTGGACGGCGAGGCCCTATAACCACAATCGCAACCCGCTGCTGAAGGCCGCCACCGCACAACACTCGCAACCGGCAAGGCTTGAGCGCAGTCACAAGGAGCATGTCATGAGCAATCGCGCGATCATCAACACCGACAAGGCCCCTGCTGCCATCGGTCCGTATTCCCAGGCGATCAAGGCGGGCAACACCGTCTATCTGTCCGGCCAGATTCCGCTGGACCCGCAGACGATGGAAGTCGTCGAAGGCGGTATCGAGGCACAGGCGCGTCAGGTCTTCACCAACCTGAATGCCGTGTGCGAAGAAGCCGCCGGCAGCCTGGGCGACATCGTCAAGCTCAACCTCTACCTGACCGACCTGGACGACTTCGCGCGCGTCAACGCGGTGATGGAAGAGTTCTTCACCGCGCCCTTCCCGGCGCGTGCCGCGGTCGGCGTCAAGGCGCTGCCCAAGGGCGTGGCCTTCGAAGCCGAAGGCGTGATGGTCATCGGTGACTGAGCACCCGCTCACTGACGATGGCAGGTCACCCGCGAGAAGTTGCTGACGCAGAGACGACAGTGCCCGCCCCGGGATTCCGGGGCGGGCACTGTCAGTTGGCGCTTCGCCTGGGCACTGCGTCACTCAATAACTGGCCGCTCGTCAGCCAGTCTCGGCGAGCAACTTATCCACACCCGGTCAGACAGCTCGATGAACAACCGGATGTGGATAAGTGAAAGCGGCGACGATCAGCGGCCCGACAATTCGCTCTTCGGCACCGTCACGCCGTGCTCCTTGAGCACCTCGGCATAGCCCTCGCGGAAGGTCGGGTAACGGAAGGTGTAGCCGCTCTCGAGCAACAGGGCATTGCCGCAGCGCTTGCTGGAACGCCGCCGCAGCGGTGATTGGATCACCTCTGTGGACTCGACCTTGAGCTGACGCGCCAACCAGGCCATCACTTCGTGCAGCGGTGCGCCGTCACAGTCGGTGGCCAGATAGATCGGCTCGACCGGCTTGCCCTCGAGGCTCAGCGCGATCAGGTGTGCCAGCACGCCCGCGCAGTCGTCACGGTGGATGCGGTTGGAGAAGAGTGGCGGGTTGCTGGCGGCGATGCGACCATCACGCGCCTGGCGGATCAGCATGTCGCGGCCCGGCCCGTAGATGCCGGAGAAACGCACCACGGTGCCGTTGAGCGAGGAATCGAGCAGTGCCTGCTCGCCTTCGCGCATCAACTGACCCGAGAAACTGGTGGCATCGGTGGGCGACTGCTCGTCGACTTCCTCGCCATCCTTCTGGGCGTAAACCGAGGTCGAGGACACGAACAGCACGCGGGTCGGCGGCTTGGCGCGCGACTCGAGCTCCGTCACCAGCGCCCGAATGCCGTCGACGTAAGCGGCGCGATAGGCCTCTTCGTCGAAACGGTCGGCGCTCAGCACATGTACCACCGTGTCGGCATCTGGCAAGCTGGCCAGTGCACCTTCGGCAGTGATGTCCAAGGCCAGCGTCTCGATGCCGAGATCCGCGAGCTTGGACACATCGCGCCTGACACCAATGACGTGCTGACCGGCCTTGAGCAGTTCGCGCGCCAGCGCGCTGCCAACGTCGCCACAACCGAGGATGAGACTCGTCTTCTTCACCTTTGCCGTGCTCCTTGGTAAAACGAATCGGTACCCACCGCATCCCAGGATGCCAGTTCCGGGCAGGAATCATGACTCTAACAGAACTCCGCTACATCGTAACCTTGGCCCAGGAGCGTCATTTCGGACGCGCCGCAGAGCGCTGCTTCGTCTCGCAGCCCACCCTGTCGGTGGCCGTCAAGAAGCTTGAGGAAGAGCTGGGAGTCGCACTGTTCGAGCGTTCCAAGTCCACCGTACAGGTCACACCGCTCGGCGAGAAGATCGTTCAGCAGGCTCAGCGCGTTCTGGAGCAGTCCAGCGTGATCAAGGAACTGGCCAATTCCGGCAAGGATCAGCTCTCCAGCCCGTTGCGCATCGGCGCCATCTATACCATTGGACCGTATCTTTTCCCGCACCTGGTGCCGGAACTGACGCGGCGTGCGCCGAAGATGCCGCTCTACATCGAGGAAGGCATGACCGGCGACCTGCGTCGCAAGCTGCGCAATGGCGAGCTGGACGTGATCATCGTCGCGCTGCCGTTCACCGAGACCGACGTGCTGACGAAGATCCTCTACGAAGAGCCCTTCGAAGTCCTGCTGCCGGCCGGCCACCCTCTGCTCGAGCAGGACAGCATCGCCAAGGAGCAGCTGATCAACGAGCGTCTGCTGATGCTCGGCGAGGGCCACTGCTTCCGTGATCAGATTCTCGAGGCCTGCCCGGCCATCGGCAACCAGATCAACAACCCCGAGAATACGCTGATCGCCGAAGGCGGCTCGCTGGAAACCATCCGCCACATGGTCGCCTCCGGCCTCGGTATCACCGTGCTGCCCTACTCGGCGACCGGTACCGGTCATTACGAGAGCGGCGTGCTCGAGACGCGTCCCTTCAAGGACCCGGCACCCAGCCGCAGCGTGGCGCTGGCATGGCGTGCCAGCTTCCCGCGCCCCAAGGCCATCGACGTGATCAGCCAGGCGATCGCCGAGTGCTCCAATCGTGCGCGCCAGAGCAACGAGAACGGCATGCAGGGCTCCGCTTCCCAGAGCCACGAACCGGCATGAGCAGGGCGGGCACGGAAGCCTCATCTGCCGGGCCCGCCAGCGCCGGTGTCTTCGCCACCGGCGCGCTGGCCCAACCGCTGGACAGCCTGAGCGGCGTCGGCCCCGCTCTGAGCGAGAAGCTGTCGCGCCTCGGGCTGGAGCGCGTCGCAGACCTGCTGTTCCATCTGCCGCTGCGCTATCAGGACCGGACCCGCGTCACGCCCATCGGCACGCTCAAGAGCGGCATGGAGGCGGTGGTCGAAGGCGAGGTGACAGCCTGTGACATCGTCAAGGGCCGTCGCCGCAGTCTGCTGGTGCGCCTGCGCGATGGCAGCGGCATCCTCAGCCTGCGCTTCTTCCACTTCTCCCCCGCCCAGCAGCAGCAATTCCAGCGTGGCCACAGCGTGCGCTGCTTCGGCGAGGCACGCGCCGGGGCCACCGGTCTCGAGATCTACCATCCGGAATACCGCCTGCTCGGCCAGGGTGCCGCGCCGGTGGAAGACCACCTCACGCCCATCTATCCGGCCACCGAAGGCCTCAATCAGGCACGCCTGCGTGCCCTGATCGCCCAGGCGCTCAAGCAGCTCGAGGAAACACCCCATGAGCTGCCGGATCTGATCCCCGAGGCGCTGCGCACGCGCTTTCGCCTGCCCGGCGTGATCGAGTGCCTGCGCTTTCTGCACGAGCCACCGCCGGATGCGCCGGTCGATCAGATGAGCGACGGCGTGCACCCGAGTCAGCGCCGCCTCGCCCAGGAAGAATTGCTCGCCCACCAGCTGAGCCTGCGTCAGGTGCGCGCGCGTATCCAGCAGGATGGCGCGCCCTCGCTGAGCGCCAGTGGCGGCCTCAGCACGCGCTTTCTCGCCCAGCTGCCCTTCTCGCTGACCGGCGCCCAGCATCGCGTGCTGGAAGATGTGCGCCGCGACCTGGCGCGCGAAGTGCCGATGCTGCGTCTGGTGCAGGGCGATGTGGGCTCGGGCAAGACGGTGGTCGCCGCACTGGCGGCGCTGATCGCGATCGGCGGCGGCTGTCAGGCCGCCTTGATGGCGCCTACCGAGATTCTCGCCGAGCAGCACTATCGCAACTTCCGTGAATGGCTGGAGCCATTGGGCATCGAGGTGGCGTGGCTGGCCGGCAAGCTCAAGGGCAAGGCGCGGCTGGATGCCAAGGCCGCCATCGCCGATGGCCGGGCCCGCATGGTGGTCGGCACTCATGCGCTGTTTCAGGCCGATGTGACCTTCCAGCGCCTGGGGCTGGCGATCGTCGATGAGCAGCACCGTTTCGGCGTGCATCAGCGCCTCGCATTGCGGGCGAAGGGGGAAGCCGGTGGCCTGACACCGCACCAGCTGATCATGACCGCGACGCCGATTCCGCGCACCCTGGCGATGAGCGCCTACGCCGACCTCGACCTGTCGGTGATCGATGAGCTGCCGCCGGGGCGCACCCCGGTGCAGACCGTCGCGGTGGCCGACCCGCGCCGCCCCGAGGTGGTCGAGCGCATCCGCGCCGCCTGCTCCGAGGGTCGTCAGGCCTATTGGGTGTGTACGCTGATCGAGGAATCCGAGGTGATGACCTGCCAGGCCGCCGAGGTGACGCGTGACGAGCTGACCGAGGCGCTGCCGGAGCTGTCCATCGGCCTGGTCCATGGCCGCATGAAGGCGGCCGAGAAGGCCGAGGTGATGGCGGCGTTCAAGGACGGCGAGCATGACCTGCTGGTGGCGACCACGGTGATCGAGGTCGGGGTCGATGTGCCGAATGCCAGCCTGATGGTGATCGACAATCCCGAGCGTCTCGGCCTGTCGCAGCTGCACCAGCTGCGTGGCCGTGTCGGGCGTGGCAGCACCGAGAGCTTCTGTGTGCTGCTCTATCATCCGCCGCTGTCGCAGCACTCCAAGCAGCGCCTGGCGGTGATGCGCGAGACCACCGATGGCTTCAGGATCGCCGAGAAGGACCTGGAGCTACGCGGACCCGGCGAAGTGCTGGGCACGCGTCAGACGGGGCTGGCGGGGATGAAGATCGCCGATCTCGAGCGTGACAGTGACCTGATCGCTCCGACCACCACGCTGGCCGATGCCATCCTCAGCGAGGCCCCGCAGGCCGCGGAGCCCTTGATTCGCCGCTGGCTGGGCGAGGCGGCCGGGCAATACGGCGCCGTCTGAGCGCGCCGTCCGCTGCTTCTCTGTTCATCCAGGTACTCGATCACCCAACCAGCCGCGCCAGTCGCTCAGACAGCACTTGTCTTATAGCACTTGTCTTTCAATACAGGTCAGTCAGTACAGGTCAGCTGGCGCGGCTGGCCTTGATCAGCTGGGTGCCGGCGCTTTCCAGCGGCTGCAACAGCCGCAGCACCAGAATCAGCTGTGACAGCGCCAGGCGCCCGGTAGTGGATTCGACCTGCTCGACCTCGGCTTCCAGTGCCGCGATCTCATCTTCGCTGTCCAGCGTGAGGGCGATCTCACCGCCCGCCTCCAATTGCTCTCCCAACGCCGTCAGCTGCTGACTCAGGCGCTCGCCATGACGCAGCAGCGTCTCGATGCCGCTGCTGGCCGAGGCGGTCGATTCCAGTTCGCCACGATGCGCTGCCAGTGCCGAGAGATAGCCGAGCACGGTGTGCGCGTGGAGCAGGAAGCCGAAGCCCGGCTCGACATCGCGCCGGAAGTGGCCGGGCTCCTTGCGGGCCGTGGCCAGCAGATTGGAGAAGGCCGCGTCGGCGTTGTGGGCATTGCGGCGTGCCAGGCGGTAGGCCAGATCATCACGCTTGCCGTGGCGGTACTGGGACAGCACCTCGCCCAGATAGCGACCGCTGGTCTTGAGGCTGACGCCGGCCTGACGATAGAGCTTGCGACCCTGCCAGTCCGGCAGGATCAACACCACCGAAAGCCCGGCCAGCAGGCCACCGACCAGCGTATCGAACAGCCGCGGCCAGATGAGATCGAAGCCATCGCCGACCTGATTGAAGCACGCCAGCACCATCAGCGTGATGGCGGCGGTGGCCAGGGTATAGCGCGAGCCACGCGTGGCGAAGAACAGCACCCCCGCGACCACGGCGATCCCGGCCTGGATCGTGGGCGCCGGGAACAGACTGATCAGCGCCCAGCCGGCGACCAGACCGATCAGCGTGCCCAGAATCCGCTGCGCCAGCGTACGGCGCGTATCGCCGTAGCTGGGACGGCACACGAACAGCCCGGTCAGCAGAATCCAGTAGCCCTGGGTCGGGTGCACCGCCAGCAGCACGCCATAGCCGGCCACCAGCGTCGCGGTCAGACGCAGCGCATGGCGGAAGATCGGCGAGCGCGGCGTCAGGTGGCTGCGGATACGCTCGAACATGTCGCGCGTGCCGTGGGGCGAGCGGTCCAGCAGGCTGTTGTCGCTTTCATTGCTGACGGCTTCGAGATCATTCAGGCGCGCGATCTGACCTTCGATCAGGCGCAGGTTGCTGGCGAGGGCTTCCAGCGCCTGCATCAGATGATGCCACTCGGGCCGCTGTTGTTGCTTGAGATAGACGAGCGAGGCGTTGAGGTCTTCCAGCGCCTGCTGGCTGTCACTGGCATCGAAGGGCTGGCGCATCAACAGCGCCTTGCCAAGCCCGCGACAGGCGCGCCCCTGCTGCTCCAGCAGGCGCTGACAGCGGAACAGGATGTCGTGATGGAAGAAGGCGTCGGTGAGCTGGCCGTAGGGATAATGGCTGGAGCTGGCGCGCTCGTGGAGGTCCTGGGCGATGAAGTAGAGCCGCAGGTAGCGGTCGAGCTTGGTGGTATCGCGCCGCCCGGCGAGGCGCCGGAAGACCATCTCCTTGGTCTGGTTGAGCGCCACCACCACGCGACCGTTCTGCTCGGCCAGCGCCAGACGCCGGGCAGACTGGTCGACATTGCGTAGCGGCTCGAACAGCTGCGCCTTGAGAATCAGGTAGCGCCCCAGCTCACGGTAGAGCGTCGCCATGCTGTGCTTGAGCGGCTGGCGCGAGAACAGCGCACACCACACGACCGAGAGCAGGCCATACCAGGACGCCCCCACCACCAGCAGCAACGGCTGAACCAGATTGATGCCCAGCCCCGGCTCCCGCAGCCATTCGGGCAGGCTGCGCTCCAGCACCGCGATCTGACCATCTCCATGCTGCTGCTCGAGGCTGATCATGGTGTAGACGGCCAGAATCAACGAGGCGCGCGCGATGGCGCCGTAGCGGGCATCGATGGCGCCCAGCATCGGCATCGCGAAGGTAGCCAGCGCCAGCCCGATCACGAAGGGCAGCGGCATGCCGAACAACAGCTCCACCGAGACGGCGGCGATGCTGAAGCAGGCCAGCGTCATGCCCAGCGCGCGCAGTCGGCCCCGCCAGTGATCATCGGTTTCCGCCAGCCCCGAGGCGATCACGCCCAGAAACAGCGGGATCACCACCGCCATCTCGTCGAGCCAGAACCCCACCGCCATCACGCCACCCAGCGCGATCAACATGCGCAGCGAATAGCTGAAGGCATCCAGCGTCCACAGACGACGCAGGGAGTGCATGAGGGAGTCCAGGAGAGAGCGTGTCATGAAGTGTTCCGTGACCAGGGCGCCGGGCAGCGCATTAGACTTTAGATTTATATCGCTAGCATAACACCCCGTTCTGCCGTGTCCGAGAGCCATGGCGCATGCAAGCGTTGGCGGGCGCGTCGAATGTCGAATCGCCGCGACGTGCCACTCTGAAGACTCCTGACCTCATTGGCTTTCATGGAGAATACCGATGCATCCTCTTATCGAACGCGTCACTGGCTCCCTCGGGCTGTCACCGGAAATCGCCGAGCAGGCGGTCGGCATGGTTCTCAAGTTCGTGCGTGAGCAGGGGCCGGATGGCCCGGCCGCCTCACTGCTGGGCGCCATCCCGGGAGCGGAAGGCCTGATCGGCAGCGCAGGCGAGGAAGCCGCCGAGTCCGGTGGCGGTGGCCTCATGGGCGGCCTGATGGGCGCCGTCAGCGCCTTCACCGGCGGCAGCGGTGGCGGTGCGCTGGAACTGGGCCAGAAGCTGATGGGGCTGGACCTGAACATGGACCAGGCGCGCGGCGTGGCCGATGAGACGCTGAGTTATGCCCGCGAAGAAGCCGGCGATGGCGTGGTCGACCAGGTGCTCGAAGGCATTCCGGGCCTCAAGCAGTTGCTGTGACGCCTCGAGGGCGTTGAGAGGGGCTTCTCCAACAACCCCTCGCAAGTAAAGGCTCGCAAGAAAGGCTCGCAAGAAAGGCTCGCGACAACTGCTCATGACAACTGCTCATGACAACTGCTCATGACAACTGCTCGTGACAAAAGAACGCCCCGCTGATTCTCTCAGCGGGGCGTCTTTCGTTCATGCAGGTACGGCACCGGGTCATTCAGCGAATGCGCTTGAGCAATGACTGCAAGCGGTTGAGCTGGGCCGAATCGCCGACCAGACGCACGCGCTGGTCCATCAGGCCTTGCAGGAAGGCACGCGGCGAGGGCTTGAGCAGAAAGGCCACCGCACTGTCGCTATCGGCGAAGCGCAGCTCAAGCTCGGTATCCACCGGCAGGCCACTGCCCGTGGTGACGCCCGCGTGGGACATGCGGTAGTGACGCGCGATGCTCATGTCTTCGGTCGCGACGCCCCAGTCCAGCGGACGCTTTTCCAGCTCGGCACGAAATTCGGGGTCACGCTTGAAGGCCCGCTTGAGCAGCAGACCCAGCACCCACAGCAATATCTTGAGCTTCATGGTGTCATTCCTTGAATCGCGAAGCGTCGGTCACGCAGGCCATATGAAAATGCCACCGGCCCCGCAGGGCGGAACCGGTGGCATCAGCATGACAGCCGACAGGGCTTTTGATGACGACGATTGAAAGCCATGGCGACAGCCACCCCGGGTCTGCGCTGAAGCACGAGCCGAGGTTACTTGGTCACTGCATCCTTCAACGACTTGCCGGGTTTGAAGGCAACGGTCTTGCTGGCCGGGATGGTCAGCGGCTTGCCTGTCTGAGGGTTCTTGCCGGTACGCGCCGCACGCTGGCGCACGGTGAATGACCCGAAGCCGATCAGTGAGACGTCATTGCCTTTGGCCACGGTATGAGTGATCTCGTCGAGAATCACGTTCAGTACCTGACTGGCCTTGTCCTTGGATAGATCCGCACGCTCGGCGATGGCCGCAGCGAGTTCTGGCTTGCGCATGAAAAGCCCTCCTGGTTTGGCATTCTGCACGGGCGGCCAAGCCGCCGTTTCCATTGTTGTTCTTGCACTTGCTAGCGGTGGCGTATGGCGGCGACGCAATCCGCTCCCGGCAAGCTTTGCCGTATCAAACCTGTCGATGACAGCATTCTGTCAGACTCCGCCCGCTGAGCAGCATGTCTGACGGAGCATTCACTATCGTGCCTGACCGCGCTGGCAGCAAGGGATTTACGACCATCGATCATGGCATCGCCTAGCCTAGCAACGGCGGCGCCTGCCGCGCTAGCTCGACTTTCCTGCGAACGGCGGCGCCTGTCAACGCATATCCAATCAAGCGTTCGTTCATATCCAGTGCACGCGCTTCGAGGTCATCGCCTTCACCGGTGATTTCCCAGCGCGCCACGGCCGAACGCGGCGGATAGGCCACCACCGGCAAGACCGGTGTCTTGACCAGCACCGGCCACGCCTTCCAGTCGAGCACGCTCGGCTCGCCACACAGGTTGGCCGCCAGGGTGCGCGCGGCCATCTGCAGCGGCTGGACATACATGGCATTGACGCCCTCGACACTGGCGCAATCGCCCAGCGCCCAGATATGCGGCTGTGAGGTGGCCAGGTGGCGGTCGACACGGATGCCATCACCGCCGGCGCTCAGACCCGCGGCCTGCGCCAGACGAATGCGCGGCGCCAGCCCGGTGGCCAGCAGAACCACGGAGCCCGTCAGGCGACGACCGCTCTGCAGGCGCACCTCGACCGGCGCGGCCTGGCGTTCGGCCTCCTCGCCTGAGTTTGCGGCGATGGTCTCGACCATCTCGCCCTGGCGACGCGTCACACCGAGCCCATCCAGCGCCGCGCCCAGACGCTGCCCCAGCGCTTGCGGCAGCAGTCCATCCAGCGGAGTTTCCTCTGGCGCGACCAGCGTGACGCGGTGGCCGGCGGCCGTCAGATCATTGGCGTATTCACAGCCGACCAGTCCGGCACCGACAATCACCACGTGCCCGCCTTCCCCACGCTCGCGGGCCTTCGCCAGCGTCGCGCAGAAGGCCGCATAGTCGTCAAGGTCATTGATGCTCTGCACGCGTGAGGCCACTTCTGCGGCGACGGGGAAGGGACGACGCGGCGCGGCGCCGAGTGCCAGCACCAGCTCGTCATAGGCCAGACACTCCTCGCCCAGCCATAGCTGGCGGGCATCACCGTCGATGGCGGTGACGCGTTGATGGATACGCAGCTCGGCATTCAGCTCGTCCACCAGCGCCACCGGCGCCTGACGCGACAGGTCGGTGGCCGACATCTTCTTGGCGAAGGCGGTGGACAGCATGGGCTTGGCGTAATCGTGGCCGCTGTCCTGGCTGATGAGAATCAGCCGGCTGTCCTTGTCACGCGCACGCAGCGCGCGCGCCAGACCAATGCCCGCCATGCCGGTACCAATGATGACAAGGGTGCGAGGGTCGCGCATGGCACCATCTCCTGAGATCGATCCGAGGGAAGCGCTGATGAAAGAGCGCCAGCAGCGTCCGTCATGAACGCCGATGAATGCGCCCAGCATACCAGCCCGCCAGCAGTGCAGGCATGCCTGAGCGGGAGGCCTGGCCGCCCGGCCATGCTAGACTCGCCATTTCGTCATCCTGACAGGGAATTCACCGTGGTCCGATGCCCAGCAGGCGAGCCTCATCGCGCAGCGCTCACGCCACAGACCTCCACCTGTGAGGCGCCTCATTCGTCAACCGAGCCCCTGTGCCAGCCTGCGCCTCGCTGGCCTTTGCCCACGCGCGCCGCACCCGCTGCTTCGGCGGCGGTGCGCCGTCATTGGCAGCCGGCTGCCGCGCTGCAAGGTGTCATGCCGGCCGGCTGGTGGGCGTGGCTCTCCTCGACGGACTCGCTGACCCAGCGTCTTGCCAGCGCCATGCAGCAGCAGGATGAACGCGATGGCCAGCCAATCCAGGGCCTGCGCGTGCGCCTGCTGCTGCAGGACACCGGCCCCGCGCGGCTGGATGAGGCACGCCTGCTGGGCATCGGCCCACGCCGGCATGTCTGGCGGCGCGAAGTGGCGCTCTGTCATGGCGATACGCCATGGGTGATCGCACGCTCGCTGGCGGCGCTGGACCTGGCCCACGGTCATCGCCTCTCGACGCTGGGCGAGCGCTCGCTGGGCCATTGGCTGTTTCGCCAGCCCGACCTGACCCGCAGCGCCATCGATGTCAGCCGCGCCCCGCTGGTGCTTTCGAGCCCCAGGCCGCTGGCCCGCACCACCAGCCTGTGGATGCGCCGCTCGATGTTCTCGCATGGTCGCTTCAAGGTGCTGGTGCAGGAGGGCTTCACGCCGGCCTTCCAGCACGCGCTGCAGCTGGCCTGAGCCTTGCGCCCGACTGGCCTCGTTTCCCTCTCTTCCCTTGCCCACTACCACCCGCCCAGGAGCCCCGATGACCGCGTCATCCACTTCCGCCGCTTCGCGTCCTTCCAGACTGGCCGACTACCTCGCCCTGACACGGCTGGACCGCCCCATCGGCACCTGGCTGCTGATGTGGCCGACCCTGTGGGCACTGTGGCTGGCGGCAGATGGCATTCCCGAGCGCACGACCCTGCTGATCTTCATCGCCGGGGTCTATCTGATGCGCGCCGCCGGCTGCGTCATCAACGACTACGCCGACCGCCATTGGGACAAGCATGTCGAGCGCACGCGTGACCGGCCGCTGACCTCGGGTCGCATTTCGGAGCGCGAGGCGCTGACGCTGTTCGGGGGGCTGGTCGCGGCCGCCTTCGTGCTGGTGTGCTTCACCAACCTGACCACGGTGCTGCTGTCGATCGTCGCCGTACTGCTGGCGGCCAGCTATCCGTTCATGAAGCGCTTCCATCATCTGCCCCAGGTGGTGCTGGGCGCCGCCTTCGGCTGGGCGATTCCGATGGCCTTCGCCGCGACGCTGGAGGAGGTACCGACCTACGGCTGGTGGCTGTTCGCGGCCAACCTGATGTGGACGGTGGCCTACGACACCGCCTACGCGATGGTCGATCGCAATGACGACCTCAAGGTAGGCATCAAGTCCACCGCCGTGCTGTTCGGGCGTGCCGACAAGCTGATGATCGGCCTGTTGCAGCTGGGCATGCTGGTGATGTTGATCGGCATCGGCCTGCACCTGGCGCTGGGCATCTTCTACTGGCTGGGGCTGGCTGCCGCCGCCGTCACCTTCGTCTGGCAGCAACGTCTGATCCGTGAGCGTGAGCGTGCGCCCTGCTTCCAGGCGTTCCTCAACAATCATTGGACGGGGCTGCTGATCTTCGCCGGTATCGCCCTTGCGACCTGGCCGATGAGCTGACTCCTGCATAAACATTAGTATTATTTAAATTAAAGCGACCCCTGCCCTCTGTTGCTTCCCAGCCCACGGATCATGCCTGCCTGCCGCGCCTCCAAGGTGGCTGGCAGGCTTGCGTGCAAGCTGCCATGCTGGCAGTTGTCATCTCGTTGTCATATAAGCGGGTTGTAATCGTCATCGACTTGTCATTCTGGCGCGTGCGCCGACTGCTGCATGGGATCTAGCGATGAGCTCCAAGACCGTACTGATTGTCGACGATGAATCCTCGATTCGCGAGATGATCGCCGTTGCCCTCGAAATGGCGGATTACCGCGTGCTGGAGGCAGACAATGCCCAGGACGCCCACGCCATCGTCGTCGATGAAAAGCCCGATCTGCTGTTGCTGGACTGGATGATGCCGGGCACCAGTGGCCTGGAGCTCGCGCGGCGTCTCAAGCGTGACGAGACCACCTCGGAGCTGCCGATCATCCTGTTGACCGCCAAGGGCGAGGAAGACAACAAGATTCAAGGCCTGGAAGCCGGTGCCGACGACTACATCACCAAGCCCTTCTCGCCGCGCGAGCTGGTCGCCCGTCTCAAGGCCGTGCTGCGTCGCACCACTCCCAAGGGAGTCGAGGAGGCGGTGGAAGTCGAAGGCCTGATGCTCGACCCGGCCAGCCACCGCGTCACCGCCCACGGCAACTCGCTGGATGTCGGCCCGACCGAATATCGCCTGCTGCAGTTCTTCATGACGCATCAGGAGCGTGCCTACACGCGCAGCCAGCTGCTCGATCAGGTATGGGGCGGCAACGTCTATGTCGAGGAGCGCACCGTGGACGTGCACATCCGTCGCCTGCGCAAGGCGCTGGGCACAGGCCATCAGCATCTGATCCAGACCGTCCGCGGCACCGGTTACCGCTTCAGCGCTCAGGCCTGAGGGATTCATGCGCTATTGGACCAACGAGCTATGGCGCCTCGGCTACCTTGCCGGTGGCTTCGGCCTTATCGGTGGCCTGCTGGGCCATCTGGGCTGGGGCCTGGCGCTGGGCCTTTCGCTGTATCTGTTCGTCCATCTCAAGCACTTGAAGAGCCTCTACACCTGGCTGATCACCAATCCCCATGAAGAGCCGCCGCCCGGCGATGGCGTCTGGGGAGACCTGCTCGATCGTCTCTACCGCTACCAGAAGGGCCAGCGTCAGGCTCAGGAGCGACTGCGCAGCATCCTCAACCGTATCCAGGAATCCTCCGAGGCCATGCGCGACGGCCTGGTGATGCTGGACAACCACGGTGACATGGAATGGTGGAACAGCGCTGCCGAGCAGCTGGTCGGTCTCAAGGCCAGCCACGACCGTGGCCAGCACATCACCAATTATCTGCGTGACCCCGTCTTCATCGACTACTTCAATCGGCTGGCCTACCGCGAGCCGCTGACGCTCCAGTCGCCGCTGTCTGACAACCTGACGCTGCAGATCTCCATCACCCTGTTCGGTGACAACGAGCGTCTGGTCATGCTGCGTGACGTCACCCGCCTCTATCGTCTGGAAGAGATGCGCCGCGACTTCGTGGCCAATGTCTCCCATGAGCTGCGCACGCCGCTGACGGTGCTGGCCGGCTATCTCGAGACCTACTCCGATTACGCCGATGACCTGCCACCTCGCTGGCAGCGTGGACTGGGCCAGATGCAGAGCCAGACCGACCGCATGCAGCACCTGGTCGAGGACCTGCTGACCCTGTCACGCCTGGAAACCGACGAACTGTCCGACAACGGTCGCTGCATCGACATGAGCGCCCTGCTCGGCCATATCCGCGACGACGCCGAAGGCCTGTCCCAGGGGCGCCACACCTTCTCCATCGAGGCCGATGCCAGCCTGTCACTGCGCGGTGAGGAGCAGGAACTGCGCAGCGCGATCTCGAATCTGGTCTTCAATGCGGTGCGCTACACCCCCGAAGACTGCCATATCACCCTGCGCTGGAAGGCGGATGACCCGGGCCTGCTGGTCGAGGTGGAAGATGATGGGGATGGCATCGACCCGGTGCACCTGCCGCGCCTGACCGAGCGCTTCTACCGCATCGACAAGGGCCGCAGCACCGCCACGGGAGGCACCGGCCTCGGGCTTGCCATCGTCAAGCATGTGCTGATTCGCCATCAGGGCCATCTGGAGATCGACAGCCACCCCGGCGAGGGTGCGCGCTTCCGCTGTCACTTCCCCGACGAGCGCGCCTGTCAGGCAAGCGCTCCCCAGGCCAGCAGTGCGCTAGCCCAGTGATGGGCTGACTCAGTGATGATCTGACCCGGACGCCAGCCCAACGCAGAACGCCCCGCAGCCACCTCGAAAGGAGGCGACTGCGGGGCGTTTCGTTTGGTCAATCAGACGACGCTGCGGCTATTTCAGCGACAGGCTGTCTCAACGACGCGGTGCCGGCAACTGACGGTAGTGGCTCTGCCACATCAGTACCGCCCCGGCGACGGCGCCCGGGATGAACAGCAGATTGGCCAGCGGCACCAGCGTCATGACGAACACCGCGGCGCCGAAGGTCAGTGAGGGCCACCAGCGCGCCTTGAGGCGCTGCTTCATGTCACCGAAGCTGACCTGATGGTTGTCCATCGGGTAGTCGAGGTACTGGATCGACATGCTCCAGGCCGAGAACAGTCCCCACAACAGCGGCGAGAGCAGGTTCAGGCCCGGGATGAAGCCGATGATGAACAGCGCGATCATGCGCGGGATGAAGTAGCCCAGCTTGGCCATTTCACGTCCCAGCGAATCGACGCCGATCTTCATCAGGCCGCGGTCATCATCGATCAGGGTGCCATCCAGACGATGCTCGACCTTCTCGGCCAGAATGCCGTAGAAGGGCGCGGCGATCAGGTTGGTCACCAGGCTGAAGGTGAAGAACACCACCAGCAACAGACTCACCACCAGCACCGGCCAGATCAACCAGCTGAGCCACTCCAGCCACGCCGGTACCTTGAGCATCCAGTAATCGATCCAGCCACCGAACTGGTTGAACAACACCCACAGCGTGATGCTGTAGAGCACCAGGTTGATCGCCAGCGGTACGAATACGAAGCGGCGCAGCCCGGGGGTATAGACCATGCGGGTCCCGCGGACCAGCGCCGATACGGCATCAATCATGCGACGTCCTCGTCATCTCAAAAGAACCGGCCAGCCAGCGGGCTGGCCGGAGCCACACCCTAGCACTCCCGCCTGCGCGGCGCAGCTGTCGGCCGCCTGACACCGTTCGCGCTCCCACGACGCAATCGCCCCGCGGCCTGCCGGTGGGCAGGTGCGGGGCGAAAGAGGCGCCACAGGGGCAGAGAAGCGCGTCAGCTCACTTCTTGTCCAGGTCCTGCGGCTTCAGGTCATGGGTATCGGTGTGACGCACGTCCACGCCCTTGACCAGGAAGATGACGTACTCGGCCAGGTTGTCGGCGTGGTCACCGATGCGCTCCAGCGCACGCAGAATCCACATCACGTTGAGCACCGGCGTGATCTGGCGCGCGTCTTCCATCATGAAGGTCATCAGCGAGCGCATCGCGCTCTGATATTCCAGATCCACCGAGGCATCTTCACGCAGCACCTTGAGGGCAAGGTCGGTATCGAAGCGCGCGAAGGCCGTCAGGGAGTCACGCACCATGCTGCGCACGTGCTGGCTGAGGTGACGCACCTCGACCATGCCGCGCGGGCTCTGGCCATTCTCGACCAGCGAGATGGCATTGCGTGCGATCTTGCTCGATTCATCACCGATACGTTCGAGATCGGAGGTGGCGCGGATGACGGCCAGCACCAGGCGCAGGTCGGAGGCCGCCGGCTGACGGCGGGCCAACACCCGGGTGCACTCGTCATCGATCTTGAGCTGCATGTCGTTGACAGCCTTGTCGTTGTCGCGCACCCGCGTGGCGGTTTCACTGTCGCCTTCCAGCAATGCCGTGACGGCATCCTGCAGCTGCTTCTCTACCAGTCCGCCCATGGCCAGCAGGTGTGTCTTCAGTGCATCCAGCTCGTGATTGAACTGCTCTGAGATATGCTTGCCGTGCGAATCGCTGGTGATATCCATTTCCCTCTCCCGGAAAGTCGCCCACCGAGTCAGGGGGCGTGACATGAATGACGTGACAAGTATGGCCCACTACTGACTGACACAGCGGGCTCCCCCTCAGCATGCCGACACTTGATTGCAGTTATGTTTCACCCATGGCGCAAAGGCGGTATCTGGCCGCCATCGTCAGCAATATCAGGGCGAAAAGGCTAACTGGCTGCACGTTCGCGCATGAGCGCGCTAACCGAAACGCCCCGTGATGTAGTCTTCCGTCTGGCGGCGCCGCGGGTTGGTGAACAGCTGATCCGTCGGGGCGAATTCCACCAGGCGGCCCTCATGCAGGAAGGCGGTATCGTCTGACACCCGCGCGGCCTGCTGCATGTTGTGCGTGACGATGATCAGCGTCAGACGCGAGCGCAGCGAACGGATCAGCTCCTCGATCTTGAGCGTCGAGATGGGGTCCAGCGCCGAGGCCGGCTCATCCAGCAGCAGCACCTCCGGCTCGACCGCCAGCGTCCGCGCGATCACCAGCCGCTGTTGCTGGCCACCCGAGAGCCCCAGCGCGCTGTCGTGCAGGCGATCCTTCACCTCTTCCCAGAGCGCCGCGGAGCGCAGACAGGATTCGACCTTGTCATCGAGGTGGCGCTTGTCATTCTCGCCGACCAGCCGCAGCCCGAAGGCCACGTTCTCGTAGACCGACATCGGAAAGGGATTGGGCGTCTGGAAGACCATGCCGATCCGGCGGCGCAGCATCGGCACGTCCACACCGCGCGCATGAATGTCCTCGCCCTCGAGCAGCACCTTGCCGGAAAGACGTGACTGTTCGTCGAGATCGGTCATGCGATTGAAGGTACGCAACAGACTCGACTTGCCGCAGCCGGAAGGGCCGATGAAGGCCGTCACGCGCTTGCGTGTGATCTGCAGGCTGACATCCTCCAGTGCGCGGCGCGTCTGGTTCTCCTTGCCGACACGTGCCTGATAATCGAGGCTCAGGTGGCGGGTTTCCAGGCAGATATCCTCAGCCGGCCGCGCAGGCGTCTCCTGAAGAAACAACTGTGGCTTGGGCTGTTCAGAGTCACGCCTCATTCGGTGGCTCCCTTGTAACGTTGTGCCAGCATGTGACGCAGGCGAATGGCACTCAGATTGAGGCATAGAATCACGACCACCAGCACCAGCGCGGTCGCGTAGACCAGCGGCCGACTGCTGAAGGCATCGCTGCTCTGGAAGGCCAGATCATAGACCTGATGCCCCAGATGCATGAATTTGCGGTCCAGATGCAGCCACGGGAAGCTGTCATCCAGCGGCAGGTCCGGGGCCAGCTTGACCACTCCGACCAGCATCAGCGGCGCGACTTCACCCGCCGCACGCGCCACGGCCAGAATCAGCCCCGTCATCAGCGCCGGCGAGGCCGCCGGGATCACCACGCGCTTGAGCGTTTCCAGGCGTGTCGCCCCCAGCGCCAGCGCGCCTTCGCGCAGACGACGCGGCACGCGCGCCAGCCCCTCTTCCGTGGCGACGATCACCACCGGCAAGGTCAGCAGGGCCAGCGTCAGCGAGGCCCACAGAATGCCGCCGGTCCCGAAGGTCGGCGTCGGCAGCCGCTCGGAATAGAACAGCTCATCGATTCCGGCGCCCAGTCCATAGACGAAGAAACCGAGGCCGAATACGCCATAGACGATGGAGGGCACCCCGGCCAGGTTGCGCAGCGCGATGCGCGTCAGGCGCGTCAGGCGTCCCTGATGGGCCACCTCGTGCAGATAAAGTGCCGCCATCACGCCGAAGGGCATCACCATGATCGACATCAGTACCACCATCAGCACGGTGCCGAAGATGGCGGGCCAGACGCCACCGAAGCCCTCGGTAGGCGCGCCGGCCACGAAGTCACGGAAGCGCTTGAAGGTCATCATCAGCCGGCCGCTGAAGCCCATCGCATTGGGCCGCCAGGCATTGCGGATATCATCGAGCGCGATGCGGCCTTCGTAGCCGCCATTGCCGCCCAGCAGCAACTGACCGCCCGCCAGGGCGTCACGCAGGGCACTCAGTTGACCTTCACGCTCGATGAAGGCGCTGCGCACCTCTTCCAACTCCTCCTGCATCTGCTGCTCGAGCTCAGCGTCCTCATGTGTCTGCGCCGCGTCACCGTCAGCAGTGGCACTGCGCCGGGATGCCAGAGACTGCTGCAGCGCCTGATAGCGACTGCTCAAGGCTTCACTGTCCAGGCGCAGTGCCTGCAGCTGGCGGCGCTCGCTCTCGATCATCTTCAGGCGGGCAAACAGTGGCTCGGCGTCCTCGGACAAGGGCCGGCCAGGCCCGTCGCCGACATCGGGCGTGTGGTCCATCTCCCCCGTCATCGGGTCACTCAGCGCCCGTGGCATGCCGTAGAGAGTGCGGCCGTCGCGCATTTCCAGCATCAGCGCCTGGCTGGGGAAGGTCATCCTGTCGAGCAGCGTATCCGGCAGCCACTGCCAGCTGGCCGCGGCCCCGTCACGTGAGGATGTCTGCAGCAACCACCATTGCTGGCGAGCGTCATCCCCCTCGCCCGAGGCGACACGGCGCATCTCCTCGTGCATCAGCTCGCCGAGCAGATGGCGATTGTCGGCCGCCGGCTCACCGCGCGTGGTGGTCAGCGCCGTGGGACTCTGGCCCGGCTGCGCCGTCAGCTCCACCTCGACCAACCGTGAGGGCCAGAAGTGACTGAAGGAGCCCACCACCAGCAGGCTGAGCAGGCCCAGCACCAGCACCAGCGAGACACTGACCGCCATGGCATTCAGCCAGCCCCACGGGCCGCCGTCGCGCCAGTAGCGCTGCAGGCGCCCGACCAGCGGCTCGCGCGGGCGCAGCAATGAGGAGCTGGCGCGATTGGTGTCAGGGTGACTCATCCCCAGCTCCCCTGATTGGGTGGCGTGAAGCGCTGTCGCAGCACTTCCGCCAGCGTATTGACCACGAAGGTGAAGACGAACAATGCCAGGGCAGCGAGGAACAGCAAGCGGTAGTGGCTGCTGCCGACCTCGGCCTCCGGCAGCTCGATGGCCAGGGTCGCGGCCAGTGAACGCAGGCCCTCGAACAGGCTGGCATCCACCAGCGGCGTATTGCCGGCCACCATCAGCACGATCATCGTCTCACCGACCGCGCGCCCCATGCCGATCATCATCGCCGAGAACAGCCCGACGGCGGCGGCAGGCAGGATGACGCGGCGCAGACTCTGCCATGGCGTCGCGCCAAGCGCCGCGGAGCCGGCGGCCAGACCGCGCGGCACTGATGAGAGGGCGTCCTCGCTGAGCGTGAACAGGGTCGGCATCACCGCCAGCCCCAGCGCCATGCCGGTCACCAGGGTGTTGCGCTGGGCGTAATCGATGCCGTAATGGCTGAACAGCCACTGGCGGAGGTCGCCGTCGAACCACCACTGCTCGACCTGGCCGGCGATGGTCACATCCAGCCACAGCAGCACGAACAGCAGCGGCAACAGCCCGAAGGCCGCCATGTTTTCCGGCAGCAGATTGCGCCATACGCGCGGCGACAGGGTCCACAGGAAGCCGGCCACCATGGTGCCCAGCGGAATCAGGACCAGCCCCAGCAACACCGCCATCAGCTCACGCTCGACGAAGGGTGCGACCACCAGGGCGGCGATGAAGCCGATCACCACGGTCGGCAGTGCCTCCATCATCTCCAGCAGCGGCTTGATGCGGGAACGCTGGCGCGGTGCCATGAAGCAGGCGACATGGATGGCACAGCCGAGCCCCAACGGCACGGCAAACAGCAGCCCGACCAGCGCCGCCTTGAGCGTGCCCCACATGATGGGCACCAGCGACAGACGGGGTTCGTGGGTGCCGGTGCTCTCCAGCTGCCAGATCCACTCCGGCGCAGCGCGCCCCTCATACCAGACCTTGCCGAAGATGGCGTCGAGCCCGACGGCCTGATGAGGATCGTGTATCGCAAGCCCGGCATAGGCCTTGCCGAGCGCCCCCAGCGGCGCGTCCTGAGCGAGCTGGCCGGGCAGCCTCGCCTCCCGGGCCGCCGATGCCAGCAAGCGGCGGTCATCATTGTCAAATTCCAGCGCCACGCCTGCCGCGACCCGGGTGGCATCCAGCCAGTCCAGCACCTGACGGCGACGCTCGCTGGTGGCCAGATAGAGGCCAAGGCGGCCGTTGGCGTCCAGCGCGGCAAAGCCGAGGCTGTGATGGGCGGCGGCCATCGTCACCACCGGCGCCGACAGGTCACTGTCAAAGACGCCGGCCTTGACCAGCGGCTGCGCGTGCGCCGGCAACAGGTAATGGCTCAGGCCACCTGCCGCGTCCCCGACGATCAGGCTTCTGCCGCCACGCAGGACGCTGATCGCGGTGATCGCCGGCGATGACGCGGAGGCAGAAGAGCTCACAGCGTGATGTGCCAGCTTGCGCGCCAGCGGCTTGGTTCCGGTGGAAGCCTCGCTCAGTTGCCACTGGGTGAAGCCATCGCGGTCAGCGGTGACCAGCAGACGCCCCTGCTGCGAAGACAGCCTGGCCGTGCCCGGCAACCACTGCTGCTGCCACTCGGAGTGCGGGGGCTGACTTGCTGCATCGTCATCCAGCGCGCCGGCGGAGGCGTGTGGAGATGACAAGGCCAGACGCGCCAGCCACAGGCCATCGCCCTCCTCGAACGGAATGCGCAGCCACAGCTGGCCACGGCTGAGCACCAGGCTTGCCTGGCGGCGCTCAAGCCCAGCGGGAACCTCGATGGCACTGCCGCGCAGTCGCACGCCAGCGGCGGACTGCTGAACCACCTGCAGGCGATCATCCGCGAGCCAGACACCCGCCAGCGGCGAGGTGCGCGAATCCGCCGTCGAATCATCACTGGCCAGCACGGGAGGCAGCCCGTCACGCGCGGCAAGCGGCATGTCAGGCAAGGCGCTCAGCCAGTCAGGGGCGGTCTGAGCGGCAGGCATCTGCTGGTCGCTCGCTTGCTGTTCGAGCGCCTGCTGAGGAAGCGACGTGACGCTGGCGGGCTTGAGCAGCGGCCACGACACGCTGACCAGATAGGCCAGCATCACGACGACGATGACCATCACGCCCAGCCCGGCCGCTGTCAGCCACAGACTGGCAAGACGGTCATGCCGCAGACGACGACGCTGCATTCGGGAGGCATCAACTGCCGACATGAAATATCACCACGAAAGGATGTGCGCCCTGGAGTGTCGACTCCGCAGACGCATGAAGCGGGTATGGCACCGAGATTATGTCCAAGTGATGACAGAGAGATGACAAAGGCGAATCAAAGGGCATCCACATCCTCCAGCCCCAATTGCTGACGCCAGTGCAGCAGCTGCTTTTCCGGCAGTGGCACATAGCCACCGCGCAGGATGGCCTGCTGGCCCTGGCGCGACATGATCAATGACAGGAAGGCCTGCTCCAGCGCCGGGAGCGGCTCGTCAGGCACGCGATTGACGTAGATGTACAGCGCGCGGGTCAGCGGATAACGGCCATCGCGAATGCTGGCCCGGCTCGGGAAGACGGCGTGGCCACCCGCCTCACGGCTGACGGACAGCTGCTTCACCAGCGGCGAAGAGGTGCTGAAGCTGGCATAGCCGATGCCATTGGGTGAGGAGCCCACCGCACCGATGATGGAGGCCGAGCCCGGCTGTTCGCTGACATCGAGGCGGAAGTCACCATCGCACAGCGCGATACGGCGGAAGGCGCCGTAGGTGCCCGAGGTGGCACTGCGCCCGAAGCGCGTGATCTGGCGGTCATTCCACTCATCGCTCAGCCCGAGCTGGCCCCAGCGATTGGCCGCCTGGCCACCACAGTTGTGCGTGGCGGAGAAGATGGCATCCAGCTGCGCGATGCTGATCTCCTCCAGCGGATTGCTGCGATGCACGATGATGCCCATCGCATCCAGCGCCACGGGCACACCCAGCGGCGGATAGCCGAATTCACGCGTGAAGTCCTGACGCTCCTGATCGCTCATCGGACGCGACATCAGGCCGATGCGGGTGGTGCCGGCGATCAATGCCGGCGGTGCCGTCGAGGAGCCCGCGGCCTGCAGCTGCACGCGCACCCCCGGATGATAGCGGCGCAGCTGGGCAGCCCAGCGTGTCACCAGCACCGACAGGGTATCCGAGCCCACCGCCGTCAGGTTGCCCACCACCCCGGACACCGGGCGATATTCGGGCACCTTGTCGGCCAGTGCCGGAGCCGAGAGCGCCGAGAGCCCCAGCAGGCAGGCAAGCGACATCAGCCGCAGCGACGGCAGCCCTGAGCGCAGGCGGAGCGCGCATGAGGAGGACACATATGAGGAGGACGCGGATGACCCGCGACGCGACGCGAACACGGCGCGAAAGCCTGAACGGACAAGCGACCCGACGGAAACTGACATGGCGACTTCCCACCAGAGAATGAACAAGATGACGATGCGACACGGAGCTGGCCACTGCTTGCCACGCCCGTGGCGACGGGCACGCGACGGTGCCTCAGGGCGGCCCGTGCAGCATGGCGAAAGACAGCGAGTATCCGTCATTGCTGCGTTGAGGAACGATACTCCATGCTGCAGCGCAAAAAAATCTCCTGACAGTCCCTTGTCAGTGAGGACAGTGCTTTGTCCGCCGGAGTAGGATACAGGAGATGATGAAGCCGCTGCGGCTCATCCGCCATGGTCTGCGTCGCGCTGATGCTATCGATGGCACCCGGTGACTTTCTTCGGCAATTGCCGAAGTGCCCTGTGCAAGGCAGCGCCCTGCGCCAAAAGACGCACCTTTTTCAGATGGAAGGGTGCAGAAATGAAATGACCATTTTATAACAACAAGATAGCGAGTCATGACATGCAAGCTCTGGATGATATCCCGACGCCGAACGGCACACTGACGCTCAAATTGATTGCCCAGCGCCAGGACACCAATCTCTATGGCGACATCAGCGGCGGCTGGCTGATGCACCGCATGGACGAAGCCTGTGAGCTGGCCGCCGGGCGCGTCGCCCACGGACGCACTGCCACCGTGGCCGTCGAAGGCCTCGATTTCCTGTCGCCGGTGCGTATCGGCTCGGTGGTCAATATCTTCACTCAGGTGGCCGAGGTCGGGCGCAGTTCGATCAGGCTCGCCGTCGAGGTCTGGATCCGCCCGCCGCAGGAGCGCAATCAACACGCGCTGACCAAGGTGACCGAAGCCTGCTACGTGATGGTGGCACTCGATGACAATGGCCGCATCCGCGCCGTACCGGAGCAGGCCAGCACCGCCATCATCGAGGAGCAGGACTGATCCTGAGCAGGACTGAGCCAGGCGCCTCGCCTCTCTTCCTGTCAGCCACACGCCAAGAAAAAGCCGCCCTCAGGGGCGGCTTTTTCGTCAACAATCAGTCACGCGCTCAGACAGTCAGACAGTCAGGCAGACAGTGCGGCAGGCAGTCGGAAAGAGGCACGCTCAGGCTTCGCCCAGCACCCGACCACGCGCATCCAGATAGGCTTGCTCACCGATACGCGACCAGGGCGCGACCTGCTGCTGGAAGGCGCGATAGGACTCATAGACGCGCCTGGCGTCCTCATCCTTGGCGATGAACTCGTCCAGCACCTCGTTGGAGGCATCGAACAGCGCCGCATAGACGTCCTGAGGGAATTCACGCAGCTCCACACCGTGCTCCTCGACCAGCGAGGTCAGCGCGGTGGCGTTGCGCAGCGCGAATTCATCCACCATGGCGTGATTGGCGATTCTGGCCGCCTGGATCACCACCTGCTGCAGGTCTTCCGGCAGTGCCTGCCAGGCCTCGAGATTGACGGTGCCTTCGAGGATGGCGGAAGGCTCGTTCCAGGCCGGCGAGTAGTAATACTTGGCCACCTGATGCAGGCCGAAGGCCAGATCATTGTAGGGGCCGACCCAGTCGGTGGCATCGATCACGCCGGTTTCCATCGCGGTGAAGATCTCGCTGCCCGGCAGATTGACCGCGCTGGCGCCGATGCGATTCATCACTTCGCCCGCCAACCCCGGCAGGCGGATCTTCAGGCCCTTCATGTCCTCGAGACTGTTCACTTCCTTGTTGAACCAGCCGGCCATCTGGGTGCCGGTGTTGCCCACCGCCAGCGGCTTGAGGTTGTGGCGCGAGTAGATCTCGTCCCACAGCTTCATGCCATCGCCGTGATACAGCCAGGCGTTGGTCTCGGTGGTGTTCATGCCGAAGGGCACCGCAGTGAAGAACTGGGCCGCGGGCACCTTGCCCTTCCAGTAGTAGGAGGCCGAGTGGCCCATCTGGGCGGTACCGGAGGACACGGCATCGAAGACTTCCAGCGCCGGCACCATCTCGCCGGCGCCATAGACCTTGACCTGCAGGCGACCACCGGAGAGCTGACCGATCAGGCTGGCGAATTCATTGGCGCCGGTGCCCAGTGCCGGGAAGTTCTTCGGCCAGGAGGTGACCATCTTCCAGTGGATGGTCTCGCCCTCGGCGGCATTGGCGGTGGACACGAAAGGCGCGGCGGCGAGACCGGCAGCACCGGCCCCCAGAGCAGAGAGAAAACGGCGGCGTTGCATGGGACTTTCCTTGTTCGAGTTGTGGGCAATGCATGACGCGGCATCAAGACAGCTGATTGTCTGCCACTATGCCGCGACCCATGGATGGCCCACAACTGCACCAAGGCCGTAATGGCGCACGAATACCGCGCCCCCTGCGCCGCTTTTCACCTCTTGCCAGCGCCCGCTGTCAGCGCCTCATGGCTGCGTCTGCCATCAATGCAGGTTCAGCTCAGCACTTCCAGCTTGGCAAAGCCCAGCACCAGCCACTTGTCGCCTTCGCCCTCGAAGCTGATCTGCACACGCGCGCGCTCGCCCTGGCCTTCGGCATTGATGACCACGCCTTCCCCGAACAGCGGATGCCGCACCAGGCTGCCGAGCGAAAGTGCCGGCATGTCGCCATTGGCCTCGACACTCTCCTGACGCGGTCCGGAAGGACGGCGATTCGGCGTGGCGCGCTGGGTCGAGACCGGACGCGAGACCTGGCCACGCAGACGCACCTCTTCCATCAGCTCTTCCGGCAGTTCACGCAGGAAACGCGACGGCCGCTGGAAGGTCTCCTTGCCGTGCATGCGACGCAGCTCGGCGTAGGTCAGGTAGAGGCGCTGCATGGCGCGGGTGACACCGACGTAGCACAGGCGACGCTCTTCCTCGAGACGCCCCGGCTCTTCCAGCGACATCTTGTGCGGGAACAGCCCCTCCTCGACCCCGGCGACGAATACCACCGGGAATTCGAGCCCCTTGGCGGAGTGCAGCGTCATCATCTGCACGCATTCCTCGCCTTCGGCGGCTTCGTGATCGCCGGCATCCAGCGCGGCTTCGGCGAGGAAGGGTTCCAGCGCCTCGGCCCCTTCACTGGGGGCTTCCGGGTCCATGCGTTCGCCCTGACTGAAGGCGCGGCAGGCGTTGACCAGCTCCGAGAGGTTCTCGAGGCGCGCCTGGCCCTTCTCGCCCTTCTCGGCGGCGTGATGCTCACGCAGGCCCGAGACATGGATGACATGCTCGACCAGCTCATGCAGCGCCATGCCGGCGGTGTCGTTGTCGAGGCCATCGATGATGTCGGCGAAGGCTCGCACGGCGGTGGCGGCGCGTCCCTTGAGGGCGCCATCGGAGACCGCATCGCTCATCGCTTGCCACATGGTCAGGTTGCCGTAGCGTGCGCGCTCGCGCAGCTGCTCGACGGTGCGCATGCCGATGCCACGCGCCGGCACGTTGATCACGCGCTCCAGGGCGGCATCGTCCTCGCGGTTGTTCATCAGACGCAGGTAGGCGAGCGCGTTCTTGATCTCGAGACGCTCGTAGAAGCGCTGGCCGCCATAGATGCGATACGGCATGCCCTGGCGGATCAGCGTCTCCTCCAGCACGCGTGACTGGGCGTTGGAGCGATACAGGATCGCGATCTCGTCGCGGCTGTAGCCATGCTCATTGACCAGTTCACGGATGGTATCGGCGATGTAGCGCGACTCGTCGATGTCATTGAAGCCGGCATAGACACGAATGCGCTCGCCGCGACCGCTGTCGGTCCACAGCTCCTTGCCCATGCGCCCGCCATTGTGGCTGATCAGGGCGTTGGCGGCCTCCAGAATGGCGCTGGAGGAACGATAGTTCTGTTCCAGGCGCACCACGCGGGTGTTGGCGAATTCCTCGGTGAAGCGCTGGATATTCTCGACCCGCGCGCCACGCCAGCCGTAGATGGACTGGTCATCATCGCCGACCACGGTCATGCACTCGCGATCACCGGCCAACAGCTTCAGCCAGGCGTACTGCAGGGTGTTGGTATCCTGGAACTCGTCGACCAGCAGGTGGGCGAAGCGCTCGCGGTAATGCGCCAGCAGGTGCGGCGTATCGCGCAGCAGCTCCAGCGAGCGCAGCAGCAGCTCACCGAAATCGACCAAGCCGCCGCGTTCACAGGCGAGCTGATAGAGCTCATACATCTCGACCATCTTGCCCATGTAGGCATCGCCGTGGGTCTGCACCTGATGGGCGCGCAGACCTTCCTCCTTGCAGCCGGCGATGAAGTACTGGACCTGCTTGGGCGGCCAGCGCTCGTCATCGACGTTGTGCTCCTTGAGCAGCCGCTTGACCATGCGCAGCTGGTCATCGCTGTCGATGATCTGGAAGTGCTCGGGCAGGCGCGCCTCCTGCCAGTGGGTGCGCAGCAGACGGTGACTGATGGAGTGGAAGGTGCCGACCCACATGTGGCGCAGGCTGCTGCCATTGAGCGCCTCGAGACGCGTGCGCATCTCCCGCGAGGCCTTGTTGGTGAAGGTCACCGACAGGATGGCGTAGGGCGAGAACTGGTATTGGTCCATCAACCAGGCGATGCGGTGAACCAGCACGCGGGTCTTGCCGGAACCGGCCCCCGCCAGTACCAGCATGTTGCCCGGCGGCGCGGACACGGCCTCACGCTGATGCGTGTTGAGGTGATCGAGGAGGGGCGATTCGGACATGCAGGGCTCACCACAGGGCAGAGGAGTCGAGGAGCGGAGCAGCGTGAGATTCGCTGCCCCTGTTCAGGCATCCACCTTATCACAGCGGCCTGCCCTGCTCTTCCCCGCGCCGGCCTTCCTTGCACATACGTGCCTTGCACTTGCCTTCAAGACAGATGATGCCCGGGCGGCGCTCAGTGGGTATCGAAGTCGTGGTCGTCGATGCGCAGGGTGGCGAGGCTCTTCTTGACCGCCTCCAGCTGCTCCTTGAGCTTGGGTCCACGCGCCTTGGCGACACCGACCGCCAGCGTATCGACGATCACCAGGTGCGCGATACGCGAGCTCATCGGGGTGTAGATCTCGGTGTCTTCGTGCACATCGATGTGCAGCGGCAGCGTGACTTCATCCGCCAGTGGCGAGCCACTCGGACACAGCCCGATGACGGTCGCGCCGGCGTCCCGCGCCAGACGCACGCTGGCGATCAGCGCCTTGGTGCGGCCGGTCTGGGAGATGGCCACCACCACATCGCGCGGCCCCAGCGTCACCGCTGACATGTTCTGCATATGCGGGTCGGTGTAGGCGGCGGTGGAGATCTGCAGGCGGAAGAACTTGTGCTGGGCATCGTGAGCCACGGCGCCCGAGGCACCATAGCCGTAGAACTCGACCCGGCTGGCGGAGGCCAGCGAGTGGATGGCGCGCGCGACGGCTTCGGCATCCAGGCGGTCACGCACCGACAGCAGGGTGCCGATGGTGGAATCGAACAGCGAGTGCGAGAACTCGGCCACGCTATCGGAGTCATTCATGGAGAACTGGGCGAACTGGGTGCCGGTGGCGAGGCGTTGCGCCAGCTGCAGCTTGAAATCCTGGAAGCCGGCGAAGCCCATTGCCCGACAGAAACGCACGACCGTCGGCTCACTGACCGATGACTCGCTGGCCAGATCGACGATCCGCATGTGAATCACTTCCTCCGGATGGCGAAGGACATAGCGTGCGACCTTTTGTTCAGAGCGGCGGAAATTCTCCATCCGGCTCCTCAGGTCGTCGAAGATGGCATGGCTCACGGCACACTCCTTGCAGACTTCATGGGCATGCCTGAGCTTACGTCATCCCCCCAGGGGTGTCGCCTGCACAGGCAGGCGATAGTCACAATTTTGTCAAGTGAGCTATAGTAAAACGGTGTGGCGCCAGTGAAAGCCCACATCCTTTGGATGCCATGGAGGTCGAATCATGCGTAATTCAGAGCAGGTAGATACGCTCAAGAAAGAGCTTCTCGATATTTTCATGACTCTCGGTGCCGACGAACATCAGGCCCGCAAGAAACAAAGCGCAGTCCGCCATCTCCGCGCCCGTCGTGGAATAGAATTGCACAACGAAATCAAGCGCCTAAGCGAGGATTTAAGCGACATCGAAGTGCTGGAAATGGATACTGAAAGCGATATCGACACCCACTGATTCCAGGCGGGGAGGCGATACGCTCCCCGCCGATCAGTGATGTTTTCACGCTCTGATCCGACAGGGTTCGGGCTCCATGCGACACCTTCCACCATCTCTTTCGAGCATGGTCGTACCCCCCTCTGGCGCAATTTCAGCATCATCCCCCCCTGACTGAAGTGCCTTCTGCGCTGTCATGCCCGGTGTCCTGCTCATCAATCCCGAAATATTCGTTTTTTCTCACCTCATTTTCCGCCCCACCGCTCTTCTTTTGTTTGTCACATTTCTCCTCTATCGCGTGCCGCCATCATCCTTGATGCACCATTTCAGTGCGTATCCGCCGCCATGCGCCTCTCAATACCTGAAACCAGGCTCACGCCTGATGCCGACTTTCCCTCTCGGAAAGGATGAATCTTCTACGTCAAACGCATGACAGACGACGGCCACGCAGCGCAGCGCTACCCAGCCATGACGCCTGCCAGGCAAGCACGCGACCGGGTCGAGATTCTCCAGGCTCAGAAACAGGAAAGGCCCGCCGGATGGCGGGCCTTTCGCATTGCCTGCCATGACAGGCCTGAGACAAGTCATGGCAAGTGTTTCACAAGATCTCTCGAGATCTCACTAGACCTACAGGCTGGACGCGAACACCACGACCACACCGATCGGGGCGATATAGCGCGCCACGAAGCTCCACAGCGAGAAGGCCGAGTCGCTCATGTTGAGCTGGCTGCGCACCTCGTCACGGCCCATGAACCAGCCGACGAAGACGATGGTCGCCAGACCGGTCAGCGGCAGCATCAGCTTGCTGGTCGCGTAGTCGAGCAGGTCGAAGATGGTCATGCCTTCGAACTTGGCGAACATGCCCAGCGGCGCCACGTCACTCCACAGGTTGAAGGACAGGATGGTGGCGATGCCCAGCAGCCAGGTGGCGATACCCGCGACCCAGGCCGAGCCGACGCGCGACATCGGCGTCTTCTCTTCGAGCCATTCGACGATGGGCTCCAGCAGCGAGATGCCCGAGGTCCAGGCCGCGAATACCAGCAGCACGAAGAACACCACGCCGAAGACTTCACCGCCCGGCATGTGACCGAAGGCCAGCGGCAGGGTCTGGAAGATCAGGCCCGGGCCCGCGGCGGCGTCGAGGCCGTTGGAGAACACCACCGGGAAGATGGCCAGACCGGCCAGCAGGGCGATGACGGTATCCAGCACCACCACGACCAGCGCGGTACGTCCGATATTGACGTCATCGGACAGGTAGGAGCCGTAGGCCATCATGATGCCCATGCCCAGTGACAGGGTGAAGAAGGCATGCCCCATGGCCGCCAGCACGCCATCCTTGTCGAGCTTGGAGAAGTCCGGCGTCAGCAGCCAGGCGGCGGCATCAGCGAAGCCATCCGTGGTGGCGGCGTAGCCGACCAGCACGATCAACATCACCGCCAGCAGCGGCATCAGGATCTTGGCGGCACGCTCCAGGCCACCGGCGACCCCGCCGGCCACGACCAGGATCACCATCAGCATGAAGGCACTGTGCCAGGCCAGCAGTGTGGTCGGGTCCCCCAGCAGACCGCCGAACAGGCTACCGGCCGTATCAGAGGTCAGGGTTTCGAAACTGCCACTGGCCGCGTCGGCGATGAAGGCCAGCGCCCAGCCGCCGATGACGCTGTAGAAGGACAGGATCAGGTAGGCGCCGAGCACGCCGGCCACCCCGATCAAGACCCAGGCGGGACTGCGTTTGAGCCGGGCACTGATGTGGCTCATGGTCGAGATGGGGTTCTTCTGCCCCAGACGACCCAGCAGCCATTCCGACATCAGGATCGGCAGACCGATCAGCAGGATGCAGATCAGATAGACGAGGACGAAGGCACCGCCGCCGCTCTCACCTGTCATGTAGGGGAATTTCCAGATATTGCCCAGACCGACAGATGAACCGACGGCAGCCAGGGTAAAGGCCAGGCGAGAAGACCACTGTGCGTGGGAATGCGGTTTGGATGACATGTGAATCCCTGATTCGTCGCGAGGGTGCCAGTCGCTGGTAGCGACTTCGGGCACCTTGTTGTGCTTGTTGCATCATGCTGCCAAGGCGGACGGATCATCCGTGGCCAACACGATGGCGTCGCAGGATCACTGCTGTGGTGCTCCCGGCATTCACGCTGACCGGGTAGGTCGTGGGGAATGACAGGCAAGTGCCGATAGGCACGCCGGAACGGGCAGACTGCCCATCTCCGGTAAATATCGCCGCGGTAACGGCAACATGTGGCTAAAGCTACTCGATTGAGAGGCCATCTGCCAGCAAGCCACCATCAGACCATGGCCTCACAGGAGAAACCTCACGGCCAGGTGGAGCGTCAGAACAGGCTGCCCTGCCCCTCTCCCGGAAAGGCCCCGATCAAGGGGCGGTCCAGTTTCGCCAGCACCTGGTTGGCCAACAGGCGTGCCAGCGCGGGCGCTGCCTTGTTGTCCGGTGTATGTACAAAGAGAAACGGGCTTTTCCCCTGACTTATCCACAAGAAAAGTCGCTCTACCCAGGGAGCGAACAGTGCCCGGTTGGTGACTTCATCGTAATGACCGATGAAGCGCACCACGGGATGTTGTCCGCTGGAGAACACATGCAATGGGCGGTGAGGCTTTTCCGAGCGCGCCACCGCAAGGCCCGGATGCGCGGTGGTGGGGCCACTGAAGAGTGGACGCACATCCAGCATCACGCGATCGACTGCGTGAGTTATCAACAAGCGATTCAACTGTCGTTCCGCCTCGCCCTTGGCGAAGAATACCGGGTCGCGGGGCTCCACCGACCAGGCAAGCCCTGCTCCCTTCACCGACTGCAGGAATTGCTCGAGGCGTGGCAGGACTTCCGCCCCGAGGTCACGCGGTAGCTGAATCATGATCGGACCGAGGCGGTCCTTTATCGGCGCCAGGCAATCGAGAAATTCCGCCAGCTGGTGCTCGATGCCCTGAAGGCGCAATTCATGAGTCAGTCGACCCGGCAACTTGAAGCAGAAGCGAAAATTGGCCGGCGCCTGACGAGCCCAGCTGGCGATGGCAGCAGGCGTGGGTTGGGCATAGAAGCTGGTATTGCCCTCGACGCTATCGAAGACCCGGGCGTAATCCGCCAGATGTTCCCGCGGGCCGCTGCCCGGCAACAGGCTGCCGCGCCAGTCGTCATTGGCCCACATCGCGAGCCCGAGATGAAGATGCCCCGCCGAGTGCGAGGCATCCGACGGTGCGGAGGCTGCATGAAAATGGTGCATGAAGAGGCCAGAGCTAGAGGAATATAAGGGTCAAAGAGCCAACAAGCCGAAGAATATCGTCTGCCAGAGCGACGTAAGCACAATAAAAACTGTCATCACGGCGTGCTATGGTCCGCATCCTGCATGACACGTCAGCAGGCGGTCCACCCACCGCCCTGACTCCGCTTCCTGCCAGCCACAAGCCGCGCCGGAAGACACTCTTGTTGACTGCCCATACCCCGGAGCCTGTCATGACTGCTTTCCAACGACTCATTCTGCGCGCCAGCGGCAGCCGCTCACGCGCGGCAAATGCCATCACCCTGCGCAGCCTGATCACGCTCATCGAGGGCTGCCTGCTGGTGGCGCTCGGCGTACGCCTGCTGCAGGCCGGTGGCCTGCTGGTCAGTGGCACTGCCGGCATGTCGTTGCTGGGCGCCGACCTGACAGCACTGAGCTTCGGCAGCCTGTTCTTCCTGATCAACCTGCCTTTCTACGGCCTGGCCTGGAAACAGCTGGGGCTGAATTTCACCCTGCGCACGCTGGGCTGCGTCAGCCTGCTCTCCGTACTGTCCGATGTGTTGGCAGTCAGCTTGCCGCTGGGCGCCGTCAGCCTGCCGGTCGCGGCGATTGCCGCAGGCCTGTTGATCGGCCTGGGCATCACGCTGCTGTTTCGCGAGAACGCCTCGCTGGGCGGCCTGAACATTCTGGCGCTGCATCTGGAGCGACGCTTCGGCATCCATGCCGGTCGCACCACCTTCGCCTTCGACCTGCTGCTGATCGCGATCGCCGCGCTGGTCTACCCCTGGCCACAGGTCATCTGCTCGGCGCTGGCATTCGCGACACTGTCCTTCGTGCTGGGCCGCTACCATCGCCGCACGCCTCAGACCGCTCAGCCTGCCTCACCGGCGCATGACAAGCAGGTGCAGACGGCTCACTAGCGGCGACCGCGTCCCCCGTTGGAAGAACCGCCACCCTTGTACGAGGCGCCCTTGCCAGCCGGGCTGTTTTTCCCCGAGCTCGTGTTGCCGTAACTCTTGCTGCTGCCGCCCTTGTTGGCAGAGGTCTTGCTGTTGGCCGCGCCACGCTCATTGCGGCCATCGCTGGCATTGCCACGCGTGCGCGGCTTGAGGCCGCTGGCGAGCTTGCCGGCGCCGCCCGCACTCTTGGTGGCATTCCTGCTGGAATTCCTGCCGTCGCTTCTGCCTTCCTGATTGCCACGACCCGTGGTGCGCTCATCTGAACGCTCGCGACGCCCTGCACCCTCTTGCTTGGCTCCTGCCTGAGGAGCACCTGAACGCTGGCCCGGATGGCGTTGATCAGCGCCGCGCTGACGTGTCTCGCGTTTATCAGGGCTGCGCTGGCCGGATCCGCTCTTGCCGCCCTCATGACGTCGAGTGCCGCTATGCCGGCCAGCGTCCGTATCCTGGGCGGCGCGCTGATGGCGCGCCGCCGTCGCATGCTGGGAAGGAGGCGGTGCCGCCGCCAGGCGCGAGGCTTCCTCAGTACCGCTGGAGCCCTCGATCATCTGCTGGATATCCGCCATCTCGCGCTGGGTGAGATACCGCCATTCGCCGACTCCCAGCCCGTCCAGGCTGACATTCATGATGCGCACCCGCTTGAGCTTGAAGACCTCATAGCCCAGCGCCTCACACATGCGACGGATCTGGCGGTTGAGGCCCTGGGTCAGGATGATGCGGAACACATAGGTCGAGATCTGCTCGATGCGACACGGCTGGGTGATGGTGTCCAGAATCGGCACGCCAGCGGCCATGCGCTTGAGGAAGTCGCCGTTGATCGGCTTGTCGACCCGCACCACGTATTCCTTCTCGTGGGCGTTGCCGGCACGCAGGATCTTGTTGACGATATCGCCGTCACTGGTCAGGAAGATCAGGCCATCGGAGGGCTTGTCGAGGCGACCGATCGGAAAGATCCGCTTGGGATGACCGATGTAATCGATGATGTTGCCATCGACATGGCGCTCGGTGGTACAGGTGATGCCCACTGGCTTGTTGAAGGCCAGGTAGACCGCTTCCTGCTTGGCTTTCAATGGCTTGCCATTGACCAGCACCTCATCGCCCGGCGCGACCTTGGTGCCCATTTCGGGCACGACACCATTGATGGTCACTCGTCCTTCGGCGATGTAGCGATCCGCCTCGCGCCGCGAGCAGAAGCCCGTTTCGCTGATGAACTTGTTGAGGCGGGTAAGCGATGCGTCGCGATCAGTCATGGCAGGTCACGTGCGTGCGCCGGGCGATGAACGCGCAGCGGACGGAAGGGGATAAGAAGGCAGGCGCACAGGATACCAAAAACGGCAGCCCTGAGGCTGCCGTTGGCACAATGAGACTGGGCTCATCTGCTGCTGCGCCAGACATGGCGAAGCAGTCTTGCATCGCAGATCACTCGACCGTGACACTCTTGGCCAGGTTGCGCGGCTGATCGACATCGGTGCCCTTGAGCACGGCGACGTGATAGGACAACAGCTGCAGCGGCAGGGTGTAGAGAATCGGCGCCAGCACTTCGCTGACATGCGGCATGCGCAGCACGCGCACGCCTTCGCTCTCTTCAAGGCTGATGTTCTCGTCAGCGAACACATAAAGCTCGCCGCCACGCGCACGCACTTCCTGCAGGTTCGACTTGAGCTTCTCGAGCAGCTCGTCGTTCGGTGCCACCGCCACTACCGGCATGTCGGCATCGACCAGTGCCAGCGGGCCGTGTTTCAGCTCACCCGCCGGATAGGCCTCGGCGTGGATGTAGGAGATTTCCTTGAGCTTGAGCGCGCCTTCCAGTGCGATGGGGAACTGGGTACCACGCCCGAGGAACAGCGCATTGTGCTTGTCGGCGAAGGCCTCGGAGAGACGCTCGATCTCGCTGTCCATGGCCAGTGCCTTGGTAACCAGCGACGGCAGCTGACGCAGCTCGCGTACCACCTCGGCTTCACCGGCCTCATCACCGCCACGCACACGACGCAGCGACAGTGTCAGCAGCATCAGGCCGACCAGCTGGGTGGTGAAGGCCTTGGTGGAGGCGACGCCGATTTCCGGGCCAGCCATGGTCATCAGGCTGAGGTCTGATTCCCGCACCAGCGAGCTGCCCGGGACGTTGCAGATCGCCAGGCTGCCGAGGAAGCCACCCAGCGACTGGGCATAACGCAGCGCGGACAGCGTATCGGCGGTCTCGCCGGACTGGGACAGGGTGACGAACAGGGTGCCATCGGCGACCACCACCGGACGGTAGCGGAACTCGGAGGCGACCTCGACCGCCGCCGGAATGCCGGCCAGACGCTCGATCCAGTAACGCGCGACCATGCCGGCGTGGTAGCTGGTACCACAGGCGACGATCTGCACCTGCTTGACCTGGCGGAAGAGGTTTTCCGCCTCGCTGCCGAAGCTGCGCACCAGCACGTGATCACCGTTCAGGCGGCCTTCCAGCGTGGCGGCCAGCACACGCGACTGCTCATGGATTTCCTTGAGCATGAAGTGACGATAATCGCCCTTGGAAGCGGCATCCTGCGAGTGCTCGAAGGTCTGCACCGGACGCTCGTTGGCCTCGGTGACCAGACGCTCGCCCTGCTCGAAGATCTCGATCTGCTCGGCGGTCATGCGCACCAGATCGCCTTCCTTCAGGTAGATGAAGCGATCGGTGACCTGCAGCAGCGCCAGCTGATCGGAGGCCAGGAAGTGCTCGTCGATCCCGACACCGATCACCAGCGGGCTGCCCTGACGCGCGCCGATCAGCACGTCCGGCTGGGCACGATGCACCACGCCCAGCGCGAAGGCGCCATCGAGCAGCGCCACGGCTTTCTGCACCGCGGTCAGAAGGTCCTGACTCAGGGTGTATTCCCGCGCCAGCAGGTGAGCGACGACCTCGGTGTCCGTCTCGGAGGTGAAGACGTAGCCCTGGCCTTCCAGCTCGCGCTTGAGGGTCTCGTAATTCTCGATGATGCCGTTGTGGACCACGGCCAGGCTATCGCCGGACTGGTGCGGGTGGGCATTGGCTTCGCTCGGTGCGCCATGGGTGGCCCAGCGGGTGTGCGCGATGCCGACACGACCCTTGAGCGGAGCTTCCTCGAGGCGGCTCTGCAGCGCCCCGACCTTGCCCAGCGCGCGCACGCGGTTCAGGCGACCCTCTTCGGAGAGGACGGCCATGCCCGCACTGTCGTAGCCACGGTATTCGAGGCGATGCAGGCCCTCGAGCAGGATGTTCTGGACGTTACGACTGGCGACGGCGCCGACGATGCCACACATGAGCGATCTCCTTATGCAGTTGCTGGCTCGATGAGCGGGGCGATCAACACCTCGACGCCATGAGCACGAATCTGGTCACGCGCAGCATCAGGCAACGCGTCATCGGTTATCAGGGTACTGACGCTGGACCAGGCCAGCTCCAGGTTGGGAATGCGGCGGCCCAGCTTGTGGGATTCCGCCATCACCACCACTTCACGCGACACCTCGGCCATCACGCGCGACAGGCCGATCAGCTCGTTGAAGGTGGTAGTGCCACGCTCGAGATCGAGACCATCCGCGCCGAGAAACACCTGATCAAAGTCATAGCTGCGCAGCACCTGCTCCGCCACCTGACCCTGGAAGGAATCGGAGTGCGGGTCCCAGGTGCCACCGGTCATCAGCAGCACCGGCTCGTTTTCCAGCTCGCGGATGGCATTGGCCACGCTCAGCGAGTTGGTCATCACGATCAGGTCATCCCGGCCCTTGAGCTCGGGAATCAACACCACCGTGGTGGTGCCGCTGTCGATGATGATGCGCTGGTGCGCGCGGATACGGCTCGCGGCGAGACGGGCGATGGCCTGCTTGGCGGCGCTGACCGGCTCGTCATGCACCAGCAGCTCACGCGGTATGGCCACGGCGCCGCCATAGCGTCTGAGCAGCAGGCCACTCTTCTCGAGGAAGGCCAGGTCCTTGCGGATGGTGACCTCCGAGGTGGCAAGCTCCCGCGCCAGTGCCTCGACACTGACCTCACCGTCACGCGCCAGCTGATCAAGGATCTGGTGACGCCGTTGTGGTGTCAGTCGCTTTGACATCGGGGACTCCCATAAAGTTTCGAACCGAAAGATAAGAGAGATGAATCGAAACATCAAGTGAAAGACGCTAGAGGATGAGGCGATTCACTCCCGGCAGGCCGCCCAGCACAATCGGCCGTGACGAAAAACGGGGAGACACCTGTCGGTGCCTCCCCGCCGGTGATGCTCATCTCCCCTCAGGGGCAAGCATCACTACCACAACTGCCGATCACTTCTTGGTCGGACGCGGCCATTCCGGCTTGTCGATACGCTTGCCACGCGCCACGCTCAGAGCGCCCTCGGCGACATCGCGGCTCAAGGTAGAACCGGCACCCACGGTGGCACCGGCACCGATCTTGAGCGGTGCCACCAGCGCCGAGTTGGAGCCGATGAAGGCATTGGCGCCGATTTCGGTGCGGAACTTGTTGGCACCATCGTAGTTGCAGGTGATGGTGCCGGCGCCGACATTGACGGCCTCACCGAGGGTCGCATCGCCGACATAGCTCAGGTGATTGATCTTGGCATCGACGCCGACCTGGGCATTCTTGGTCTCGACGAAGTTGCCGATGCGTGCGCCACGCGCAAGCTCGGTGCCCGGGCGCAGACGCGCGAACGGGCCGACATTGTTGTCGCCTTCCAGCACGGCGCCGTCGATGACGCTGTGCGGCGCGATGTTGGCGCCGGCACCGATGGTGGCGTTGCGGATCACGCAGTGGGCGCCGATGACCACATCATCCGCCAAGGTGACGTCGCCTTCGAAGATGCAGCCGACATCGATGCTGATGTCAGTGCCGATGGTCAGCTTGCCGCGCACGTCGATGCGTGACGGATCGGCCAGGCTGGCGCCTTCGGTCATCAGGCGGTTGGCCTCACGACGCTGGAAGGCACGCTCGAGATCGGCCAGCTGCAGGCGGTTGTTGACGCCCTGCACTTCCTCGACCGCCGCCGGCTGGGCGGTGGCGATGTTGACGCCTTCGCTGGCCGCCATGGCGATGATGTCGGTCAGGTAATACTCGCCCTGGGCATTGTCGGCGGACAGCGCCGGCAGCCAGCGCTTGAGCTGGGCACCAGTGGTGGCGAGGATACCGGTGTTGCCTTCCTGGATGGCCAGCTGCTCCGGCGTGGCATCCTTGTGCTCTACGATGGCGCTGACGCGGCCTTCGGCGTCACGCACGATACGGCCATAGCCTGTCGGGTCTTCCAGAATCACCGTCAGCAGGCCCAGGGTCTGCTCACTGACTTCGGCCAGCAGCGCCTCGAGGGTCTCGCGACGAATCAGCGGTACATCGCCATACAGGATCAGCACCTTGCCATCACCGATGGCGTCCAGTGACTGGGCCACGGCGTGGCCGGTGCCCTTCTGCTCTGCCTGCACCGCGAAGCTGGCGCCGGTATCGGCCAGCTGCTGCTGGACGCGCTCACCACCATGACCGATGACGACATTCAGATGCGCACCGTCCAGGCCAGCAGCGGTGTCAGCCACATGACGCACCATCGCCTTGCCTGCCAGCGGGTGCAGCACCTTCGGCAATTTGGAACGCATGCGGGTGCCCTGGCCTGCGGCAAGAATGACGACGTCGGTACGCTCTGCGCTGCTCATCGGTGAACTCCTGTAGAAAGCGGGTCTTCATACCTGAAGCCCTGAAAATAGTGGCGCCATGATAGCAGCTGATCCGTGACCTGCCAGTGACGAGGTTTACCCACGGGACTGTCGCCGAGAACAGACCCGAGAAAGTAGCAGTGCTCCCGCAAGGGCTCTCAGCCAACCGGCTCAGCGCTCAATGTGCTGACGGATGAGCACGCTCAACCTTGAATCGCGCCAGGCTGCCCCAGCGGCAAGACTGTCCATTCCCGGGTGATGAGCACAAAAAAAGGCGACCCGAAGGTCGCCTCTTTCCTGTCACTGGCCGTCATGGCCCAGTGCATCTCAGCGCGTGTGACGACGCATCTGCTGCACGGTGCGCAGCTTGGCCATCGCCTCGGCCAGTTCGGCCGTGGCGCGTGAGTATTCCAGTTCGGAAGCCTGGTCGTTCATGGCCTTCAAGGCCACTTCCTTGGCTTCCTGGGCTGCCGCCTCATCCAGATCGTCGGCACGTACTGCGGTGTCGGCGAGGACTGAAACGAGGTTCGGCTGCACTTCGAGGAATCCGCCACTGACGTAGTAGATTTCCTCGGCCCCACCCTGACGCTGAACGCGAATCGGGCCGGGTTGCAGCTCGGTCAGCAGCGGAGCGTGACCCGGCATGATGCCGAGGTCACCTTCGCTGCCGGCAGCCACGAGACGCTCGACCAGGCCGGAAAAGATGCCTTTCTCAGCGCTGACGATGTCGCAATGGACGCTCATAGCCATACCTGTTTCCTCATGCCTGAACAGGGAAATTACATGCCCTTGGCTTTCTCGACAGCTTCGTCGATGGTGCCGACCATGTAGAACGCCTGCTCCGGCAGTGCGTCATATTCGCCGTCCAGGATACCCTGGAAGCCGCGGATGGTGTCCTTGAGGGACACGTACTTGCCCGGCGCGCCGGTGAAGATTTCCGCAACGAAGAACGGCTGTGACAGGAAGCGCTGGATCTTGCGCGCACGTGCCACGGTCTGCTTGTCTTCGTCAGACAGCTCGTCCATCCCGAGGATGGCGATGATGTCTTTCAGCTCCTTGTAGCGCTGCAACACACCCTGAACGTTACGGGCAGTGTTGTAGTGCTCTTCGCCAACGACCAGCGGGTCGAGCTGACGAGAGGTGGAGTCGAGCGGGTCAACGGCCGGATAGATACCCAGCTCGGCAATCTGACGGGACAGTACGACAGTCGCGTCAAGGTGCGAGAAGGTGGTCGCCGGAGACGGATCGGTCAAGTCATCCGCGGGGACGTAGACGGCCTGCACGGAAGTGATCGAGCCAGTCTTGGTAGAAGTGATGCGTTCCTGCAGGACGCCCATCTCTTCCGCCAGAGTCGGCTGATAACCTACCGCGGACGGCATACGACCCAGCAGTGCGGACACTTCGGTCCCCGCCAGGGTGTAACGATAGATGTTGTCGACGAACAGCAGAACGTCACGACCTTCGTCACGGAACTTCTCGGCGATGGTCAGACCGGTCAGTGCCACGCGCAGACGGTTACCCGGCGGCTCGTTCATCTGGCCATAGACCAGGGCAACCTTGTCGAGAACGTTGGATTCCTTCATTTCGTGGAAGAAATCGTTACCTTCACGAGTACGCTCACCCACGCCCGCGAACACGGAATAACCGCTGTGCTCGGTGGCGATGTTGCGGATCAGCTCCATCATGTTGACGGTCTTGCCGACACCGGCGCCGCCGAACAGACCGACCTTGCCGCCCTTGGCAAACGGGCAGACCAGGTCGATGACCTTGATGCCGGTTTCCAGAAGCTCGTTGGACGCTGCCTGTTCCGCGAAGCTCGGGGCTGCACGGTGAATCGGCATGTGCTCTTCAGCACCCACGTCGCCAGCTTCGTCGATCGGCTGACCCAGCACGTTCATGATGCGACCCAGAGTCGCCGTGCCGACCGGCACGGAGATCGGAGCACCGGTGCTCTCAACTGCGAGACTGCGCTTGAGGCCTTCGGTCGAACCCATTGCGATAGTACGGACCACGCCGTCGCCCAGCTGCTGCTGGACTTCGAGTACGGTCTCGCTATCGGCGACGTTCAGGGCGTCGTAGACCTTGGGCACTGCGTCCCGCGGAAACTCGACGTCAATCACCGCGCCGATGATTTGTACGATACGTCCGCTCATTCCTGGTTCCTCTTAAACCTGCGATTGAAACCTGCTTGCCTGTTGCCACGCTGTCATCAGACGGCGGCGGCACCGGATACGATCTCGGAGATTTCCTGAGTGATCGCTGCCTGGCGGGCCTTGTTGTAGACCAGCTGAAGGTCGTCGATCAGGTCGCCGGCGTTATCGGTCGCACTCTTCATTGCGATCATTCGCGCTGCCTGTTCGCAGGCGATGTTCTCGACCACGGCCTGGTAGACCTGGGCCTCGACATAGCGCTTGAGCAGCTTGTCGAGCAACGAGACGGCATCCGGCTCATACAGGTAGTCCCATGTAGTGGGACCGGTTTCTTCGTCATTCAGATCAGCTTCGAGAGGAAGCAGCTGACGCACGACCGGCTTCTGCGTCATGGTGTTGACGAACTCGTTGAACACCACGTACAGACGGTCGAGGCTGCCCTCGTCGAATGCGTCCAGCATGGCCTTGACGCTACCGATCAGATCCTGGGTACCCGGGGAATCCCCGAGACCGGACTTGGCGGCAAGCAGGTTGCCACCGTAGTTGCGGAAGAAGGTACCGGCCTTGGAGCCGAGGGCACAGAAGTCCACCTCGACACCCTGGTCGCGCCAGCTCTTCGCATGCTTGGTGACAGCCTTGAACAGATTGGCGTTCAGGCCACCACACAGGCCGCGATCACTGGAGACCACGATATAACCGACACGCTTCACATCGCGTTCCATCAGATACGGATGGCGATATTCCGGGTTGGCCCGGGCGATGTGTCCTACAACCTTGCGGATCTGATGAGCATAAGGCTGGCTGGCCGCCATGCGATCCTGCGCTTTACGCATCTTGGACGCAGCCACCATTTCCATGGCGCTGGTGATCTTTTGCGTATTTTTGATGCTCCCGATCTGGGAGCGAATCTCTTTTGCAGCTGCCATAGCGATCTGCCTTATTCATGCCACCCGAAGGGAAACGACAGGGCCCGGACTGGCCGGGCCATGCCACTTACCAGCTTTGAGTCGCCTTGAACTTCTCGACGCCAGCCTTGAGACCATTCTTGATCTCGTCATCGTAGCCGCCGGACTGATTGATCTTGTCCAGAAGATCCGCGTGCTCGGAGCGCATGAAGTCCAGCAGCGCCTTCTCGAAGCCCAGCACCTTGGCGACGTCGACGTCGTCCAGGTAGCCTTCGTTGGCCGCGAACAGCGAGATCGCCATGTCGGCCACGGACATCGGAGAGTACTGCTTCTGCTTCATCAGCTCGGTGACACGCTGACCATGCTCGAGCTGCTTGCGGGTCGCTTCGTCCAGATCAGAGGCGAACTGGGAGAAAGCTGCCAGCTCACGGTACTGAGCCAGTGCCAGACGCACACCACCACCCAACTTCTTGATGATCTTGGTCTGAGCAGCACCACCGACACGGGAAACAGACAGACCCGCGTTGATGGACGGACGGATACCGGAGTTGAACAGGCTGGTCTCGAGGAAGATCTGACCGTCGGTGATGGAGATCACGTTGGTCGGAACGAACGCAGACACGTCGCCACCCTGGGTCTCGATGATCGGCAGCGCAGTCAGGGAGCCGGTCTTGCCTTTCACTTCACCCTTGGTGAACTGCTCGACATAATCGGCGTTGACGCGTGCGGAACGCTCAAGCAGACGGGAGTGGAGATAGAAGACGTCACCCGGGTAGGCTTCACGGCCCGGCGGACGCTTGAGCAGCAGGGAGATCTGACGATACGCCCATGCCTGCTTGGTCAGATCGTCATAGACGATCATCGCGTCTTCACCGCGGTCACGGAAGTACTCACCCATGGTGCAACCGGCGTACGGTGCCAGGAACAGCATGGCAGCCGGGTCGGAAGCGCCAGCCGCGACGATGATGGTGTGTTCCATCGCGCCGTGCTCTTCGAGCTTGCGCACGACGTTGGCAATGGTGGACTGCTTCTGGCCGACGGCGACGTAGACGCAGGTAATGCCCTTGCCCTTCTGATTGATGATGGCATCAATCGCGATGGCGGACTTACCAATCTGACGGTCACCGATGATCAGCTCGCGCTGACCACGGCCGATCGGCACCATGGCATCGATGGACTTCAGACCTGTCTGCACCGGCTGGTCGACCGGCTCACGGGCGATGACGCCCGGAGCGACCTTCTCAACCGCGTCAGTCAGCTTGGCGTCGATCGGGCCTTTGCCGTCAATCGGGTTACCCAGCGCGTCGACCACACGGCCGACCATTTCCGGGCCTACCGGCACTTCGAGGATACGACCGGTGCACTGCGCGGTCATGCCCTCTTCGAGCTGGAGGTAGTCACCCAGAACGACAGCACCGACGCTGTCGCGCTCAAGGTTAAGCGCCATACCAAAGACGCCACCCGGGAATTCAATCATCTCACCGAACATGACGTCTGCGAGGCCGTGGATCTGCACGATGCCGTCGGAGACGCTGACGATGGTGCCCTGATTACGGGCTTCGGATGCGACGTCAAGCTTTTCGATACGCTGCTTGATGATGTCGCTGATCTCGGAAGGATTCAGTTGCTGCATGCCATGTCCCTCGGACTCAGGAGTTCAGTGCTTCGGAAAGCCGGGCCAGCTTGCCGCGCACGGAGCCGTCAATGACGGTATCTCCGGCACGGATGATGACGCCGCCGAGCAGCGTACTATCCACCTGAGTGGTAATGGAGATGTCGCGGTTCAGACGCTTGCGCAGGGCAGTGGCGAGCTTTTCTTCCTGCTCACTCTCCAGTGCAAAGGCAGACACCAGGGTCACCTCGACACGCTGTTCCTGCTCGGCCTTCTGGGCCTCGAACAATTCGGCCACGGAGGGCAGGGCCGCAAGGCGGTCCTGCTCACCGAGAGTCCGGATGAAGTTGCGGGCGCTGTCATCCAGCGCCTCACCGCACACGTCCAGGAAGGTGCCAACCTTGTGCTCGGTGGAGAGCTTGGGGTTGTCGAGCACCGCCTTGACGTTTGCGTCGACAGCGACGAGCGCCGCTGTCGACAACATGCCGGACCAGGCCTCTAGCGCCTGCTGGCCGCGTGCAAACTCGAACGCCGCCTTGGCGTACGGGCGAGCCGCGGTGGAGGTAGACGTTTCAGCCATGGAATCAGTCTCCTCAGAGCTCGGCAGCGAGCTTGTCAATCAGCTCGCGGTGCTTGGCTTCGTCGATGGAGGATTCCAGGATGCGCTCGGCGCCGACCACTGCAAGAGCAGCGACCTGACCACGGAGCTCGTCCTTGGCCTGGTTGATCTCCTGGGAGATTTCGGCACGGGCCTGCGCAACGAGACGCTCGCCTTCCGCACGTGCAGTTTCACGTGCTTCCTCGATCATCTGGTTGGAGCGCTTATGGGTCTGCTCAATGATGCGTGCTGCTTCATCCTTGCTTTCCCGCAGAGTCTCGGTGGCTTTTTCCTGCGCCAGTTCGAGGTCACGGGTAGCACGGCTGGCAGCATCCAGACCATCTGCAATCTTCTTCTGACGTTCTGCCAGAGCCTGTGTGACCGGCGGCCAGACATACTTCATGCAGAAATAAACGAAGACCGCAAAGGCGATGGCCTGACCAATCAGGGTTAAGTTCAGATTCACGCCAGCACCTCTCGCTTCACGATTGTTGGGTCAAAAACACGGTAGGCCGGAGGCCAGCCGATGTTTAACCGACAAACGGGTTGGCGAAGGTGAAGAACAGCGCGATACCAACACCGATCATGGTCACGGCATCCAGCAGACCAGCGACGATGAACATCTTGACCTGCAGCTGCGGGATCATTTCCGGCTGACGCGCTGCGCCTTCCAGGAACTTGCCACCGAGGATACCGAAACCGATGGCGGTGCCCAGGGCGCCCAGGCCGATCAGCAGGGAGACGGCGATAGCGGTCATGCCAAGAACTTGTGCTTCCATTGTGGAACTCCAGTTTTAGTCAAGTTTAAGTCAAGGGTTGAGGGTGTGAGCAGAGCTCGGAAATCTTGCCCCACGCCACGGATGGCGTGGGGCGAATTACATCAGTGGTCTTCGCTGGCCATGCTCAGGTAGACGATGGTCAGCATCATGAAGATGAATGCCTGCAGGGTGATGACCAGGATATGGAAGACCGCCCACGGGAAGTGCAGGGGCAGCTGCCAGATACCGACCAGCGAGATCAGGATGAAGATCAGCTCGCCTGCATACATGTTACCGAACAGACGCAGCGCCAGAGAGATCGGCTTGGCGATCAGCGTCACGAACTCAAGCAGGAAGTTGACCGGAATCAGTGCGATCTGTGCCAGCTTGTTCGGGGTGTTGAACGGGTGCAGCGTCAGTTCGGCCAGGAAGCCCTTGAGGCCCTTGACGCGAATGGAATAGAAGATGATCAGCGCGAACACGGACAGTGACATGCCCAGCGTGGCATTGATGTCAGTGGACGGCACCACCTTGAAGAACACGTGAGCCGGATCGGCGCCGAACATCTCACCGACCTTGGCAGCAACGCCAGGCAGCCAGTCGACGGGGATCAAGTCCATCAGGTTCATCAGGAAGATCCAGCAGAAGATCGTCAGTGACAGCGGTGCGATCAGGCGTGAACGACCGTGGAAGGTCTCACGTACGGACTGATCGACGAACTCGACCATCAATTCGACGAAGTTCTGCAGACCGCTGGGAACGCCAGTGGTGGCGGACTTGGCGACCTTGCGGAACAGGCACAGGAAGATCAGGCCCAGACCGATGGACCAGCCCATGGTGTCCAGGTGGATGGCCCAGAATCCCATGTCGGCCGCTTCCTGAGCGCTGTGCGCCAGTGACCATCCGTGTTCCGGGTGGTTGCCGTACGTCAGATTCTGCAGGTGGTGCTGAATATATTCGGAGGGACTCGGGTTGGTGCCTGCCATGACTCTGCCTCAGGTTCGTGTGTACGGTGTTCGCTTCACCAGCCAGGGGCCCAGCCAGTGAACCGCCATTGCCGCCACGTAAGCGCAAAAAAATAAAGCGGGGTTTGAGGGCGGCACTGCGATGAAGAAGAACGCAAACAATACGGCCGTCAAACCGAACTTACCGGCCTCGGCCTGATAGAAGGCCTTGACCATTGCCTGGGCGTAGCGTGCACCGGTCACACGCAGTGAACGCCAGGCGAAAAACAGATTGGGCAGCAGGCAGACCAGCCCACCACACAGCGCGGAAAGCGCCGCACCACTGCCTTTCATCACTCCCGCCAGCAAGACGGCAATCACGATGACCAGCGCCTGGCCCCAGAGCAATCGAGCCACCTGAGGGCGTTGTAGAGCAGCGGGTGTCGTCTTGTGCATCTTGGACCTGTGTCTCGCAATGATGGCCTTCGCCATTTCTGGCGCTGCGCTGGACACAGCCCGGGAGCAAACTCGCCGGATTATAGGGGAGCGCTTCACCGCCATCAACCAAACGACAAGCTAAATTCCTTGATCTTTCGCAAGCTTACGACCAAAGCCTCACTATCTTGCGGGAAACCGATGACAGTTTGCTTACGTTGACAGTCGCTTGCGGTGCGAGCGACACAGGGTTGCATGAATCACAACCTGACGTCAGCAACATCCTTCAATATCTTGAATGTCAGATGCATTTCGCGCCCCTGCGACAATGAGTCACAGGGGCGCGAAAGAAGATCGTGATCCGTCATGCGGAAAATTGCCGTCAGGGGAGGTGTGACGCGCGGTCAGCCCTCCCCTGCTCACCCACTAGTGGATATGGCCGAGAATGCCGTCCAGCTCATCCAGACTGGTGTAGGAGATGGTGACCTTGCCCTTGCCACTCTTGCCGTGACGGATATTGACGGCAGCGCCCAGTTGCTCCGAGAGGCGCGTTTCCAGACGCTGGATGTCGGCGTCCGGTCGCACCGGTGCCGGCTTGGGCTGCTCACCCTTCTGCACGCTTTTCACCAGCGCTTCGGTCTGGCGCACGGTCAGCTCGCGCTCGACCACTTCATGGGCCAGCTTGCGCTGGCGTGCCGGGGTCAGGCCGATCAGGGCACGCGCATGGCCCATGTCGAGCTCACCGCGCTCCAGCAGGGTCTGCACTTCCTGTTCCAGCGTCAGCAGTCGCAGCAGGTTGGTGACCTGGGCGCGTGAACGCCCGACCGCGTCGCCCACCTGCTGCTGGGTCAGCTCGAATTCCTCGAGCAGGCGCTTGAGCGCCAGGGCTTCCTCGACCGGATTGAGGTTCTCGCGCTGGATATTCTCGATCAATGCCAGCGCGAGCGCGATCTCATCGCTGATGCCTTCGCGGACGACGGCGGGAATGGTATCCAGCTCCGCCAGCTGCGAGGCACGCCAGCGGCGTTCGCCGGCGATGATCTCGTAGCGCCCCTCCCCCACCGGACGCACCACGATGGGCTGCATCACGCCCTGAGCCCGGATGGAATCCGCCAGCTCCTCGAGCGCTTCCGGCTGAATGTCACGTCGTGGCTGATACTTGCCACGCTGCAGCTGCCCGAGCGGCAGGCGCTCGAGGCGCTCGCTGGGCAATTCCGCCGTGGCAGCGGCCGGATTCGCGGCCAGCGCGGTATCCGGTGACGCATCGATGGCGTCGCCATCGACAGCTTCTATATCGGCTTCGACATGGCGGCGGCGGTTTCCGGCGCCAATCAGGGCATCCAGGCCCCTTCCCAGGGCACGCTTACGCGTCATGGACCTTCCTCGGTGAAGTTACAGCGAGAGACGACGAATCAATTCCTTGGCGAGCACCCGATAGGCCTGGCTGCCACGCGACAGACGCGCATACTTGGTCACCGGCAGGCCGTGGCTCGGCGCTTCCGCCACCCGCACGTTGCGCGGAATGGTCGCCTTGATCAGGGTATCGCCAAAGTAATCGGAAAGTTGCTTGCTGACATCGCGGGTCAGACTGTTGCGAGCGTCGTACATGGTACGCACGATCCCGAACACGTCGAGGGCCGGATTCACGTTGCCTTGAATCTGCTCGACGGTATCGAGCAGCGCTGACAGACCTTCCAGTGCATAGAACTCGCACTGCAGCGGGATCAGCACGCCATGGGCGGCGGTCAGGGCATTGACGGTCAACATGTTGAGCGAGGGCGGGCAGTCGATCAGTACCACGTCATATTCCGCGGCGATCGGCGCCAGAGCTTCCGTGAGGCGGCGCTCACGCCCCTCGACACCGAGAAGATCGACCTCGGCGGCGGTAAGGTCGCCATTGCCGGGCAACAGGGCGTAGCCGGCATCGGGACAATCGAGAATCACGTCACTGGCACGCAGCTCACCCAGCAGCACATCCAGCACGCTGCCTTCGAGGTCGTGCTTGTCGATGCCGCTGCCCATGGTGGCATGGCCCTGCGGGTCGAGATCGATCAGCAGAACGCGGCGATCGAGTGCCGCCAGCGACGCCGCCAGATTGACGGCAGTGGTGGTCTTGCCGACGCCACCCTTCTGGTTGGTCAGCGCGATGATCTTGGTCACGAGCGACTTCCTTGGTTCCTTGAGAAGCGGGGCCATTGGCACCAGCCACATGCTCACGAGGACAGATCAATGATCTGCCCTCGTGAAAACATCAGGCTGCCTGCCTTTTGCGCCCGGCACAATCCCTGCGCACGCCTTGAGGCGCTTTATCAGTCGCGCTTGAGGCGCAGAAGGTGACGCTCCCCTTCCTCGCCCGGCACTTCCAGCACCAATGTCTCGACCAGCGAGACACCCATCGGGAGGCGGGCAATCTCATCACTGGGGATGCGCCCTTTCATGGCCAGCCATTCGCCGCCCTCGGCGAGCACGGCCGCCGACAGATTGACGAAGGCATCGGTATCGGCGAAGGCACGCGAGATGATCTGTTCGAACGGCGCGCCATCATAGGCTTCGATACGGACCTGGGTCGGGCTCAGATTCTTGAGGCCCAGCTCATGGCCGGCCTGAATCTGGAAGCGCACCTTCTTGCCATTCGAATCCAGCGGCACGACGGCGATGTCGGGACGCATGATCGCGATCACGATGCTGGGCAGGCCCGGGCCAGCGCCGACATCCAGAAGGCGTGGCCCACTGATATATGGCAGCACACTGAGGCTGTCGAGCAGATGGCGAGTCACCATCGCCTCCGGCTCACGTACCGCGGTGAGGTTATAGGCGCGATTCCACTTGTGCAACAGCACCAGCAACGTCATCAGCTGGGCGTGCTGTTCCTCGCTCAACTCTACTCCCATGGCGCTGGCACCACGACTGAGCAGCTGAGCGCAACGTTCACGCTGGGTCTCGTTGAGCGTCTGGCTCATTGCGCGACTCCTGTGTCAGTCGTTGCGGCATCTGCGGGTGTCTCCGCCTTGATCAGCTGACGCTTCTTCAAGTGAATCAGCAGGATAGAGACCGCTGCTGGCGTGACACCGGAAATGCGACCGGCCTGGGCCAGCGTCGCCGGGCGCGCTTCGTTGAGCTTCTGCTTGATCTCGTTGGAGAGACCATCGACGGAATCATAGTCGAGGCTGGTCGGCAGTTCGGTGTGCTCGTGACGGCGCAGGCGGTCGATCTCTTCCTGCTGACGCTGGATATAGCCTGCGTACTTGGCAGTGATCTGCACCTGTTCGGCGATGCGCCAGTCGTCGACCCCTTCCCCTTTCAGACCTGCCACATCCGGATACTCGAGCTCCGGACGCTTGAGCAGCTCCATCAGGCTGGCTTCGCGCTTGAGCGGCGAGCTGAGCTTGTCGCTCAACGGGGCCAGCTCCGGGCTCTTCGGCGTCAGCCAGGTGCTCTCGAGACGCGCGGTCTCGCGGGCGATGGCTTCACGCTTGCGATCGAAGGCTTCCCAGCGGGCGTCATCGATCAGGCCCAGCTCGCGACCCTTGGCGGTCAGACGCAGATCGGCATTGTCCTCACGCAGCAGCAGGCGATATTCGGCACGCGAGGTGAACATGCGGTACGGCTCGCGCGTGCCGAGGGTGATCAGGTCATCGACCATCACCCCGGTGTAGGCCTCGTCACGCAGCGGATGCCAGGACTCGTCGTCAGTGGCGCGCAAGGCGGCATTGACGCCCGCCAGCAGCCCCTGGGCACCGGCTTCTTCATAGCCGGTGGTGCCGTTGATCTGACCGGCGAAGTACAGGTTCTTGATGAAACGCGTCTCCAGGGAGTGATGCAGGTCCTGGGGATTGAAGAAATCGTACTCGATGGCGTAGCCGGGACGCGTGATGTGCGCGTTCTCCATGCCACGGATCGAGCGCACCACCTCGAGCTGCGTATCGAAGGGCAGTGAGGTGGAGATGCCGTTGGGATACAGCTCATGGGTATTCAGGCCTTCCGGCTCGATGAAGACCTGGTGGCTGTTCTTGTCGGCGAAGCGATGCACCTTGTCCTCGATGGACGGGCAGTAACGCGGCCCGATGCCATCGATGACGCCGGAGTACATCGGCGAGCGATCGAGATTGGCGAAGATGATCTCGTGAGTGCGCTCGTTGGTGTGCGTGATGTAGCAGTTGACCTGCTCCGGCTGCATCTCACGGCTGCCCATGTAGGACATCACCGGACGCGGAGTGTCGCCCGGCTGGGCTTCCATCTTGCTGAAGTCGACGCTCTTGGCATCGATGCGCGGCGGGGTGCCGGTCTTGAGGCGATCGACCCGGAACGGCAGTTCACGCAGACGAGATGCCAGGCCATTGGCGGGCGGATCACCGGCACGGCCACCGGCATGGTTGTCCAGACCGATGTGGATCACGCCACCGAGGAAGGTCCCGGTCGCCAGCACCACCGTGGTGGCGTGGAAGCGGATCCCGGTCTGGGTGACGACACCCCGCACGGTCTCGCCTTCGACGATCAGGTCTTCCGCACCCTGCTGGAACAGCGTCAGGTTCGGCTGGTTTTCCAGCACGTTGCGGATCGCGGCCTTGTACAGCGCCCGGTCAGCCTGTGCGCGAGTGGCACGCACTGCCGGCCCCTTGCGGGCATTCAGGGTACGGAACTGGATACCCGCCATGTCGGTGGCCAGGCCCATGGCACCGCCCAGCGCATCGATCTCCTTGACCAGATGGCTCTTGCCGATCCCGCCGATGGCGGGATTGCAGGACATCTGGCCCAGCGTCTCGATGTTATGGGTCAGCAGCAGGGTCTGACGGCCCATGCGGGCAGCAGCCAGTGCGGCTTCCGTACCGGCATGACCGCCGCCGATGACGATCACGTCAAAGCGGTTCGGGTAATCCACGTTGGCACCTCGGGGTATCACGAAACTTGGGTGAAGCGCTGTTCGCTGGTTGGCGAAGCAGGCAAATCGGCCAGACAGGGCGATGAATCGATGCCTGGATGAATCAAGAACTGCCAGACGGCATGGCGAATGATGTCCGTCGCCGAAGGCATGTGCTCGACCGGTGAGGGAGCTTGCAAGCCAGCAGGATGACGTCCGGGCCGCACAGTATAAACCGCCTGTGGGTAAGCGTCAGGAGTTTTCCACAGCGCCTTGCCCTGGCAGCCCATGAGCGAATGCCCGGGTTGTTTCTTCTGGGGCATCAATCCACGCCGCGGCGATTCACGAGTCTTGCGGATACGACGCGTCGATTTTCCGGCGAGGGATGCGCTACCCAGACAGCCGTTCGTTATCCCGAACACTTCGGATTCGGCGAGTTCACGTCAGGTCGATCGTGAGGTCTCGGTCCGTCCTTCGGGTTTCCGGATAACAAGATTATATAAAGAAAAGAAAAAGGGGTTCTGTTGATGTTGTAACTACTGTTGTGGACAAAATCAGTGGGAAATCGACTTTATCTGTTACAAATCAAAAGCTTACGATGTTGATATAGTTGGGGAGAAAATGCGGAGTACCTGAGGACGCCACCGGTCGCTTCCTGTGGATGAAATGCGCCCTTGTCCACAGCCCCGATTATCCCCTGATTCATACCGAGCTGGTACCCGACTTTTCTGCCCTGCTGTGCACAAGTGGCGTTGTTACCCACAACCCCTAGTGCTGCATGGCCTGACGGCAAGAAGGCCGCGGATAATGCCGGAAAATGTCCACAGAGGCAAATGTCGATTTCCTGCGCTGCCCAAGGCTGTAGACAGTCATGGGATAAGTGGTGCGTGAATGGCTACAGCCCTCGCCAATGGTGCCAATGACGCTACATGCCCCAGCCTGTGGATACTTTTTCGCATGTTTTGCCCGTGTCGGCCGCTGAGACTGCCTGAACGCTGTCCCAGCGGCTCACGGTGCACGTTATCCTCGTGTGGTTTTCCGGCTAGGCCCCTGATTTATCCCTGTTTTTCACACGCTAAAGCGACGCCTCAGCGAGGACTGCCAGGCGGGGAAAGCGTCATTCCTTCGAGCGCCAAGGCGTGTTTGCGTGACCTGGCAAGGGGGTGGCCGGGGCCAGAAAAATTCGTTTTTTTCTTCTCGAAATGCCGACAGATGGCGTGGAGGGAGAAGATTTTTCATCGTTTGGCGATCCGCAGGGCTCGCGAGGCTCTCTGAGGACAAAAAAATGCCCCGACCTGACGGTCGGGGCATGCCCGCTGCACGCATGGCAGCGGGTAGGGGCATCACGTGCTCAACGCTTGTCTGACCAGTGGCTCAGCGAGCCTTGTGGAAGGCGCTCAGCGGGACAGTACGCGGGCCAGGAAGCTCTGGGTGCGTGGATGTTGCGGCGTATCGAAGACCTGCTCTGGCGTGCCTTCCTCGACGATGCTGCCCTGATGGATGAACACCACCCGGTCTGCCACTTCACGGGCAAAACTCATTTCATGGGTGACGATCATCATCGTCATGCCTTCGCGGGCCAGCTTGCGCATGACATCTAGCACCTCGCCGATCATTTCCGGGTCCAGCGCCGAGGTGGGCTCATCGAACAGCATCAGGCGCGGTTCCATCGCCAGTGAGCGGGCAATGGCCACGCGTTGCTGCTGGCCGCCGGAGAGTTGCCCCGGGTACTTGTCGGCCTGCTCGAGGATATTGACCCGCTCGAGCAGCGTATCGGCTTGCTGCTCGGCCGCCGGTCGTGAGGTGCCGCGGACCTTGATGGGGGCCAGGCTGACGTTGTCACGCACGCTCATGTGCGGGAAGAGGTTGAACTGCTGGAAGACCATGCCGACTTCGGTGCGTATCGCCTTGAGCGCCCGGTGGCTCTTGCCGTGGGGGATCAGCGAATGCCCATCCACCTCGATGTTACCGTCCTGAAACTCCTCCAGGCCGTTCACGCAGCGAATCAGTGTCGACTTGCCGGAACCACTGGCGCCGATGATCACCACCACCTCCCCCTGGGCGACCTCGAGCTCGATGTCCTTGAGGACATGCAGGCTGCCGAAATGCTTGTTGAGCTTGTGCATCTTCACGATGGCAGTCATGGGGCGCTCCGAACCGGCGCTGCATGCCGGAAGGTCGTCAGAGAAATGAGATCAGGCAGAAGGAGAGATGGCGCGGCTTTATCCGTCGCGTGTGGGGGGGCAGAGAGACATCATTGGCCCACCAACCCGCGGCGCTCGAGCATCCGCAAGCCAAATGACAGGCTGAGGGTGATCACCAGATACAGCAGCGCGACCATGAAGTAGGTTTCCAGCGCATTGAAGGTCGTGGCGATGTAGATCTGCCCCTGACGCACCAGCTCACCGACGCCGATCACCGAGAACAGCGAGGTGTCCTTGATCGAGACGATGCCCTGGTTACCCAGCGCGGGAATCATGCGGCGCAGCGCCTGAGGCCAGATGACATAGCGGAAGGTCTGCGGGGTGGAAAGGCCGAGTGACAGGCCGGCTTCCCGCTGGCCACGAGCGATGGACTGCACGCCACCGCGCACGATTTCCGAGATATAGGCCGCCGAGTTCAAGGCGATCGCGGCGATGCCGGCGGTCAGGGCATCGATGGGGCCACCGATGATCTGCGGCAGGCCATAGAAGATGAAGAGCACCTGGACGAGCACCGGGGTGCCACGGAAGATCTCGATATAGGCGGTGGCGACCCAGCGCAGGATGCGGCTGGGAGACAGGCTCAGCAGTCCGAACAGGATGCCGAGCACGAAGCCGATGGCGAGGCCACCGAAGGAAATGGCGAGGGTCCAGGGAATGCCCTCGAGCAGGTAGGGCACCGAATTGAGGGCGGCCTGCCAATCAAACTGGAACTGAACGTCCACGGGGGGCTCCTTGGCACGAACCTCTCACGCGCCGCTGGGCGCGCCGGAGGTTCGAGACGACCGACATTCCGGCAGGCTGTCGCTGCCGAAATGTCGTGATGATGATCTGCACTACGCGACGTGGGGCGTCTGAGACGAGTCGAAAGCGGCTTACTGGCTGTCGCCGGGCATGGCGCCGAACCACTTCTGGTAGATCTCGGCATAGCTGCCATCGGACTTCATCTCGGCCAGCGCCTTGTTGGCGGCCTCGGTCCACTCGCTGCCTTCGGTGAAGGCGATGCCGTATTGCTGGCCTTCATAGAGCGGCCCCACCGTCTTGACGCGGCCATTGCCCTTGGTCTTGGCGAAGTAGCCGACGTTGGGGGCATCGTAGAAGACGGCATCGACGCTGCCGGACATCAGGGCCATGTACATGTCGGCGCTGCCCGGATAAGGCGTGATGGTGGAATCATCAAGGTTGGCGGTCAGATAGTCGTAACTGGTGGAGCCGATCTTGGTGCCGATCTTCTTGCCTTCCAGGCCCTCGATATCCTCGATGTCGCCGTTGTTGGCCGAGGTCAGGATCTGCAGGCCGGAGTCATAGTAGGGATCGGTGAAGTCGACGATCTTCTCGCGCGCCTCGGTGATGGTGATGCCGGCGATGGCGACATCGACACTACCGGTCTGCACGGCCGGGATGATGCCATTGAAGTCCATGGTCTTGAGGTCGATATCGAAGCCGGCACGCTCGCCGATGGCATTGAGGATGTCGATATCGAAGCCGACCATCTCGCCGCTTTCCTGGTCGAGCATCTCGAAGGGCACGAAGCTCGGGTCGGTCGCCGCCTTGAGGGTGACGGCATGGGCAGCGCTGGCCATGAAGGTGGCGGCCGCGAGGCCAGAGAGGGAGGCCAGCAGGTGAGATCTGCGCATTTTACATTCCTCTTTATATTTAGATTTTAGGATGTATAGCGTTTTTAGATTGACGAGCACACCGGACCCCGTCAAGTCTCCCGCTGCTGCCATGCGGCGAAGGGAAACTCGCAAGCCACTGAGATGACGAAAAAAAATCGCCCCCTACCGGTTCCCGGTAGGGGGCGATCAGGCGCCAGCAAGGCGCCAATGTCGTGCGCGGGCCTGTCAGCCCTGACGGTCAGACACACTCTGGTCAGACCCTCAATGATCAGACCATGAAGGAAGACCCGCAGCCACAGGTGCTGGTGGCATTGGGGTTCTGGATCATGAAGCGGGCGCCCGCCAGACCTTCCTCATAATCGATCGTCGAGCCGACCAGATACTGGTAGGACAGCGGGTCGATCACGATGGCGGCTTCGCCCAGCTCGACCACGGTGTCGTCATCGGCCAGATCGGTGGCGATATCGAAACCGTACTGGAAGCCGGAACAGCCGCCGCCAGTGACGTAGACCCTGAGACGCAGCTCCGGGTTGGCTTCTTCCGCGCGCAGCGCTGCAATCCGGGCACTGGCGCGCTCGGACAGGTACAACGGCGTGGGGATGAAGCTTTGTGCTTCGCTCATGCGGGCCTCCTGGAAGGAGTCGGAGGCCGGACGCTGGAGACAGCGCCCGGCACGGTATAGAGAACGGAATGACGCCTATTATCCCTATATCCGAGCAAAAGGGTCAACTTTGTCTGACGTGCTGCCTTGCGGGCGTACGCTGGCGGTTCAGGGCATCATCGCCGGCGCACCGATGCCCATCATCTCATCGAGACCGAACATCAGGTTGAGGTTCTGGATGGCCTGGCCTGACGCGCCCTTGACCAGGTTGTCGATCACCGACAGCACCACCAGGGTGTCGCCGTTGCCCGGACGATGCAGGGCGATGCGGCACAGGTTGGTGCCTCGCACGCTGCGCGTCTCCGGATGGCTGCCCAGCGGCATGACATCGACGGCGGGATGATCGGCGTAGCGCTGCTCGAACAGCGCCTGCAGATCTTCCAGCGTGCCGCTGAAGCCGCTCAGACGCGGATAGAGGGTGGAGTGGATGCCGCGGATCATCGGCGTCAGGTGCGGGACGAAGGTCAGACCGACCGCGCTGCCGGCTGCCAGGTCCAGCCCCTGGGTGATTTCCGGCAGGTGACGATGGCCGGAGGCGCCGTAGGCCTTCATGGACTCGCCGGCTTCACACAGCAGTGAGCCGACCTTGGCACCGCGACCCGCGCCGGAGACGGCGGACTTGCAGTCGGCGATGATGTTGTCGGTCTCGATCAGGCCGGCTTCCAGCAGCGGGATCAGGCCCAGCTGCACGGAGGTCGGGTAGCAACCCGGCACCGCGATCAGGCGCGCTTCGCGGATGGCATCGCGATTGACTTCCGGCAGGCCGTAGACGGCCTCGCCGAGCAGCTCCGGCGCGCCATGCGGCTGGCCATACCACTCGGCCCAGACGTCGGCGTCCTTGATGCGGAAGTCCGCGGACAGGTCGATGACACGCGTTCCGCGTTCCAGCAGATCGCCGGCCAGGGCGTGAGCGACACCGTGAGGCGTGGCGAAGAATACGGCGTCACAGGCGGCCAGCACCTCGGCATCCGGCTCGCTGAACGCGAGGGTGTCGTAGTGGCCGCGCAGATTGGGGTACATCTCGTCGACACGCACGCCCTTCTCGCTTCGCGAGGTGATCACGGTCACTTCCACCTGCGGGTGGCTGGCCAGGAGCCTGAGGAGTTCCACTCCGGTGTAACCGGTGCCGCCGACGATACCTACCTTGATCATGCTGCCTCCCCGCCTTCGGGCGGTGTCCTGTTGATGCGAGATGTAATCTTGTGTCCGATCTGCTGCTGCGACCTTTGGTGGCCTGTGCGCGAGACAGGCGTTGCGCCATGCTGTGCCGAGGTTGTCGGATTGCGCACGGTCGCGACGGTTCGCAATCGATATGATACACAGGTGTCAGGCGGGCAGTAATGCGCTGCCGACATGGATGTCCTCTGTCATTGCCAGTGCCTTCAAGGAGTCGTGAGTGTCACGCCTGACGCGTCCGCATCTGCCTCGTCCCAGTCTCGACAATTTTCGGCGCAAGCTGGCGGCGGTCGATGCACTCCCGCAACTGTGTCTGTTGGGGCTGGTGGCAGGGCTGCTGACCGGCTCATTGATGGTCGGCTTCCGCCTGCTGTTGAGCGCCGGTGCCCTGGGCTTCATGCCCGATGACAACCCGGAGAACTTCGAGGGACTTGCCCCCTGGGTGCGCGCCTCGCTGCCGCTGCTGGCGGTGCTGGTGATCGGCATCGTGCTGGGGCGACAGCATCCGGCGCAGCGCAAGCTGGGCATCGGTCATGTCATCGAGCGCCTGACCTACCATCAGGGCAAGATGCCGCTGCGTGCCTGGCTCAATCAGGTCGTGGTCGGGGTCGTGAGCGTGCTCGGCGGCCTGTCGGCCGGGCGTGAGGGCCCGGCGATCCACCTGGGGGCCGGCGCCTCGAGCTGGATCGGCGAGCGTCTCAAGCTGCCCAACAACAGTCTGCGCGTGCTGGTCGCCTGCGGCACGGCGGCGGGCATCTCTGCCTCCTTCAATACGCCGATCGCGGGAGTCATCTTCGCCATGGAAGTGGTGATGATGGAGTACACCCTGATGGGCTTCATGCCGGTGATTCTGGCCTCGACCACCGGCGCGGTGGTCACGCAGATGGTCTACGGCTCGGCGCCGGCCTTCGCGGTGCCGTCTCTGCTGCTGCATTCCCTGCTCGACCTGCCCTGGGTCATCGTCACGGCGCTGGTCATCGGCCTGCTGGCGGGGGGCTTCGTGCATCTGGCACGTCAGCAGGCGCGCGTGGCACACCTGTCATGGGGGATGCGCATGGCGCTGGTCGGGGTCTCGACGGCCGCCGTGGCGTGGTGGTATCCCCAGGTGCAAGGCATCGGCTATGACAGCCTGGCCCAGTTGCTCGACGGCCAGCTGGCGCTGGATATCCTGTTGGCGCTGGTGATCGGCAAGCTGGTGCTGTCGGCACTGTGCGTGGCCTGTGGCGTGCCGATCGGCATCATCGGCCCGGTGGTGGTGGCGGGTGCCGCTGCCGGGGCCTTGATGGGCATGCTGGGCGGCTGGCTGTTGCCGGATCAGGCCTCGGACATCGCGCTTTACGCCCTGCTCGGCATGGCGGCGATGATGGGCGCGGTGCTTCAGGCGCCACTGGCCGCCCTGATGGCACTGCTCGAATTGACGCATTCGCCGAATATCATCCTGCCCGGCATGCTGGCGGTGGTGGTGGCAGGCCTGACCTGTCGCCAGCTGTGTCACTGCCAGGGCTTCTTCATCTCGACGCTGACGGCGCAGGGCCTGCATCCGCTCCAGCAGCCATTGATGCAGGCGCTGTCGCGGGTGGCGGTGCCGGCGGTGATGGAACGCTCGCTGGTCAGCGTGCCGCGCCGCATCACGCGTGAGCGTGCTCGCGCCCTGCTCGACAGCAAGCCGGTCTGGCTGGTGGTCACGCGCTCGACGCCGGAAAAGCCGATGGTCGCGCTGCCGGCGGCGGATCTGGTGCGTGTGCTGATGGATGAGCACTGGCGGGAGCAGGAGGAGCTCGACCTGCTCGAGATCCCCGCTCAGCGTCTGGATCTCGCGCCCATCCACCTGCAGGCTACCTTGTCCGAGGCCTATGAGCGGCTGCTGCCCAGCGATGTCGATGCCCTCTATGTCGAGCACACCACGGCACCGATGATTCGCAAGATTTCAGGTATCATCACGCGGGATGCAATAGAGAGCTACTATCGCTATACGCCCTGAAGCGTGGCGTGGCACCTGCTTCTCAGGCGTGAATTCGCTCTGCGCGCGCCTGCCGCGACCGCATACCGCATGGGCCTTGGCGGTGTCACATGCCATCGTGGCGATCCGATTGCATCATCCGCGCGTCCACTTTCTGACCTTCCCGACCCTGACTGACGGAGCTCCCTCATGTATCTGTGGATCAAGGCTTTCCATCTGATTGCCGTAGTGTGCTGGTTTGCTGCCCTCTTCTATCTGCCGCGCCTGTACGTCTATCACGCCCAGGCGCGTGATGCCGGCGACCACAAGGCCATCGAGTACTTCAAGACCATGGAGCGCAAGCTCTATCGCGGCATCATGATGCCGTCGATGATAGCGACCCTGGTGCTGGGGATCTGGCTGCTGGCGCTGGTGCCGAGCTTCATGAGCATGGGCTGGATGCACCTCAAGCTGACCATGGTCGTGCTGCTGGTCGGCTATCACCATGCCTGCGGCCTGTATCTGAAGCAGTTCGCCGCCGATACCTGCAAGAGAACCTCGCGCTACTTCCGCTTCTTCAATGAAGTGCCGGTGCTGATGCTGGTGGTGATCGTCATCTGCGTCATCGTCAAACCGTTCTGAGGGATGGTTCAGCCATGACCGAGTGCTCAGCGCAACTGCCCTACGTGCTGGTATTGGCGGGGCATGATCCCAGTGGCGGCGCGGGTCTGGTCGCCGACAGCGAGGCGATCCGCGCCGGTGGCGGCTGGGCGCTGACGGTGCCGACGGCACTGACGGTGCAGAACTCCTGCAATGTGCAGGCGGTGATCCCGCAATCGGGCGAGTCGATGCTCGCCATGGCCCGCACCCTGTGTGAGGACTTCCGCCCGGGCGCGCTCAAGATCGGTCTGCTCGCCAGCGAAGCGGCGCTCACGGCCTGCGTGACTCTGATCGAGGAACTCCGGCAGCGCTGGCCGAGGCTACCCGTGGTATGGGACCCGGTGCTCAAGGCGGGCGGCGGGCTGGAGCTTTCCACCGAGTCGCTGATCCATCAGGCGCGTGAGAGCTTGCTGCCGCACGTGGATGTGCTCACGCCCAACCGCGCGGAGCTTGCGCGGCTGGCGGCCTGCCCCACGGGGGCGGGCGACGGCCGACTCGCCGAGTATCTGCTGGCGGCAGGCGCCGGGGCCGTGCTGGTCACCGGTACCGATCCTGTCGAGCGCGATGCTGATTCGCTGGGACACGGCGCTGATTCGCTGACTGAGCCGTCGGTGATCCATCGTCTGTATCGCCGTGACCACGCCACGCTCGCACTGGACTGCCCGCGACTGACAGGCAGCTTCCATGGCAGCGGCTGCACGCTGGCCTCGCACCTGGCGGTGCGTCTGGCACGCGGCATGACGTTGCCATCGGCATGGCAGGCTGCCCAGCAGGCCACCTGGCAGAGTCTCGTCGATGGCCAGCAGCGTGGGCGGAAAGGCGCGCTGCCCGAGGCCCAATTTCTGCCCTGGCGATAGCGCTATTGCCCCTTTCGATGCCGGCACCCCTTGCGCTCACGCGGCTGCAACTCACCCGTGAGTCGCGTTAAGCTGTCGCCATCGATGGCATTCGGGTTATCCACACCCCCTTGCCGCCCCGAGGCTGTCGGGCCGTTTCATCGGCTGTGGGCAAGCTGCATTCACGTTATCCACAGCGTCTTTATGTCTGATCACCCTTTTCTCCATTTTCGCGGCCGATGTGCCGCTCGCCGCTTATCAAGAGGTATGTCATGACCACGTCCGCTGCCCAGTTCGAACGCGCTAGCCGTCATATTCCCGGTGGCGTCAACTCGCCGGTCCGCGCCTTCAAGGGACTGCATCGTCCGCCGGTGTTCATCGACCATGCCAAGGGTGCGTATCTGTTCGATGTGGAGAACACGCGCTATATCGATTACGTCGGTTCCTGGGGCCCGATGATCACCGGTCACGCCGATGAAGATGTGCTCAGCGCCGTGCGCGAGCGTCTCGAAAGTGGCCTGTCCTTCGGCGCACCCACCGAGATCGAATCCGAGATGGCCGAGCTGATCTGCGAGATGCTGCCGAGCCTCGACATGGTGCGCATGACCAACTCCGGCACCGAAGCCACCATGTCGGCGATCCGCCTGGCGCGGGGCTTCGCCGGTCGCGACAAGATCGTCAAGTTCGAGGGCAACTATCACGGTCACTCCGACTCGCTGCTGGTCAAGGCCGGCTCCGGCGCGCTGACCCATGGCGAGCCCAGCTCCCCGGGCGTGCCGGCCTCGCTGGCCGAGCACACCATCACGCTGGACTACAACGACGCCGAGGGTGTGCGCCGTTGCTTCGCCGAGCTGGGTGACGAGATCGCCTGCATCATCGTCGAGCCGGTCGCCGGCAACATGAACTGCATTCCGCCGGTTCCGGGCTTCCTCGAAAGCCTGCGTGAAGTGTGCGATGCCCACGGCAGCGTGCTGATCCTCGATGAGGTGATGACGGGCTTCCGCGTCGCCCTGGGCGGCGCTCAGGCGCATTACGGCATCACGCCGGACCTGACCTGCCTGGGCAAGATCGTCGGCGGCGGCATGCCGGTGGGTGCTTTCGGCGGCAAGCGCGAGATCATGCACCACCTCTCGCCGCTGGGGCCGGTCTACCAGGCCGGGACGCTGGCAGGCAATCCGCTGGCGATGGCCGCTGGCGTCGCGCTGCTGCGCAAGCTCAAGGCGCCCGGCTTCCACGCCGAGCTTTCACGCAAGGTCGAGATGCTGTGTGAGGGTCTGGAAAGCCGTGCCAAGGCGGCAGGCATCCGTCTGATCACCCAGCATGCCGGTGGCATGTTCGGTGTCTTCTTCACCGATGACGCAGAGGTCAGCAATTTCGCCTCCGCCACGCGCTGTCGTCAGCAGGATTTCGTGACCTTCTTCAACGCGATGCTCGCCGAAGGCGTCTATCTGGCGCCGTCCGCCTATGAAGCCGGCTTCATGTCCGCGGCGCACACCGATGCTGATATCCAGGCCACGCTGGATGCGGCTGAGCGGGTCTTTGCGCAGATGTCCGCATCGAACTGAGTGAGACGCGAGACAGTACCTGAGTCCGCGGGTTGGCCAACGCAGACAGGAACCCGCTCGGCAGGCTGCCGGGCGGGCTGCCATCCGGTACACTTGTCGCCAACGATAGCGATTGCGCTAATGACCTTATAGCCAGCTTGCCTTAGCGGAGACGACCTTGAGCCAGGCCTTGATTCGAGCCCTTCACACAGCCGATTGCTTCGATCACCCCGTGAAGGATATCGAAGTGCACGAGACGCATATCTCGTGGATCGTGCTGACCGGCGACTACGCCTACAAGATCAAGAAGCCGCTGGATTTCGGCAGCTTCCTGGATTTCTCGACCCTTGAGCGCCGCAAGCTCCTGTGTGAACAGGAAGTGCGCCTCAACCGCCGTCTGGCACCGACGCTGTACCTGGATACCGTGGCGATCTCGGGCACGCCCGAAGCTCCGCGCATCGGAGACGACAGTGCTGTCTTCGAGTACGCGGTCAAGATGCGCCAGTTCTCTAATCGCCATCTGTTCAGTGCCCTGCAGGCCAGTGGCGAGCTGTCGCTGGAATTGCTGGACGATCTGGTCGACCAGCTGGTGGCCTTCCACGAGCAGGCCGAGCGCATCCAGGGCGATAGCGAGCTGGGTAGCCCGCAGATGGTCAGTCGTACCATCGACAACGAGTTCGAGCTGATTCGTCCGCGCCTCGGGGATGATGCCGAGGCCATCAAGCGACTCGCGCTGCTCAAGCAGTGGACCGAAGAGACCTTCCAGCGCCTCAATCCCGAGTTCGAGCGTCGCTGGCAGGAAGGCTTCGTGCGTGAGACTCACGGCGATATCCACTTGGGTAACGCCGTGCGCCATGAAGGCCGTGCCCTGTTGTTTGACGGCATCGAGTTCAATGAAGAGTTGCGCTGGAATGATGTCGGTTGTGATCTGGCCTTCCTGGTGATGGATCTCGAAGCGCGTGATGAGCAGGCCTTTGCCCATCATGCGCTCAACCGTTATCTCGAGCTCTCCGGCGATTACTCGCTGGTGCGCCTGCTGCCGTACTACAAGATCTATCGCGCACTGATCCGGGCCAAGGTGGCGATGATTCGCTATCACCAGCCGGACCTGTGTGAAGCGGATCGCGCCGATGTGCTGGCCGAGTACGAGCGCTATATCGGGCTGGCGGAGCGCTATAGCGAGATCCGCTTCCCTTACATGATCATCGGTGTGGGTGTCTCCGGCAGCGGCAAGAGTCGCTTCACCGAAGAGATGGTGCGCGAGCTGGGCGGTGTACGCATTCGCAGCGATGTCGAGCGCAAGCGCCTGTATGGCTTTGCGGCGGATGCCGATACCGAGTCCGGGCTCAATGGCGGCATCTATACCCCCCAGGCCACCCATGCGACCTACGAGCGACTCTCGAATCTGTCCGCCACGCTGCTGGAATCGGGTATCCCCGTCTGCATCGATGCCACCTGCCTGAAGAAGGTGCAGCGTGATCGCCTGCGTCATGAGGCAGAAGCCCGTGGCCTGCCGGTGCTGATGATCAGCTTCGAGGCCGATGACGAGACGCTGCGCAAGCGCATCATCAAGCGTAGTCAGCGCAGTGGCGAGGCTTCCGAAGCGGGTCTGGAAGTGCTCGACAAGCAATTGGCCAATCGCGAACCATTTGCGCCAGAAGAGCATGGTCAGCTGGTCCATATCGACACGACAGCGCCCAACGCCAATGTCACCTTGGCTCGCCTGATTCGTGAGCAGCTCAGGCTGCATTGAGACGAGCGATCGTTGTCATGGGGCATGGCGGAATGACCGCCATGCCCTTTTTTGTATTGCATAGTGCGCTCCCAAGTGAGCCTTGGCTTTGGTTGGGAAGCTATGCATCTGGAAAGGAAATATCATGCGCCAACAATGGGTAAATACCGCCGCCGCTGCCATCAGTCTGGCACTGCTCGCGGGCTGCTCCAGCCAGCCGACAACCGCTGATCTCATGCGCGGTCAGGCTGAGGAAGCCAAGGCCGTCGCCAAGGTGCGTGATCAGCTGGCCGATAATTGGGAGAGCGGCAAGTCTCTGGTGGCCGCGGGTGAGAAGCAGATCGTCAGTGGTGAGAATCTGGTCAATGATGGCGAATCCAATGTCGCCAAGGGCCAGGCACTGATCGACAAGGGCAATAGTCAGATCAAGAAGGGCAAGGCGCGGATCGCCAGCGGTAACAAGCAGGTCAGCAAGGGCCGCCAGATGGTGGATGAAAGCCTTGAGAGTTATCGCAAGTCCTTCCCGGAGAATTCCGTGACACCGCCAAAGAAGTAACTTGCCGCTGCGATAGACGTTTCGCAGCTGGTACTGGAAGGCCGCTGACAACCCTGTCAGCGGCCTTTTTCATGATATGGATCCACCGGGTGGAAAAACGAAAAACCCCGCTTGCGCGGGGTTCTGTAAGACATCTTGGCTGGGGCGTGATCAGTACTGCATCACGTTGGCTACGTTGCCACCGCCAGTCTGGGTCACGCTGGAGGTATTCATCGCACCTGACTGTGTCACGTGGGCACTATTGGTCGCGAAGCTCAGGAAGCCTCCACCCTGTTGGAGAATTTCTGAACGATGGCCACTGCCTGACTGAATGACGTGGGCATGATCATAGGCGCCGCTCTGGGTGATCAGAGAATCGCTGTTGCTGCCAGTTTGAACAACGATGGCCGCATTTTTATAGCCACTCTGAACATTAATGGCCAGGTTGTTTTCTCCGCTCTGACTGATATCGGAGTACTGCAGCATATCGGACTGTGTCACTAGTGCGGTGTTTTGCATCCCGCTCTGATTGATCAGAGAGTCGTGTGAGCTACCCTCCTGAGTCACACGTGCGACCTGTAAATCACCTGCTTGAGTAACGGTAGAGTCACTGCGCGAACCGGCCTGGTCGATGACGGCAATACCCATAGTGCCTGTCTGTGTCACGGTCGAGTTATGGAAGCGCCCATCCTGGGTGACACGAGCGCGGTTATATTCTCCTACCTGCAGGACATCAGAATCATGCTGGTAGCCTGTCTGAGTGACACGTGCGATGGCATGGCTGCCCTGCTGGGTAGCGCTGGATTTGTTGAACACGCCCTCTTGTGACACGACTAGCAAGTTTTCACGCCCAGCCGGCGAGCCACTGGCGCCCTGCCAAGAGGAAGATTTGTTTGCAAGGCCTTGCTGCGTGATACGCGCGGTATGCTTGTAACTTTTCTGGTTCATATCGACAGTGTTACGGATACCCTTTTGATCCACGATGCCAGTATTTGTGCTGCTATATTGGGTGGTTTTTGCGCGGTTTCCACCACCGACCTGATTGATGCGGATAACATGATTGACACCGTTCTGATAGGTCTTGGCCTTGTTGAAAGCACCTGTCTGATCGATATCACTGTTGTGGTTGCTATCGAGAGGCCCGCCATTACGTGATGTCTGGTCAACATTGGCCATGTTCATGAAGCCAGTCTGATCGACATCTGCGGTGTTGTTGTCTGCCATCGCCTGAGAGGTAAAAGCAATCGCGATAGCCAGCAAGCTCATTTGAATTTTCATGGTTTGTTCCCTTGTGTAGATCATTTTTTGAGTTGTGTTTTTATTATTGACTTGCTTCTGGTCATGCATCCCCTGACATGATGGCGGTCTGGTTTTCGTGATCCGCGACATCATGTTGTACTGCTACTGCTCTTTTATGGCCTTGCCAGAAGGTTGTATTCGTCATGCAGGACTCTTGACTACATGAAAGCGAGAACACCTCCTGGCTAAGCAAAACCCGTCTTGGTAATTCGACGAAAGCGGATATTCAGCCACCACCTTCACAAGCATCATCGTCATATAGCGATGTCATGTGAGCCATCGTGGTAAAGATCACTGTTGTATGACCTGGACACGCATATGGCCCCGTGAATATTGAGTGATACTTGCCGGTACCTGACTACTGGCCTGTTGTAGAAGCGTGGCGCTTCCCCCGATGCCTGTCTGCTGAATGCTGGCGCTTTGCCCAACGCCTTGCTGAATGATCAACGCATCATGATATTGGCCATGCTGAAGAATGCTTGCCTCATGCAGGGCACCCTCTTGCAGTGTGTATGCCATGTTTCCATTGCCATATTGGTCGACCCCTGCTTCATTCAGGACACCGCTCTGGTCAATCAATGAGGCGTTGCCATTGCCATGCTGAACGATCATCGCCGAGTTATAAGCGCCAGATTGCTCGATGACCGCCACTGAGTGGCTGCTCCCCAATTCGGAGGTGATCGCCAGGTCATTGGCCAACACCCACAAGCTGAGTGTCAGTGATGAAAAGAAAAGGCAGGCCTGTAGCATTCTTCTTTGTTGATGCTTTGCCGAAGCCATGGCGTGAGTCCATCCAGGTGACCGTCTAAGTGCACTAACTATTGGTCTTTATCGAGGCCATCACCATCAGTCCTTTTCGGGTTTATGAGGGCTAGAGATTGCTACTCATAATGTCTTGGCCAATAGCGGTGAGTAATGACAAAGGGTGGCCAGATTTTCAGCACCGTTCAGGGAGGTATTACTGTTGACGGTATTAGGCGCATGATATTTCATGCTTTGTTGTTTTATTTGTTTCTTATGTTTTGCGCAGACACGAAAAAAGCAGCCACCTCTTGTGAGGTGACTGCCTTTTAAGGAAGAGATAAACACCGCGAATACCACGATGCTCTCTACGGGGTCTTGAATGTGGGCTGGCTCTACAACATCGGGGTCGGGGCTTGCAGGTAATCCATCAGCTCTGATGTCTGAAGGCTGTCCGGATCCTGGAGAACCCAGAGCTGGCGTTCGACGCCTTGCGCAATCAAGTGAATCACGGCAGATTCGATGGCGGACATGACTGCCATCTGTACGGGTTCATTGCTGGTATACCCCGCCTCCATCTCCAGCAAGCGACTGAAATCGATGAAGCGATAGACGCCCGCCCTCAGCTCGCGTGAGTAGATCGTCTTGCTGGTATTGACGTTGGCGATGACCTGCCCCGTGGTGATATCGACAGCACGCAGATTGACCGTCACCTGGTCTACCTGATATTGACCAGAGGCGCCGATCCCGAAGTATTCCGCGCCCGCCCCGCCTGTTCTGACATTGGAGTCGAAGGCGATGATGCCACCCTCGAACAGCAGGTTGGCGGCTTGCAATGCGGCAAGATCATTCTGTCCCGTGCGTTCCATGTTGGCGCGGATGATCTTGCGCTCTGTCAGCAGGTTCTGCAGTCCCACGCGCTCGAGGGGGATGAACCAGCCGGAGTCCGACAATGCGGCGCTCAGCATGGCGGCGCCGCCCTGGGTGACCGCCGTAGAGAAGGTACTGGCAGGGGCAGGCCGGTACTGCCCCGTCTGGTCACGGAAGTCATAGATGGCGACCGGAATACGTCCGGCGGGAGGCGGCAGACTGATCAGATCCTGATAGGTGGCGGTTCTTGGCATCAAGGTGCTGGGCACCCCTTCAAGACCCTGGGTATTGGCGACCATCGGCGCACAGCCAGCAAGCGCCAGGCTGGCAACGGCCAGCATGGAGGTGAGTGTCTTCATTGAGCGAACCCTTCATCAGTAGCGGATCAGAATGTATTGCCTGATGTGCCGAGGTTGATGACGGTGGTTTCACCTGTGGCGCGGTCAAGCACCTGCATGGAGAAACCGCCATTGCCGTTACTGATGACTTCGACACGCAGCTGAGCGCTGTCGATCACGCTGGAACGGCCGGGCTCTGTGGAATCGACAGCATCGGTGATGGCATCGGATACCAGGCTATTGCGCAGGTCGCTGATGAAAAGTTCTGTTTCGGAAAGACTATCGAAGGAGTAGGCATCAGGATCCTCGTGGGTGTCCTGGGCCTGGGCCTTGCCAAGCAGGTAGCTGCCATTGAGAGGGTTGCCACCAAAACTCGGGTTGATGGGCTGATAGATGAGTTCACCGGCATATAGCGGCATCGCCGATAACAGCAACGACACCGCGAGTGTCTGATGCTTCATGATGTTCCCCTGTTCCCTTGCGTATTGTCAGGGTCTCCGTGTCCGGAGCCCATTTATTATGTCGGTCTTCAATACATCAGAATTCGTCACCGGCCATGTCCGGGTCATTGCGCAGGGCTTCCATCACCTTGCGACGCAGGAACTGGTCGGAGACGCTTGATACGGCGGCGCTGGCGTACATATCCACGTCATTCAGGCGCGGAGGGAGCGTCGCTTCATACAGAACGTTGTTGCCTTCGGTGATCCAGATGAGGCTGCCCCAGCGTGCTGAGGGGCGTTCATGGATGCTGAGGGATGTGTTGCGGATGGCTGGGCTATCGAGGCGTTGCTGGCTGAACTGGCGGAAGAAGGTCTTGCCGATCATGGTCATGGTGCGATCGATCATCACGCCGCTGAGACCGTCGGAGAGCGTGGGGCGCGCGCGCTGGATAGCGACCCCATCTTCCCCCTGACGGCGAGCCTGCTGCTCTTCACTGGCAACGGATACCTCGGGTCGCACCGCCTCCGGCGCGGATTGCGCGAAGGCGGGCGACAGACTGAAGCATGTCAGTCCCCAGGCGACCACCTGGCGGCTTGTCATGCCCCGACCGTTCACGACATCTGTGCTCTGCGAGCGATGCGTGGGGTGCGCGAGACAGGCATTGCCAGGTTCTGACGTGCCCAGTTCATGGCCTGAATGCGGTTATGCACCTTGATCTTGCGGAAGATGTTGTAGAGATGTGACTTGACCGTGTGTTCACTGACGAACAGCTGGTCAGCAATCTCGGTATTCGAGGCACCCGTGCCCAGCAAGCCGATGATTTCCACCTCACGCTGGGTCAGACCACAGACCGGGCGATAGGCGTTGAGCTGCTGACGGCGATAGAAATCCAGCAGGCGGGTCATCAGCGGTCGGGACATCCACATGTCGCCTTCCAGCAATTTCGCGATGCCCTTGCTGATCAGTGAGAGGCTGTCCTGTCGGTAGAACACGCCTTGAAGATGGGTGCTGACCAGCAGGCTGGCAGCTTCCTCTTCATCACTGATGTTGATAGCGGCCAGCTCTGCGCTGGCATCCTGGCTGGCATCTGCATCCCAGCGTTGCATCGTGCCTTCATCGACGTGGTCGGTGTCCAGCAGCACTATCGTTCTTTCTGCCTGCCCGGGTGTGTAATCCTCGTCGGGGCTTGCGGAAGCCACCTGACACTCAAGCTGCTGGCGAATGTAATCCATGAAAAGCGCTGACTGCGGATTGCAGTCAGTCACCAGCAGCACCATTGCGTTCCCTGTAATCATGGTGCGAGACCTCTGAGTTGTCGTACCGATTCTTCTTGGCGGAGCCATATCTGAAGTGTGGTTGGGTGAGTCGTGTAGCACTGCACTCATTCACGTCGGGCATTACGCGCTGAGCACCTTTATAGGATTGCGCGATAGTGGGGATAAGGCAACCTCTAATCAGTACTTGCTAAAATAACCAGTTTATCCTTCCCCTCCAGTCCTGATTAGACCCAGAAAAAGAATAGGAAAAACAGTACGTAAACCTGATGAAATTAGCGCTGGTCATGATGGCCCTTCTCGAGAGTGCAATGAAAACCAGACCTTTGCGCTTTTTTTACCAAGCTTTCCACTGGTTCAAAGGTACCATAGATCTAATGCTGGAAAGCTTCTCTTCAATGTCATTATGTAACCGGGGTTGTCTTTTTGTATCCCTGTATTCGAGGGGTGTCAGGAATGCGACGCAGTACTGCGCATGAGTCATTTCACTCTTGAAAAGTGAAGCGCTTACTACGCGTAGCCGGCGTGAGACATGCTCTGTCGCTATGGTGACATCACAGATCCACCTGCTGGAAGAGATGCTCGTCCAGCGTCACCTGAGCCTCAGGATTCCGGCTCCGTCGTGCGCTTGGGGATGTAAAGGTTGAGATGCTCGTGGGCCCATTGGATCGCCTGATGGCGGTTGTGGACTCTGATCTTGCGAAAGATGTTATATAAATGAGACTTCACGGTGTGCTGGCTCAACATCAATCTATGCGCGATATCTGCATTACTTTGCTGTGACGCAATGAGTGACAATATTTCCAGTTCCCGTTGTGTCAGTCCCATGACAGGCTGGAAGGCAATTTGTTGTTGTTGCCGATAATGACGAATCAATGTCTGCATGATATTGCGAGTCAGCCAGTTTTCATTCTCGAGTATCTTGCCGATACCCTTGCTGATTTGTTCAAGGCTGTCCTGGCGATAGAAGATTCCGCTGAAAGGAATATTCAGAAGTAGTGAGATGGCATCGTCTTCATGTTCGACATTGAAGGCAGCGATCTTGTCGATATGGCTCCATCGCATCATCTGGGCCAGACTGCACTGGGTGCTGTCAATCAGCACCAGGCAGGGAGATGACGGCAGTGGGGCTTCATGGTGGCAGGCCTCGACGACACATTTCAGTGTCTCTTGCAGGTACTCGACGAACAGTTCGGTCTGCGGTGAAGGGCTTGTCACGAACAGGACTCTGGTAGCAGTCATGGGGCGCTCCTGTCGCAAGCGTTTTGGGGGGCTCATCATCAGCAGGCTGAGGCGGAGACATGAATCCACGGTGATTCGATGGTTGTCTTGAAGTCTAGTCGAGTGACACCTTGGGGCTGGCGCTGCGCATAGTGTTAGATGGCATAACGCCCATTTCTTTTATTTCCCACTTAAAGGCTATACAAAACATCGGGTTACGGAATTTTTTCGGTTGATGTTTACTTGCTTGAGCCGCGAGGCACAGACAAATCCTGCACAGGCATTAGCCCGCGCTGAGGCAGATAGCCTGTATCGGCCTGTCAGTCATCAAGTTGAGCACATGAGTGACATCGGCCCATGACATCATGGATCTCAGTCGTGCCTGGCGCAGACCCGTCGCGTGTACGCACCGGACTCACGCGCTAGAATGGGGTGCTGCAAGCGCCTTGCCCGTGTGACTCACACGCGGCCGCATTCTCGTTGTTCCTATCCCGGAGATTCACATGTCCGCTTCTTCTCTCGTACTGGCCAGTGGCAATGCCGGCAAGCTACGTGAATTTTCCCACCTGCTCGCACCGCTGGGGATCGAACCGATGCCTCAAGGGCAGCTGGGAGTGAGTGACGCCGAAGAGACAGGGCTGACCTTCGTCGAGAATGCGTTGATCAAGGCGCGCCACGCCGCACAGGTCACCGGCCTGCCGGCATTGGCAGATGATTCCGGGATCGAAGTCGATGCGCTGGGCGGGGAGCCGGGCATCTATTCCGCACGCTTTGCCGCGCGGCGTCAGCAAGGTAGCGGTGATGGTGACAACAACGCCGCCCTGTTGGCAGCGCTTGAGGGCGTGCCTGAGCAAGCGCGTACGGCGCGCTACTGGTGCGTGCTCGTCTATCTGCGCCATGCGGCAGACCCGGTGCCGATCATCGTTCAGGCCAGTTGGGAGGGGCGTGTCCTTGACGCGCCTCAGGGCGAGGGTGGCTTCGGCTATGACCCGCTTTTCTGGCTGCCGGAACATGGCATGACCGCCGCGGCCCTGGAGGCCGAGACCAAGAACCGTCTCAGCCACCGGGGACGTGCGATGCAGCAGTTGCTCGAGGCGCTTGCCGCGCAGAGCGGTCAGGCGTGATGTCCGCCGCGAACCTGCCGCCTCTGTCGCTCTATATTCACGTGCCGTGGTGCGTGCGCAAGTGCCCCTACTGTGACTTCAACTCCCACGGGGTCGGGCGTGATGCCGGCTTGCCTGAAGAGGAGTACATCACGGCGCTGCTGGCCGATCTCGATCAGGACCTGCAGTTGTTGCAGGGTCAGCCCGAGCGTGAATTGCACAGCATCTTCATCGGCGGCGGCACGCCGAGTCTGCTGAGCGGGGCGGCTTACCAGCGACTGTTCGATGGCCTGCGGGCGCGCATGACGTTCTCTGCCGGCTGCGAGGTCACGCTGGAGGCCAATCCCGGCACGCTGGAGCAGGGCCGCTTTGCCGCCTATCGCGCCGCCGGCATCAATCGCTTGTCATTGGGCGTGCAGACCTTCCAGCCGGAGCAGCTCGAGGTGCTGGGGCGCATCCACTCCGCTGAAGAAGCCGGGCGCGCGGTGGCCAGCGCACGGGCGGCGGGCTTCGACAATTTCAATATCGATCTGATGCATGGCCTGCCGGGCCAGACATTGGAGACCGCGCTGGATGATATCCGGCGTGCCCTGGCACTCAAGCCGACCCATCTGTCCTGGTATCAATTGACGCTGGAGCCGAATACCGAGTTCTATTCGCGCCCGCCGGTACTGCCGGAAGATGATCTGCTGTGGGATATCCAGGATCACGGTCACGCCGAGCTGGAGGCTGCCGGTTTCCGTCGTTACGAGATTTCCGCCTATGCCCTTGAAGGGCGTAGCGCGCGTCATAATCTCAATTACTGGAAATTCGGTGATTACCTGGGCATCGGAGCGGGCGCGCACGGCAAGTTGACGTTGTTGAAGACCGACTCGGCAGGGAACTTGAACGGCGAGTTGCAACTCCAACGCCGTTGGAAAAGTCGTCAGCCTGAAGCGTACTTGCGCAGGATGCAGGACCCGCGCGGGTTCGTGGCGGGTCAGCAGGAAATTGACCGCGATGAGCTGGCGCTTGAGTTCATGATGAATGCACTGCGCTTGACCGGGGGTGTCAGCTTCGAGGATCTGCGCCGCACGACCGGGCTGGATCGCGAGGCATTGGAGCCGGGCCTGAGCCAGGCGCGCGCGCGCGGGCTCATCGTTGAGGATGACGTGCTGTTGCGCGCCACGCCCCAGGGCTTATTGTTCCTCAATGACCTGCTGGCCATGTTCGACACCTGATTGATCAGGCATTATCGGAGGTATGACGATTATTTGCGCAATTGTCGTCTTGCCTTTAATGAGTGTGTAGATAGGGAGCGTTACCATGAAGAAGTCTGTACTCCTGGCCCTGCCGTTGGCAGCCGCCGTCGCGATGGCGGGTTGTTCCACGACCAACCCGTATACCAATGAGCAGCAGACCTCCAGTGCGGCGAAGGGTGCCGGCATCGGTGCGGTCGTCGGCGCAATCGCCGGGGCGACCAAGAGTGGTAACCATCGTCTCGACAAGGCGCTGATCGGCGCCGCTGCGGGTGCCGCCGCGGGCGGTGGTATCGGCTATTACATGGATGTTCAGGAAGCCAAGCTGCGCGATCAGCTGCAGGGCACCGGTGTCAGCGTGACCCGTGTCGGCGACCAGATCATCCTCAACATGCCGTCCAACGTCACCTTCGGCTCCGACTCCAGCACCCTGTCCGGCCAGATTCAGCCGGTCATGGATGGCGTCATCACCGTGCTCAAGGAATACGACGAGACTCGCGTCAACATCGCGGGCTATACCGATTCCACCGGTGCCAGCAACTACAACCAGAACCTGTCCGAGCTGCGTGCCCAGGCTGTCGGCAACTATCTGGCCAGTGGTGGCATCGCCTTCAACCGTCTGAACATGCGCGGTTATGGTGAAGCCAGCCCGGTGGCATCCAACGACACCGCCTCCGGGCGCGCCCAGAACCGTCGCGTCGAGATCACGCTGACGCCGATGGAAAGCTGAGACCCATCAGCTGTCATGGCGACATGACGGTGAATGACCACGAGGCCTGCGCATTTGCGTGGGCCTCGTTGCTTGGCAAGCACGGCTTTTGGGGTGACAAGTGATCATCTCTGCTATCCTTCAGCCCCTTCGGTGGCCTTGTCTGGTTTTCCTCTCGTCGCCGCCCCCCGATTTCTATCTGCTGCCTCGCTGGATGTGGCAGATATCGCCGTATCAAGGAGGCGCTCTTGCTCGCCTATCAGCACGCCTATCACGCTGGCAATTTTGCCGACCTGCACAAGCACCTGCTCGCCACCACCCTGGCCGAGCAGTTATTACGTAAAGAATCTCCCGTTACGTTTATCGACACTCACGCCGGTCGTGGCTGGTATCCGCTGGCGGCCCGCGAGACGGAACAGCTGCGCGAATACGAGCAGGGCGTTCTGCCGTTGTGGCAGGTGCGTGATCGCTGGTTGACCGATGCAGGTGAGCCGAAGTCTCCGTCCGCTGACAAGCCGCTGGCTCGCTGGTTGGCACGTCTGGCGGACATGCAGCCGGATGCCGCCAAGGGCAGCGCCAGCGAGCTGAGCGTCTATCCCGGTTCGCCCTGGTGGCTGAGCCAGTCGCTGCGTCGCGGCGATCGCCTGTTGGCCTATGAGCTGCATCCGGGCGAGATCTACCACTTCGATCAGGCCCCGGTGCAGCGTGACAGCCTCGGCAAGGTCATGCGTCGTCAGCAGGATGGTCTGTCCGGTCTGTTGGCGGCCGTGCCGGTCACCACGCCGCGCGTCGCCGTGTTGATCGACCCCAGCTATGAGCTGAAGAATGATTATCGTGATGTCGCCGAGGTCGTGGTCGAGACCCTGCGCAAGTCACGTCATGCCACCATCATGATCTGGTATCCGCTGCTGCCGGCGGGTCGTCAGCATGATCTGCTCGAGCGCCTCAAGAAGCATTCGCCGGCACCGATGTGGCGCAGCGAGCTGACGATCGATTCGCCGGAAGGCGAGCACGGCATGTACGGCTCCGGCATGCTGGTGATCAATCCGCCGTGGCAGTTCGATCGTCAGTTCTCCACCGCCATGCAGGAAGTGGTCGAGGTGCTCAAGGGCGCGTTGCCGGCTCCGCAGTCGGTTGCCGTCGAGCACAAGGGCCTGTGGTGGCTGTCGGAGGAAGTCGCCCGCGAGCGCAACGAGCCCAAGCCGATGCCGCGTGAGCGCCTGCTGTCACTGCGCAAGCTCAACCAGAAGGTCAAGCGCGACAGCGATGTCGAGGTGACCCAGGCCAAGCCCAAGCGCGAGAAGCTCAAGCGCGGTGAAGGCTGGGCCAAGCCTCGCGTGCGCAATGACAGTGCGACGCCCAAGGCCAAGGGCAAGCGTCATTCCGCGACTGCCAAGCCCAAGACCAGCATCAAGGCGCAGGTCAAGGATGAGGTGCATGGGCATTCTGCGCCGAGCCAGAAGCGCGTCAGCGAGAAGCCTGCCGAGCGCAAGTCGACGGCCGCTGTCGAGCCGACTCGTCCGCGTGGCAAGGGTGAGACGGCTGGCAAGGGGGCGGGCAAGGACTCTGCCAGCTGGAGCGACTGGTCCTCCAGCGTGCCGGGCAAGGGCCGCCGCGAAGGTTCCACGCGGGTCAGCATGCGCAGCACTCCGGCGATCGGTCGTGATGGTCAGGTCAACCCGAACAGCACGACCAAACTGCCCAGAAAGTACGCGGCCAAGCAGCGACCCGAAGACAACAAGGATGTCGGCAAGCCGCTGGATGCGCGTGAAGCGCGTGCCCTGCGTGAGAAGCAGGAAAGCAATGCCATGAGAGGCAAGGTTGCCAAGGGCGGCGTCAGCAAGGAAAGCTCTGGCAAGTCAGCAGCTGGCAACGACAGCTCTGGCAAGTCAGCGGCTGGCAAGACAGCGCCTGGCAAGAAACAGAGCAACAAGCCACGCGGCCCGCGCAAGCCGTGATGACAGGTGTGAATGCAGAACGCTGAGCGCCATATCATGAGCTCGGATTGCAAACGCCCCCACAGGCCATGCCTGTGGGGGCGTTTGCATTGTGGGGCGTCTAGATTGTGGGGCGTCTAGATCGCGGGGCCGTTTGCATCGTGGGGCATTTGTATTGTCGAGGATGTTGGCCTGCCTGATCAGTGCGCGATGTCTTCCCGCCATAGCCGCCGATAGAGGCCGGGTTCTGCCATCAGGACATCGTGGGCCCCCAGCTGGGTGATGCGGCCCTGTTCCAGCACTAGCAGGCGGTCCGCATCGCGTACCGTGGCAAGTCGGTGTGCCACCACGATCAAGGTCACTTCGCCACGCAGCTCATGCAGTGCCTGCTGCAACAGGGCTTCTGTATGGCTATCGATGCTGGCGGTGGCCTCATCCAGCAACAGCACGCGTGGTGTCGTGACCAGTGCGCGTCCGAGCGCCAGCAATTGTCGCTCACCCGTGGAGAGACTGAGGCCGCGCTCGCCCAGCAAGGTGTCGAGCCCCAGCGGCAGACTATCGACCAGCGGCGCCAGATGCGCTTTGTGCAGAACCCGTGACAGGTGCTGCTGACTGATCTCACGACCCAGCAGCAGGTTGTCGCGCAGTGTCGTGGCGCGGATGAAGGGCTCCTGCGGGACGACGGCTATCGCGGTAGCGCGTTGTTGAGCCGACCACTCCATCAGCGGACGACCATCCAGCAGCAGCTGAGACGCCGGGGCAGGGCGCTGCCCGCTGAGCAGATCGAGCAGGGTGGACTTGCCGCTGCCCGTCGGGCCGACCACGCCGAGAAACTCACCGCTCTCGATGGCAAGCGTCAGGCCATTGAGGGCTGGACCCTCCGCACCCTGGTGGTGGAAGGTCAGCTGCTCGAGTTGATAGTGACCACTCGCTATCACGGTGTTGTCCGAGTGCCCACTTGTGGCTTTCCTCGCGGCGCGCGTGTCTGGCTCAGGCGTCTCGCGTGGCCGGTCCAGTACCTCTTCCAGCCGGCCTGTCGCCACCAGCGCCGACTGGAAGACCTGCAGTCGCTGCGTGATCTGGATCAGGGGCTCGCTGATGCGCCCCAACCAGGCGATGAACGCGTAGAGCACTCCCAGTTCCGCACCGCCTCCCAATTCGCGCAGCCCGAACACGGCGACCAGCGAGAGCGTGATCAGCATCGCCATCAGGTCGATGGCCGAACGCAACAGCAGCCCCGACACACGCACCGTGCGCATGCGCGCCTGATACTGGGAGACGTTGAGGTGGTGATAGCGCTGACTGAAGCGTTCGGTCTGGTCGCTTGCCTGCAGCACACTCATGCCGCCGATCGCCTCGGCGATTCTGGCATTCTGCAAGGCACGCAGGCGGCGCACCTCGCGCGCAGCGCGCCCGGAAAAGCGCTGATACAGCCAGATCATGCCGATGGAGAGCGGCACCAGCGCCGTCGCGATCATCGCCAGGGTGCCATCCATCAGGGCCATCGCCGACAGGATACCGATCAACAGCACCACATTGCCGATCAGTGTCGCCAGCACCCCGATATACAGCTCCTTGAGCGACTCGGTGTCGTTGGTCACACGGGCCACCAATTCACCGGCAGCGATATTGTCGAGGCTAGATAGTGGCTGATTCAGCAGGTGTGTGAAGACTCGCTCACGGATATCGCGCACGCTGGCGAGGGCCAGACGGGCAAAGCGCAGCTGCTGGAAATAGCGCCCGGCGGCGGCGCCCAGCTGGGTGATCACATAGATGGCCACCAAGCCTGCTAGGGCCTCGGGGGCGAGGTTGCCGGGAATCAGGTAGTCATCCAGATAGCGCTGGGTCAGCCATGGGCCGAGCACATCCAGTACGGTCGCCGCGATCAGGATCAACAGCGCGCGCAGGACCTCTGCGCGGCGCCTGCCCAGCGGTTGCCAGAGCAATGCCAGTCGCCGTCGGCTGAGCAGGCGAGTGCCGCTGAGGGTGTCGGGTCGTGTCGCGGCATCGTGGCTCATGAGCGCTTCGCCTTGGCATTGTCTTCGCGGTTGACCTGCTGGGCCTGCCATAGGCGCCAGTAGGCGCCGCGGGCGGCCAGCAGACTGGCGTGATCGCCCTGTTCCAGGATGCGCCCGTCCTCGAGCACCAGAATCTGCTGGCAGGCCTGCACGGCAGACAGACGATGGGAATTGATGATCAGCGTGCGCTTGAGGCCGTGGTGATCGGGTTGCTGCAGGCGCGCGAGTGTCTTCAGCAGGGTGCGTTCGGTGACCTGGTCGACCGCCGACAGGGTATCGTCCAGCAGCAGGATGGGCGCCTTGCTGAGCAGGCTGCGTGCCAATGCCAGCCGCTGACGCTGGCCGCCGGAGAGCGTGATGCCTCGCTCACCCACCAGCGTCTTCAACCCCTGGGGAAGGCGGCGCAGATCTTCCTCGAAGGCTGCCGCGCGCAGCGCCTCTCGAATTCGCTCGTCGGAGGCCTCGGGGCAGGCGAGGGCGACATTGTCGGCTACCGAGAGCGCAAACAGGAATGGGTCTTGGGGAACCAGTGAGAACTGCTGGCGCCAGACCGATAGTGTGTACTCACTCGCTTCTCTGCCGCCGAGCGTCAAGACCCCTTGCTCAGGTGTCAGAGGCCAACTGCGCGACAGCAGACGCAGCAAGGTGGACTTGCCACTGCCAGTCGCGCCGACGATCCCCAGGCTGCCCCCTGCCGCCACCTGCAGGGAGAGGGGCCCCAGAGCACGTTGCTGGCTGCCCGGGTAGTGGAATTCATTGATTTCAAGGCGTAGTGAATGGTCACTGACATTGTCCAGAGTGCCGCTGTCCTCAAGGGCTTGTGGCGCGGCGTGGAAGGTGGCCAGCCGCCGTGCGGCTGCCGCGCCGCGCTGCAGGATATTCAGGCACCAGCCAAGCGCGAACATCGGCCAGATCAGCTGCGCCAGATAGAGCGTGAAGCTGGTCAGTTGGCCCAGGGTGATGGCGTCATCCAGATAGCGCCAGCTCCCCACGCCCAGCGTCAGCAGCGTCGCCGCCGAGAGCGCAATGAACACCACCGGATCAAAGGCCGCCTCCAGCTTCTGGACGCGATAATCGACGGCTTCGGCGGCGGCGGCACGCTGCGAGAATCTTGCGCCTTCATCCTCCAGCAAGGCATGGCTTCTGAGCATGCGAATGCCGGCGAAGGCTTCCTGGGTCTGGTCATTCAGGTCCGAGAAGCGCTCCAGCGATTCGCGGAAACGCTCTCCGATCCGTCGCGAGATACGTGCGAAGGCCCAGGCCATGAAGGGGAAGGGCAACAGGGCGAGCAGCGTCAGTGGCACATCGATGGCGATCAGCATGATGCCGAGCACCAGCACGAAGGTCATGGCGCCATCGACGCTGGACAGCACGCCTTCCGCGGCGGCCATCTCCACGGCATCGATGTCCTGACTGGCGTGCGCCATCAGGTCTCCGGTGCGGTGGCGCTGATAGAAGCCGGGGTCCAGGCGCGTCAGCTTGGCATGAAAGGCATCACGCTGTTCCGTCCCCAGCTGATAGGCGGTGCCGAACAGCGTCACGCGCCAGGCATAGCGCAGCGCATAGAGCGCGAGCCCTGCGCCTACCAGCCACAACAGGCGGCTCAGCAAGGCGTCGTGGTCCAGGCTGCCATCACGCAACGCATCGATGGTGGCGCCGATCGCCCACGGCAACAGCAGATTCAGCCCCGCGACCCCGATCAGGAACGCGATGGCCAGCAGATAGCGGGGCCAATGGCGGGTGAAGAAGTCGAGCAGCAGGTGGCGCAACGGGGCCTCGGGGAGAGGCTCGGTGCTCAGTTCGGCGGCGGGGGCCGGCGGGGGAGAGGCGCTGGAGTCACGGGACTCGCGATGGGCATCCTGCGGTCTGTTCGATGTCGCGCGTCCCGCCATGTCGGCTCCCGGTCTGCCCCTGCCCGCCTCCGCCACTCGGAGGGGTCGGCAGAGGCAGTATAACGAGAGGGAGACAGCCAGACGCAAGCACTGTCGGCAAGAGAGACCGCCTGCGGGCGGGAGTCAGCTCGGCGCGATCACTTCGGTGTGATCACTTGCCGATGCAGAAGCTGCCGAAGATTTCCCCGAGCAGATCATCGGCGGAGAATTCGCCGGTGATCTCGGACAGCGCCATCTGGGCGGCACGCAGGTCTTCGGCCAGCAGCTCGCCGGCACCGGCGCCATGCAGCTGGGCGTCGCCGTTGTCGAGGGACTCGCCAGCGCGCTCCAGCGCATCCAGGTGGCGGCGGCGGGCGCTGAAGCGACCCTCTGCCGTGCCGGTGAAGCCCATGATGTCCTTGAGGTGATCGCGCAGCGCATCGAGGCCCTGATTGTCGCGCGCCGAGATGCGCACCACGCTGGCCTGGTGGCGTGCCAGCTCGGCATCACCATCCTGCGTTGCGGTGATGGCGGTCAGCCCCGGCGTCTCGCCGCTGGTGTCGATCTTGTTGCGGACCAGCGTCAGGCGGGACGGGTCCGGCAGGCGCGCGACGAAATCCGGCCAGATCTCCATCGGGTCCGTCGCCGAGGTGGTCGCGGCATCGACCAGCAGCAGGACGCGGTCCGCCTTCTCGATCTCGTCCCAGGCGCGCTGCACGCCGATGCGCTCGACGGCGTCCGGCGTGTCGCGCAGCCCGGCGGTATCGATGATATGCAGTGGCATGCCGTCGAGATGGATGTGCTCACGCAGCACGTCGCGGGTGGTGCCTTCGATATCGGTGACGATGGCGGTGTCCTGCTCGGTCAGCGCATTGAGCAGGCTCGACTTGCCGGCATTCGGGCGGCCGGCGATCACCACCGTCATGCCCTCGCGCATCAGGGCGCCCTGGTTGGCAGCGGCTCGCACGCCCACCAGCTCGGCCTTGACCTCATCGAGGCGCGCCGCGACATGGCCGTCGGCCAGGAAGTCGATTTCCTCTTCGGGGAAGTCGATGGCGGCCTCGACGTAGATGCGCAGCTCGATCAGGCGCTGCACCAGCGCGCTGACGCGCGTCGAGAACTCGCCCTTGAGCGAGCGCAGCGCATTCTCGGCCGCCGCGCGTGAGCTGGCGTCGATCAGGTCGGCGATGGCCTCGGCCTGGGCGAGGTCCAGCTTGTCGTTGAGGAAGGCGCGCTCGCTGAATTCACCGGGGCGCGCCAGGCGCGCGCCCAGCTGCACGCAGCGCTCCAGCAGCAGGTCCATGATCACCGGGCCGCCATGCCCTTGCAGCTCCAGCACGTCCTCGCCGGTGAAGGAATTCGGGCCCTGGAAGTAGAGCGCGATGCCTTCGTCGAGGGCGATGGGGTTGCCCTGGGTATCGAGTCCCATGAAGGGGCCATAGTGGGCGCGGCGTGCCGGCGGGCATTGGCCCAGCATGGCCTGGGCGATGGCCTGACAGGCCGGACCGGAGACACGGATGATGCCGACGCCACCACGGCCGGGCGGAGTGGCCAGGGCCGCGATGGAGTCAGGCTGGTAGGCGGTAGACATGCACAAACCTCGGGCGCGAAGCCGGAATGAAGATGAAGGAGATGGCCGCTATTGTCGCGGCTGGAGCCCCGTGACAGCAAGCGGGGTGACGGGAAAGGCGCCTTGCGGCGGGAGTGTCGGCGCAGCCCCCGGAATCAGGGCCCTGAAACGCCACGACCCCCGCCGAGGCGAGGGTCGTGGGTGAGTCATGTCAGGCGAACCTGAAAGGCATCATGCGCCTTTCTTGGTTGGCTCGGCATTCTCGATCTGACGGGTGATGACGTACTGCTGAGCGATCGACAGCGTGTTGTTGACGATCCAGTACAGCACCAGACCTGCCGGGAACCACAGGAAGAAGAAGGTGAAGACGATCGGCAGCATCTTCATGATTTTCGCCTGGGTGGGGTCCGGAGGCGTCGGGTTCAGCTGCTGCTGGATGAACATCGTCAGGCCCATGATGATCGGCAGGATGAACAGCGGGTCCTTCACTGACAGATCCTGGATCCACAGCATGAACGGCGCGTGGCGCAGTTCGACGGATTCCATCAGCATCCAGTACAGGGCGATGAAGACCGGCATCTGGATCACGATCGGCAGACAGCCCCCCAGCGGATTGATCTTCTCCGTCTGGTAGAACTTCATCATCTCCTGGGAGACCTTCTGGCGGTCGCTGCCGTACTTCTCCTTGATGCGCTGCATCTCGGGGCCCATCTTGCGCATCTTGGCCATCGAGCGGTACGCGGTCGCGGACAGCGGGAACAGCACGACCTTGACCAGAACGGTCAGCAGGATGATGGAGGCACCCCAGTTGCCGACCAGTGCGTGGATGTGCTCCAGCAGCCAGAACAGCGGGTTGGCCAGGAACCACAGCCAGCCGAAGTCGACGACCAGTTCCAGGTAGGGAGCGGTCGCTTCCAGCTGGTCCTGATCCTTCGGGCCGACGAACAGGGTCGCGCCGAGCTCAGCCTGCTGACCCGCGGCGATCTGGGTCGTCGGGCTCGCGAAGGCGGCGACATTGCGGTTCTGCTTGTCGACGTTGGCGTAGTAGAGGTTCTTCTGGTTGTCAGCCGGCACCCAGGCAGACACGAAGTAGTGCTGGATCATGGACACCCAGCCACCCTGGACGTCGACATTCTTGAAGCTGCCGTCCTGGATGTCTTCGAAATCGACCTTCTGGTAGTGGTTCTCTTCAGAAGAGAACGCCGCCCCCAGATAGGACTTCATGCCCATGCCGCCACCGGAGGTCGGGTCCGCGCTGTTGTCGCGGGCCAGCTGACCGATGAAGCGAGCATTGACCGGCTGCTGGGACTGGTTGTCCAGCAGGTAGTCGACCTTGATCTGGTAGCTGTCCTGGCTGACGGTGAAGCGCTTGATGACCGCAACACCATTGATGTCGGCCTTCAGGTCCACCTGCAGGTTGTCGTCACCCTCGGCAAGGGTGTAGCTGTTGCTGTCGGCAGAGAAGGCGATACGGCCCTTGTGGCCATCCAGCTGCAGGCCGGACTTGGCCACGTAGCTGCGTGACTGATTGTCGGACAGCAGCACGAAGGGCGACTCGGAAGCGTTGTTCTGCTTGTGCTCGAGCAGCGCTGCATAGACCACGTCACCGCCCTGCGGATCGATACGCAGGTCCAGCACGTCAGTCTTGACTTCAATCAGGTTGTTGCTCGGGGTGCTTGCTGCGCTATCCGGCGTGGAGAGGCCGGTATCGCCATTGGCAGTCGTGCTGCTGCTTGGGGCTTCAAGGCCTTGCGCAGTGGCATTGGCGGCCTGAGAGGCAACCTGGGGAGCCTGTGTTTCCGCAGCCGGCTGGTCGTAGTCCTTGTTCCACTGGACCACCATCAGATAGGCGACAACCGCAAGCGGAATCACGAGGAGTAATCGTTTGACGTCCATGGTGTATACCCGTTGGAGGGTGAATCAATCTGGCGGGGAGTCAGATGAGTCCGGTCACGAACGGTAGGGCGTATAACGAAAAAAACGCCACATGCCGGACGCACCGGGCAGGTGTCGCGTCAGGCAGGTGGCGTTGACTTGGCCGCTTTCTGGCGTCTGGCGTCCTTCTCCAGACGAGCCCACATGCCGTCCAGCTGGCGATGCAGAGTCTCGTTGTCCAGCTCGGTCACGCCTCGCTTGGCCAGTACGACGATGTCGACGGCCGGAAGGCGCTGCTGGCGGAGGCGAATGGATTCGCGCGTCAGACGTTTGAGGCGGTTGCGATCTACGGCACGGCGCACGTTCTTCTTGCTGAACACCAACCCCAGGCGGGCATGTCCCAGGTCATTCGGACACGCCAGGGCCAGAAGCCCCTTGCCGTGTACCTTGAGGGTGGTGTGATCGAAGACGTGCCGGTAATCCCCGGCAGTCAGCAAGCGAAGCTGCCGGGGAAATCCCTGACGGGACATCCGGGCCTCGATCAGGCGCTCAGACGCTTACGGCCTTTCGCACGACGACGCTGGATGACCTCACGGCCACCTTTGGTCGCCATACGAGCACGGAAACCGTGTGTGCGCTTGCGCTTCAGGACGCTCGGCTGAAATGTGCGTTTCATAGCTGCTTCTTCCCACGTGGTTGTTTGGAAAAGGTCAACGAATGTTGCCCTGTATCCACATGAGGACAGGGCAGATTGGTCAGGGGCAGGGATTCTAGTGAATCTGCAAGTGGCTTGCAATGTCGCGTTGGAAGTTGTCCACAGCCCGTTCGCGGCATTTGACGACAGATATCGTCTACGCCGCCCGCCATATGGCGCTTCGTGTCTCACGCGGATCACGTGCAAGACAGGCCTTCGGGCACAAAAAAATTCGATTTGGCGTCCTTGAGCCAACAGACACCGCTCGCCAGGCAAGCGATCAGCGCTTTTTCAGCGCTCAGTGGGGCTGAGTGAATGGCATCGCCCGCCATGGCGATGCACGGGAAGGCGCAAGTCCTGTGTTCGGTCGTGAGCCTCAAGGATTCGCGTTTCTGGCGAGTGGCTGTGCACTTTCGACCCTGGCGTGTCAGGCGCGCCGAAAAGTCGCAGTGGATAACCCGGGATTCTGCCGACGCGATCACAGCCCCTCGCACCTCGCGTGATTCGAATATCGCGGGGCTACTGTCATTACTACAGAGAAGTAGTTCTGAATAACCAATTACTATTAAGGAAGGCAGTTGCTGTGGATAACCTGTTTTTTCCTATCTTGCTCAATTGCATGTCGATAGGACAGCTCTGGCGATAAGTGGTGGGCAACCTGCGTTCAGCCTGTGCATGGCCATGTGCATAACTGTCGTCTTGTCCACAGTCGAAATCTTGTGCGCGGATACTCCCCAGCCTGTCCCGATGCGGATACTTGAAGAATACCGATGTTGTCCACAGTGCTTTTTGCGGCAGATGTCGTGTGGATAACTCGTGGCTTGGCCTATACAATGGCCGCCCCTTCGACAACTGGATGTGAGGTCGCGTGTCGCTCGCACTTTGGCAACAATGTCTTGACGCCCTGCAAGACGAGCTGAATTCACAGCAGTTCAATACCTGGGTTCGTCCCCTGCAGGCTGAGGAAGGCGACAGCGGAGAGCTGTGCCTGCTCGCCCCCAACCGCTTCGTGCGTGATTGGGTCAATGACAAGTACCTCAAACGAATTCACGAGCTGCTGCGTGAGCTGGCACCGGGCAAGCCGCCCAAGGTCGAGCTGAGCGTCGGTAGCCGCCGGACCGTCTCGAACCCGCGTCCGGAAGGTGCGGCTGCGTCGCCGGTATCTGCCCAGGCGCAAGCGCCGGGCCAGATGCCGAGCCCGCGTGCCCCTTCCGTGCATACGCCACCGCGGGGCAATTTCGCGGAAGAGCGTGAGATGGCCGGCGATGGCGCTCGGGAACAGGCACCGCGCCGCAACACGCGTCAGGTGCAGGTAGAAGGTAGCCTCAAGCATTCCAGTGGCCTGAATCCGAACTTCACCTTCGAAACCTTTGTCGAAGGCAAGTCCAACCAGCTGGCCCGCGCGGCCTCGCGTCAGGTCTCCGAGAATCCCGGCGGCGCCTACAACCCGCTGTTCCTGTATGGCGGCGTGGGTCTGGGCAAGACCCACCTGATGCACGCGGTGGGCAATCATCTGGCCAAGCAGGGCGGCGAGAATGCCAAGGTGGTCTACCTGCATTCCGAGCGTTTCGTGGCGGACATGGTCAAGGCGCTGCAGCTCAATGCCATCAATGACTTCAAGCGTTTCTACCGTTCGGTGGATGCGCTGCTGATCGATGACATCCAGTTCTTCGCTGGCAAGGAGCGCTCCCAGGAGGAGTTCTTCCACACCTTCAATGCGTTGCTCGAGGGTGGTCAGCAGATGATCCTGACCTCGGATCGCTATCCGAAGGAGATCAATGGGGTCGAGGAGCGTCTCAAGTCACGCTTCGGCTGGGGGCTGACCGTCGCCATCGAGCCGCCGGAGCTCGAGACGCGCGTCGCGATCCTGATGAAGAAGGCCGATCAGGCCAAGGTCGATCTGCCTCACGATGCCGCCTTCTTCATCGCGCAGAAGATCCGCTCCAACGTGCGCGAGCTGGAAGGGGCCTTGAAGAAGGTCATCGCCGACTCCCACTTCATGGGGCGCGCGATCAATCAGGACTTCATCCGTGAATCCCTGAAGGACCTGCTGGCACTGCAGGACAAGCAGGTGGGTGTGGACAATATCCAGCGCACCGTGGCCGAGTACTACAAGATCAAGATTTCCGATCTTCACTCCAAGCGCCGCTCGCGCTCCGTCGCCCGCCCGCGTCAGGTCGCGATGGCGCTCGCCAAGGAGCTGACCAACCACAGCCTGCCGGAAATCGGCGATGCCTTCGGTGGGCGAGACCACACCACGGTGCTGCATGCCTGTCGCAAGGTGGCCTCGCTGCGTGAAGAGAACGCCGATATCCGCGAGGACTACAAGAATCTGCTGCGTCTGTTGACCAGCTGATCGAATTGCAGCGGCAGGTCGGGTTGGCGACAATCACGCTATCGGCCTGCTGTGCTCCGGGCTTGCCTGTCGCGGCCCCGAATTTCTTTTGCGTGCGCGCTGCCTGTCAGCGAGCATTGCCCCGTTTCCAGAGAGTGGAGTCTCCATGAAATTTGCCATTTCGCGTGAAGCCCTGCTGCGCCCGCTGTCCCTGGTGGCGGGTGTCGTCGAGCGTCGCCAGACACTGCCGGTGCTGTCCAATGTGCTGCTTGAAGTGTCCGATCAGCAGCTGTCGCTGACCGGGACTGACCTTGAGGTCGAGCTGATCGGGCGCGTCGAGCCCAGCCGTGTCGATGAGCCGGGTTCCGCGACGGTGCCGGCGCGCAAGCTGATGGATATCTGCAAGTCACTGCCCGAAGGCAGCGAGATCATTCTCGCGCTGGAAGAAGGGCGTGCCATTCTGCGCAGCGGCCGTTCACGCTTCACCCTGTCGACCTTGCCGGTGGCCGAGTTCCCGAACATCGATGATGGTCAGGGCGATATCACCGTCAGCCTGCCGCGCGGCACCCTCAAGCATCTGATCGACGCGACCTCCTTCGCGATGGCGCAACAGGATGTCCGGTATTACCTCAACGGCATGCTGCTGGAACTGACCAGCAACCTGGTGCGTACCGTGGCGACCGATGGTCACCGCCTGGCCGTCTGCGAGCAGGCCGCTGACATCAGCGTGCCGGAAGCGCAGAAGCTGATCATTCCGCGCAAGGGTATCCTTGAGCTGACGCGCCTGCTCGACGGCAGCAACGAGCTGATGACATTGACGGTCAGCGGGACGCACGTGCGTGCCCAGACCGGCGACTTCACCTTCACCTCCAAACTGGTGGACGGCAAGTTCCCGGATTACGAGCGCGTTGTCCCGCGTGGCGGTGACAAGGTCATCGTGGCCGAGCGTGCCGAGCTGCGTCAGGTACTGTCGCGCACCGCGATCCTCTCCAACGAGAAGTACCGTGGCGTGCGCCTCTATCTGGAGGCAGGCAACCTGCGGGTGCTGGCCAACAACCCCGAGCAGGAAGAGGCCGAAGAGAATATTGCCCTTGATTATCAAGGGGCTGGCCTCGAGATCGGCTTCAATGTCGGTTACCTGATCGATGTGCTGGGAGTGCTGGATGCCGATCGTGTACAGCTGACGCTTTCCGATGCCAACAGCTCAGCACTGCTGGAAGAGCCGGGTGGTGGTGATGCGCGTTACGTAGTGATGCCGATGCGCCTGTAATATCGTAATTGTTATTTAAATCAGTATCTTGAATCGTAATTGTGACGCAATTGACGCGCGCAATCGCAGAATGAGCCTCGACAACACCCGCCATTTTCACTCCTGAATGGCGGGTGTTGTCGTATTTGAGCCCCGAAGGCGGGCCATGGCTCTTTCTCTCTATCGAATGAGGCCGTCATGGCGCTTGAACGACTCCAATTCCAGAATCTGCGCAACCTGGCGACAGTCGATATGGCGCCGGGAAAAGGGGTGAATCTGGTCAGTGGTGCCAATGGCAGTGGCAAGTCGAGCCTGCTGGAAGGTATCCATGTGCTGGGGCTGGCGCGCTCTTTCCGCACGCACAAGCTCAAGCATGCCATTGCGCATGACACGGCGGGAATGACGCTGTTTGGCCGCCTGGCAGGCGATCCGCCGCGCCCCCTGGGGGTAAGGCGTGATCAGGCGGCAGATGGGCTGGAGATGCGGCTGGATGGCGAGAAGGTCGAGCGAGTCGCCCAGCTGGCTCAGGCCTTGCCGTTGCAGCTGATCAACCCTGATGCCTTCCGGTTGCTGGAGGGTTCACCCTCTGCCCGACGTGAGTTCCTCGATTGGGGTGTGTTTCACGTGAAACACGACTTCTTCGACGTCTGGCGCCGCGTGCGTCGGGCGCTCAAACATCGGAACGCACTGCTCAGGCATGGTAAGATGGACGTTCAGGCACTTAACGTCTGGGATCGAGAGTTTGCTCACTGGAGCGAGCGTCTTGATGCCCTGCGCATGGAATATATGCAGGCGCTGGCGCCTCTGTTTCAAGCCACGCTTGCCGAGCTGATTGATTTACCCGAGCTGACTCTGCGCTATCAGCGCGGTTGGGATGCCAAGCGCCCTCTGGGCGACGTGCTGGCAGCAGGGCGCGACAGTGATAGCCATATGGGCTTTACCCAGACTGGCCCACAACGCGCCGACTTGCGTATTCGCCTGGGGCGACGCCCTGCAGTCGAGGTGTTGTCTCGCGGCCAGCAGAAGCTGGTGGTCAGCGCTCTCAAGCTGGCTCAGGGTCGCTTGCTCGAAGAAATGAACGGACGTACCTGTGTCTACCTGATCGACGATCTGCCGGCGGAACTGGATGGCGAGCATCGCCGTCTGTTCTGCCAGCTGTTGGCAGGCCTCGAGTGCCAGGTCTTCGTGACCTGCGTCGAACCCGAAACATTGGATCGGGTATGGTTGCCGAACACTGATGTCAGGATGTTTCACGTGGAACACGGGCGACTGCACACGGAATGATTTCACGACGGAGAAGCCAATGAGCGAACAGGCTTACGACTCATCAAGCATCAAGGTCCTCAAGGGCCTGGATGCCGTACGCAAGCGCCCCGGCATGTATATCGGTGATACCGATGACGGCACGGGGCTGCATCATATGGTGTTCGAGCTGGTGGATAACTCCATCGACGAGGCGCTGGCCGGTCACTGTAGCGAAGTCCGGGTCGTTATCCATGCCGACGAGTCAGTTTCCGTCAGCGACAACGGTCGTGGTGTGCCGACCGAGATCCATGAAGAGGAAGGCGTCAGCGCAGCGGAAGTCATCATGACCGTGCTGCACGCAGGCGGTAAATTCGATGACAACTCCTACAAGGTTTCCGGCGGTCTGCACGGTGTGGGTGTCTCGGTCGTCAACGCGCTATCCGAAGAGCTCAAGCTGACCATCTGGCGTCAGGGCAATGTCCACGAGCAGATCTATCGCCATGGCGAGCCGCAGTCGCCGCTGGGCATCGTGGGCCAGACCGAGAAGACCGGTACTCTGGTGCGCTTCAAGCCTTCCCCGCTGACCTTTGCCAATATCGAATTCCACTACGAGATTCTGGCCAAGCGTCTGCGCGAGCTGTCCTTCCTGAACTCCGGTGTCGCCATCCGTCTGATTGACGAGCGCAGCGGCAAGGAAGAGCTGTTCCATTACGAAGGTGGCCTCAAGGCGTTTGTTGACCATATCAACACCAACAAGGCGCCCTTGAATCCGGTGTTCCATTTCGAGATGGAGCGCGAGGATGGCATTGCCGTCGAAGTGGCAATGCAGTGGAATGAAGGCTTCGCCGAGAATATCTTCTGCTACACCAACAATATTCCTCAGCGCGATGGCGGGACTCACCTGGCCGGTTTCCGTGCGGCACTGACGCGTACGCTCAATAGCTATATTGAGGCGGAAGGTCTGCTCAAGAAATCCAAGGTCGGTACGACCGGGGATGATGCCCGCGAAGGTCTTACCGCGATCATCTCGGTCAAGGTACCTGACCCGAAGTTCTCCTCGCAGACCAAGGACAAGCTGGTCTCTTCCGAGGTCAAGACAGCCGTCGAGCAGGAAATGGGCCGTCTGTTCTCCGAGTATCTGATCGAGAAGCCCAACGAAGCCAAGGGCATCGTCAACAAGATGCTGGATGCGGCGCGGGCGCGTGAAGCCGCACGCAAGGCGCGTGATATGACGCGTCGCAAGGGCGCCCTGGATATCGCAGGCCTGCCGGGCAAGCTGGCTGACTGTCAGGAGAAGGACCCGAGCCTCTCCGAACTGTACCTGGTCGAGGGTGATTCCGCTGGTGGCTCCGCCAAGCAGGGGCGTGATCGTCGTACCCAGGCGATCCTGCCGCTGAAGGGCAAGATCCTCAACGTCGAGAAGGCGCGCTTCGACAAGATGCTGTCGTCTGCCGAGGTTGGCACGCTGATCACCGCGCTGGGTTGCGGTATCGGTCGTGAAGAGTTCAATCCCGACAAGCTGCGCTATCACTCCGTCATCATCATGACGGATGCCGACGTCGATGGTTCGCACATCCGTACGTTGTTGCTGACCTTCTTCTTCCGTCAGATGCCGGAGCTGATCGAGCGCGGTCATATCTTCATTGCCCAGCCGCCGCTCTACAAGATCAAGCGCGGCAAGCATGAGCAGTATCTGAAGGACGAGCAGGCGCTGCAGGACTATCTGACCGCTACGGCGCTGGACGGCGGCAAGCTGCATGTCAACGCCGATGCCCCGGGCATCGCCGGCGCTCAGCTGGAAGCACTGGTCAACCAGTATCGTGGCGTGATGAAGCGCATCGATCGTCTGGCGCGTGTCTATCCGTCTGCCGTGCTGCGCAAGATCGTGCACGCTCCGCATCTGGATGAGGCCGCACTCGCGGACCAGTCTCAGGTGCAAGGCTGGATCGATGGTCTCCAGAAGGAAATGGATGACCTGATTGCCTATGAGGGTGGCCCGCACTACAGCTTCACTCTCAGCCACGACGGCGAGCGCAATCTCTATCTGCCGGCGGTGACGCTGACGGCACATGGTGTCAGCAGCGATTACCTGTGGGATGTCGACTTCTTCAAGTCCGCCGACTACCGCGAGATGAGTGAGCTGGGCAACATGCTGGAAGGCCTGCTGGAAGCTGGCAGCTACGTCTCGCGCGGTGAGCGCAAGAAGGAAGTCGTCACCTTCTACGAAGCCCTGGACTGGCTGATGAAGGAAGCGGCACGTGGCTTCAGCATCCAGCGCTACAAGGGGCTGGGCGAGATGAACCCGGATCAGCTGTGGGAAACCACCATGGATCCGGAGTCCCGTCGCATGCTGCGTGTGACCGTCGAGGATGCGATCGGTGCCGATCAGATGTTCAACACCCTGATGGGTGATGAAGTCGAACCGCGCCGTGACTTCATCGAGCGCTTCGCGCTGGTGGCCAACCTCGACGTCTGATGGCGTTGAGCTAGCGCTTGGCAGATGTCTTGCCAAGCCGGGCTAGAAAAACGGCCCCTGATCTTCGATCAGGGGCCGTTTTTGCATGTGAGTGTTGCCGTAACCAGGGGCAAGGATAACAGCGAGGAGTAGGGCTCGGTCACGGCCGAGGGTGTCGTCTCAGCCGGTGCGTTGCTCGGCCAGCCAGGCGGTGATTCGCTCTGCCGTGATGAAGGACGTCGCAAGCCCCAGGTGATCAATTGTCTCGAGGACTTCCACCTGCGCCGCGGGGTGGTGGGGTTGCAGACATTGAGCAAGGCGCTCGGCATGAAACGCCTCGTCATGCTCGCCGATCAGCGCCAGCACTGGCAGCTGATGATGGGCGAGCGCCTTGAGGTCACTTTGATAGCCGCGAGGATTGAGGCCCGTCATCAAGCGCCACGAGTAGGCGTCGGTGGTATGTGCATCGCGGTACTCTGGCGGGATATTGAAGCCAAGGACCTCAATATGATCCAGGCGATGGATGCCGAGCCGATTCAGCAGCGCGCAGGCCAGCATTCGCGCGATGCGTGGCTGTGCCCAGCGTGAATCACGTCGCATGTTGGGCGCGAGATGATGCAGGTACGGTGCCAGCAGTATGGCGCCGTGCAGCGGAATGTTGGCACGCTGGCGCTGACAGACAGCGGCCGAGAAGCGCAGTGCCAGGCCGCCTCCGGCAGAGTGGCCAGCGACAATGACTCTGGCATCGGCTGGTAGCTCGAGCGACAGGATCAGGTCCTCGAGATCTTCCTCGAGCTGAAGCAGGTGGTCGATGTCGCCACGTCGCTGCGGGGCTGGGCCGTGGCCGCGCAAGTCCGGCGTATGCACATGATGACCAGCTTCAGCCAGGCGCGTTGCCAGCGATGCGAGATAACGGCTGTCAGCGCTGGAGCCATGCAGCAGGATGAGGTGTGAGCGGCTCCCTGACATGCCTGCTGCGGGATAATGGCGACAGCCCAGGCTGCTGTCATCGCGGCAGCGGTAGGGGACGAGTTCATTCGGCGCTGACCACGCTTCCTTGTCTGCCAGGAAGGTCGTGAAATCAAAGGCATGGCTGCTGGAATCTGGCATTGGCTACACTCGCTCGGATGTCACGTCATGAAAAAAGCCCGCTATCTGATCCGGTCAGATAGCGGGCTTTTTCGTTCAAGTGCTCGGCGCACTCGACAGGCTGATCAAGCCCGGTGCCTCAAGGCTCGATGTCTCAAGGCTTGCTGCCTCAAGGCTCAGTGCGCCTGATTGAGGAAGCCTTCATCCAGCTTCAGCTCGTCATTGCGGTTGACGCCGATATCGCGGGACAGGATGTTGCTGGCGATCTGCTTGGCTTCTTCCAGAGAGTGCATCTGTGCGGTGCCGCACTGATAGACGTTGAGCTCCGGGATCTCTTCCTGACGCGCCACGTTGAGCACGTCCTGCATGGCAGCAGACCAGGCAGCGGCAACGCGAGCTTCTTCCGGTTCACCGATCAGGCTCATGTAGAAACCGGTACGGCAACCCATCGGTGAGATATCGATGATCTCGACGTCATCACCGTTGAGGTGCTCGCGCATGAAGCCGGCGAACAGGTGCTCGAGGGTGTGAATGCCTTTCTCGGAGAGAATCTCTTCATTCGGCACGCAGAAGCGCAGGTCGAAGACGGTGATGTTGTCGCCTTTCGGGGTGCCCATCTTCTTGGCCACGCGCACGGCAGGCGCCTTCATGATGGTGTGATCGACAGTGAAACTATCCAGCAGTGGCATGTGAAGCCTCCAGCATGAGGAAGTGAGACAGGCAGGCAGTCGCCCGCCCGGATTCATGTCTGAAGGGTAGCATATCGCCGCTACTGATTAGAGAGGCAAGCGCGCCGTGCGCAGGGTTATCGCCGGGCAGACGCGCCTCACAGATAGCTTTCGGCAGCGGCTTCACAGCTGACGCAGCGGCGCTGGGACTTTCCCGGCTCACCATCCGATATAGGGTGATTGAGCTCACCATCGAGCAGGCGGTTGGTGAAGTCGGCCAGGTTGGCCACTACCAGCACGTCCTTGAGCCCCTCGCCATCTGCCAGCGTCTTCTGGCCCTTGCCGGTCATCACCAGCGCGGCGCGACAGCCGGCCTTCTGGCCCGCGATGAGGTCACGCAGGCTGTCGCCCAGCATCCAGGCCCCTTCGAAGTCGGGAATCTGCAGGGCATCCTGGATCTGATGGAGCAGACCGGGTTCCGGCTTGCGGCAATCGCAGCCGTCGTCCGGGCCATGCGGGCAGTAGGCAATGTGAGCGATATCGCCACCGGCTTCCTTCACCAGTTGCATCATCTTGGTGTGCATCTGGTCGAGTTCGCGGTGGCCGAAATGGCCACGGGCGATGCCGGACTGATTGGTCGCCACGGCCACGGTATAGCCAGCGCGGGTCAGACGGGCGATGGCCTGGATGGAAGTGGGGTATTCGATCCACTCCTCGGCGTTCTTGACGAAGGCATCGGAGTCTTCATTGATGACACCATCACGGTCGAGCACGATCAGTTTTTGCATGGTCAACTCTTCACTTCAGGGCAGTCAGGGGCGTCAGCCGGGCTGCTTGTCAGGGGTCGCCGCTTTGCCTGGAAAATTGTGAGCCGAGTCACAAGATGACGCTCGCACGTGGGGATGGGCAAATGGCGCCGAGTGGTCGAAGTGCGTGGTGCGACAGGCTGCCGCGCTTTTCGAACACTGTTTCTATACTGGAATACTAGTGCGACCTAGGTAGGGGATCAAGGCAGAAATTGTGACATCGCTGCCGTGTTGCGTGAAATCCTGTCACGCAACACGGCATTTCGGGACCCCGGATGCAAAAGAACCCCGCCGTGGCGGGGTTCTTTTGCAGAGACTGCGAGTTACCGATGTCAGGGACAGCGTGGATCGACAGTTCTTATTGGGTCAGCAGACTGATGTCGGCCACACCCATGAACAGGCCTTGCAGACTGGCCAGCATCGCCAGACGATTGGCGCGCACGGCGGCATCGTCGGCGTTGACCATCACCTGATCGAAGAAGGCATCGACCGGCTCGCGCAGGCTGGCCAGTGCATCGAGGGCCTCCTGGTAGCGCGCCGCGGCGAACAGCGGTGCCACTTCCGCGCCACGTGCCGTCAGGGCGTCTGCCAGTGCCTGCTCGGCCGGCTCGCTCAACAGGCTCGCATCCACCTCGGTGCGACCATCGTGCTCGGCCTTGGCGAGAATGTTGGAGACGCGCTTGTTGGCTGCAGCCAGGGCAGCGGCTTCCGGGCGTTCGCCGAAGGCGTGCACGGCACGCAGACGACGCGCGAAGTCCAGCGGGTTGCTGATCTTCAAGGTACGCACGGCCAGATACAGCTCGGCACCCATGCCTTCATCGCTAGCCCAGGCGCGGAAGCGATCGAGCATGTACTCGAGCACGTCCTCGACCAGTCCTTCGGCCTTGGGCAGATCACGATGCTGCTCGGCGCTGACGGTCAGCAGCTCGCGCAGGTCGAGGTCCAGCTCACCCTTGATCAGGATGTTGAGCACCCCGATGGTGGCGCGACGCAGTGCGAACGGGTCCTTGGCGCCGGTCGGACGCTGACCGATGCCGAAGATGCCGGTCAGGGTGTCGAGACGGTCGGCCAGGGCAATCGCCATGCCGGCCTTGGTCGTGGGGATCGCATCGCCGGCGAAGCGCGGCAGATACTGTTCTTCCAGCGCGAGAGCGACGGTGGCATCTTCGCCATCGTGACGGGCGTAGTAGTGGCCCATGATGCCCTGCAGTTCCGGGAACTCCAGCACCATCTCGGTGACCAGGTCGGTCTTGGCCAGCTGTGCGGCACGTGCGGCGTGGTCGACATCGGCACCGATGCGTTCCGCGATATGGCGTGCCACGGCTTCGCTGCGACGGGCCTTCTCGGCCATGCTGCCCAGCTTCTGCTGGAAGACGACGCTCTCGAGCTTCTCGCGACGCGATTCCAGCGTGCTGCGCAGGTCGGTCTCGTAGAAGAAGGCGGCATCGCCCAGACGCGGACGAATCACCTTCTCGTTACCGGAGATGACCTGTTGCGGGTCCTTGCTCTCGATATTGGAGACGGTGATGAAGGCCGGCTTGAGCTTGCCGTCGTTGTCCAGCAGGTGGAAGTACTTCTGGTTGGCCTTCATGGAGGAGATCAGACACTCCGCCGGCACTTCCAGGAAGCGCTCGTCGAAGGTGCCCGTCAGTGCCACCGGCCATTCCACGAGGCCGTTGACCTCGTTGAGCAGGGCTTCCTCGATGACGGCGTTGGCACCATAGACTTCCGCCTCGGCCTGGACCTGTTCGCGGATACGCTCACGGCGCACCTCACGGTTGGCCAGCACGCGGGCATCTTCCAGCGCGTCGAGGTAGTCCTCGGCGTGCGCCAGCGTGATGGCCTGCGGCGCATGGAAGCGGTGGCCGAAGGTGGTGCGACCGGAGTCGAGGCCGAGCACGCTGGCCTCGATCACTTCGCTGCCGTAGAGCGCGACCAGCCAATGCACCGGACGCGAGAACTCGATGCGTGAGGCACCCCAGCGCATGTTCTTCGGCACCGGCAGGCGAGCCACGACCTGCTCCAGCATGGCCGGCAGCAGGGCGGAGAGATGCTCGCCCGGCTGGGTGTGACGATAGCCGAGCCAGGTGCCCTTGTCGGTTTCCAGCTCGATCAGGTCACTGACTTCGACACCACAGGAGCGGGCGAAGCCCTGCACCGCACGGGTCGGTTCGCCATCCTTGAAGGCGGCGGCCTTGGCCGGCCCGCGCTTCTCGATCTCGCGGTCCGGCTGACGCTCGGCCAGGGATTCGATCATCACCGCCAGACGACGCGGTGTGGCGTAGGCACGTACCTGACCGAAGGCGACTTCGGCGTCGCGCAGGCCATCGGCGAGGCCGTTGGCGAGGCTGTCAGCGAGTGCGTCGATGGCGCCCGGCGGCAGTTCTTCGCAGCCCAGTTCGATCAGTAGGGTATTCACGGAGGCCATGCTTACGCGTCTCCCTCGGTAGTGGTGTCATCGGCGGCGAGCAGCTCATCACGCAGCGCCTGCGGGGCCAGCGGGAAGCCGGCGGCCTTGCGCGAATCGTAATAGGCGTGGGCCACATCACGGGCGAGAGTGCGCACGCGCAGGATGTAGCGCTGACGCTCGGTGACGGAGATGGCGTGACGCGCATCCAGCAGGTTGAAGGTATGTGATGCCTTCAGGACCTGCTCGTAGGCCGGCAGCGGCAGGTTGGCGGTCAGCAGCTTCTGGCACTCGCTCTCGCAGTGATCGAAGGCAGCGAACAGCTCCGGCACGGCAGCGTGCTCGAAGTTGTAGGCCGACTGCTCCTTCTCGTTCTGCAGGAAGACGTCGCCATAGGTCACGACGGAGCCGTCCGGCGCGGTGGTCCAGATCAGGTCGTAGACGCTGTCCACGTCCTGCAGGTACATCGCGATGCGCTCGAGGCCGTAGGTCAGCTCGCCGGTGACCGGGAAGCATTCGATGCCACCTGCCTGCTGGAAGTAGGTGAACTGGGTCACTTCCATGCCGTTGAGCCACATTTCCCAGCCGAGGCCCCAGGCGCCCAGCGTCGGAGATTCCCAGTTGTCCTCGACGAAACGGATGTCGTGGACCAGCGGGTCGATGCCCAGACGCTCCAGCGAGCCCAGATAGAGCTCCTGCAGGTTGGCCGGTGACGGCTTCATCACCACCTGGAACTGATAATAGTGCTGCAGGCGATTGGGGTTTTCGCCGTAGCGGCCGTCGGTGGGACGGCGGGAAGGCTGCACGTAGGCAGCGTTCCAGGTTTCAGGACCGATGGAGCGCAGGAAGGTCGCCGGGTGGAAAGTCCCCGCGCCAACCTCCATATCCAATGGTTGCAGGATGATGCAACCCTGTTCGGCCCAGTATTGCTGCAGGGCCAGAATCAGGCCCTGGAAGGTTTTCACGTCTGGCTGTGTCATTGGTGAAGCCCGTTGGCCCATGAATTCGAGAACTGCCGAGTATACAATCCCCGCTTATCGGGTTATAGGCCGCAGACGAAACCGAGTGCGTGCCATTTCCAAATTCTGATGTGTCGCGTTACTGAACGCGCGCGTTGCCTACAAGCCTCTAGAGGCTCTGGGAGCTCAAATGATCGTCGTTACCGGAGGCGCCGGCTTCATCGGTGCCAATATCGTCAAGGCACTCAATGACCGCGGCCGTACCGATATCCTGGTGGTGGATGACCTGAGTGACGGCACCAAGTTCGTCAATCTGGCGGACCTGACCATCGCCGATTACCTCGACAAGGACGACTTCCTGATTCGCGTCCAGTCGAGCCTGATGGGCGAGTATGCCGAGTTGCCGAAGATCGAGGCGATCTTCCACGAAGGCGCCTGCTCGGACACCACCGAGTGGGACGGCCAGTTCATGCTCGAGAACAACTTCGAGTACTCCAAGGTGCTGCTCAACTTCTGCGAAGCGAACCAGATTCCCTTCCTCTACGCGAGCTCCGCGGCGACCTACGGCGACAGCCAGGTCTTCAAGGAAACGCCGGAGTTCGAAGGTCCGCTCAACGTCTACGGCTACTCCAAGCTGCTGTTCGATCAGCACGTGCGTCAGCGCTGGGACAGCCTGACCACCCAGGTCGTCGGCTTCCGCTATTTCAATGTCTACGGCCCGCGTGAGCAGCACAAGGGCAAGATGGCCAGCGTTGCCTATCACCATCACACCCAGGTGAAGGCGGGCGAGAACCCCAAGCTGTTCGGCGCCTACGATGGCTACGATGCCGGCATGCAGAGCCGTGACTTCGTCTATGTCGGTGATGTGGTCGACGTGAACCTGTGGTTCCTCGATCACCCGGAAGCCTCCGGTATCTTCAATCTGGGTACCGGTCGCGCCGAGCCGTTCAAGGCGATCGCCGAGACCGTCATCGAGTACTACGAGAAGGGCGAGATCGAGTACATCGACTTCCCGGAAAACCTCAAGGGCCGCTACCAGAGCTTCACGCGTGCCGATATCGGCAAGCTGCGCAAGGCCGGCTGCAACGTCGAATTCAAGACCGTTGCCCAGGGCACGCGCGCCTATCTCGAATGGCTGAATCGCTGAGTCCGAGCACGTGTGGACCGAGCACGTGTGGATTGAGCGCGTGTAGATTGAGGGTGAGCGCCTGCCTCGCAAGGGCGATGGGGCAGGGCAAGCGCACCTGCAAGGAGGATTGGCCGTGAAGAGGAGCAAGGCATGAGTGAGCGCATTCTGGTGGTCGGGCCCAGCTGGGTCGGCGACATGGTGATGGCGCAGAGCCTGTTCATGACGCTGAAGCAGCGCTCGCCCGGCTGCCGGATCAGTGTGCTGGCGCCCGCCTGGTCGCAGCCGATCATCGAGCGCATGCCCGAGGTCGAGGAGGCACTGGCGTTGCCGGCGGGGCATGGTGATTTCGCCCTCAAGGCGCGCTGGCAGCTCGGGCGTTCGCTGCGTGGGCGCTTCGACCGCGCCATCGTGTTGCCGCGCTCGTGGAAGGCAGCGCTGGTGCCGTTCTTCGCGCGCATTCCGGTGCGGGTCGGCTTCACCGGTGAACAGCGCTATGGCCTGCTCACCGAGTGCCGCAAGCTCGACAAGTCGGTGCTCGATCAGACCGTCAAGCGCTTCACGTCGCTGGGCCTGCCCGTTGAGGAGGCCAATCCGCCGGTGGGCATCCCGGAGCCCGCTCTGGTCACTGACAGCGCCAATCAGCTGCGCTTGCGCGGCGAGTTGGGATTGGTGGCGCCGCCGGCGCCCATCATCGGCATGATGCCCGGGGCGGAATATGGCCCGGCCAAGCAGTGGCCGCTGGCGCACTTTCGCGCGCTTGCCGAGTCATTGACTCACCAGGGGGCCGAGGTGCGCATCTTCGGTGGCCCCAAGGATGTCGCGGCGGGGGAGGAGATCGCCCAGGGGCTTGCGGGCGTTCACAACCTGTGTGGCAAGACGCGGCTAGCGGATGCGGTGGACCTGATCGCCGAGTGTCGGGAAGTGGTCAGCAATGACTCCGGCCTGATGCATGTGGCGGCCGCGGTAGGGGCCCGTATCCAGGGCATCTACGGCTCCTCGTCGCCGCATTACACGCCGCCGCTGACGGCCAATCGCGAGATCCACTGGCTGGCGCTGGAGTGCTCACCCTGCTTCAAGCGCGTCTGCCCGCTGGGGCATACCAATTGTCTGAACCATATTGCTCCCGAGCGATTGTTGACGGCGATCTCGCTGGATGAGGATGCGCGGTGAACCTGCCGAGAAACCGTACGACGGATGATCTGATCCACCCGCGCATGCGCGGGGCCATGCAGCGTGCTCAGCGGATCGAGGCGCTGCGTGCCTGGTGCGAGCACCACCTGATACTGCCGTTCAGTCGTTGCTGGATGATGCGCTGGAAGCGCCAGCGTGCACGCCACCAGTCCCTTGAGCGCCGTGGTCTGCCGCGTCATGCGCTGGAAGACATGATGGGGCAGGAGGCGTTGACGGTCTGGGTCAATCCGCGTGAGTTGGTGCGCGACGTCAATTTCGGGCGTGACAAGCGCAACCGGCCATCCTCCAACGCCTTCATCTGGGATGGCGACTGGGACCTGCGGCGCGGCGCCTTCCGCTTCGGATCACGCTCGCGTCTGATGCGGGACCTGATCGAGCATGGCGATGACCTGACGGTGACGGAGCGCTATCAGCACTTGAAGGCCTTGCTGGAAGCGGGCAAGCCGTGGTCGTCACCGCGTGATGGGCTGTTGATGGATAGTGAGGAGCAGATTCTCGGCTATCTGCGCTGTTATCGCGGTTATCTGCAGGACATGGCCAGCAATGGCTTTCGTCAGGGGGTCACCAAGGACGAGATGGGCGTCGCGGTGACGCGTGAGGGTCGCCTGCTCAAGATCAACCGTGGTCTGCATCGTCTGGCCATGGCGCAACAGGTCGGTGTGCCCAGCGTGCCCGTCGTCATCAAGGCGGTACATCGGGAGTTCTGGGACAGGGTGACCGCTGGTGCCGAAGGCGATGAGGCCCTGCAGCGGCTGCAGTCTGCGCTGCGTGAGTGTCGCCCCGAAAGCGAACCAGGCCCGCTGGATCCCCGGGCCTATCCCGTGCTGGGTGTGGACGAGGGCTGGCCGGATCTGCGCGGCCTGGAGGACGCTGGTTCGCGCGCCTGAGTCGCTGACCTGCTGTTTGGAAAACGAAAAAAGCCCTGTTTCATTGTGATGTTTCACATGAAACAGGGCTTTTTTCGTTCTTTAGCCGAGCGATAGGTACCTGGACGATAGGTGCTTGTGGGCCAAGTACTGGGGCGATAAGCGTCCGAGAGGAAAGCGGACTAGCGTGCCAGCCGCTGATAAAGCCCCAGATAGGCCTCGCCCATGGCGCTGGGAGTGAAGCGTGCCAGATGCGCCCGCGCCCCCGCGACCAGCCGCTCCCGACGTGGTGCATCAGCGACGAGTGCCACGATGGTGGCAGCCAGTGCCTGTGCATCGCCGGTGGGCACCAGCACGCCGGTGCTGTCGTCATGCACGATATCGGGGATGCCATCCACATCGCTTGCGATGATCGGGACGCCGTGATCCATCACGTCGAGCAGAATCGAGCCGAGACCTTCGTTGCGCGACGGGAAGGCGAACAGATCGAAGGCTTCCAGATAGTCGCCGACATTGGTGTGGAAGCCTTCCCAGACCAGATTGTCGAGATCGGCACTTTCCGCCTTGAAGGCCGCTTCGTCCTCGCCGGCCCCCAGGCAGACGAACAGCAGCTGCGGGTGGCTGTCGCGCAGCCTGCGGGCCGCCTCGATCAGCACTCGCTGGCCCTTGTGTCGGTCCACCAGGGCGCCGACATGCCCGATGACGATGCGATCCCCTGCGGGAGTATTGCCGAAGCGCTGGCGTAGCTCGGCCACGGCTTGCTTGTCGCTGGGCAGGTGGGCGAGGGTGCTGGGGATCAACGCTGTCTCGCCCCATTGGCGCTCCCGCAGGTGAGATTCGATCACCGACGAAATCGCCACCCGGCAGGCGGCCGCGCGATAGGTCAGGCGATTGAACGGCTTGTCCTTCACCGGCTGGGGCACCCGGCGTGTCAGCAGGTAAGGCGTGCCGGTGAGGCGCTGATGCAGCCATGCCCAGTGCACGGCCTTGGCTTCGTGAGCATGCACGATATCGGCGCGGGGCTGGCCGAGATGGCCCTTGAAGCGTCCGCTGATCTCGATCACTTCCACCGTGATGGCAAGCTCGAGTGCCGCCAGTTCGCTGATCAAGGGCGAGCCCCGCAGGCACACCAGTGACTGGCGGATCGGCGCGCCGGCTTCGCCGTTCTCCCCCGGGCTTGCGCGTCGCGCCAGGTCCGCGATCAGGTTGAGCGTCTGGCGCTCCCCGCCGCGAAAGCCGCGTGCCAGATTGACATGGCGTACGTGAAGCGGGCGCGTCACACCTCGCGCGGCAGTCGGCTCACAGCTAGAGGTCATGGTCACCATACCTTGTTGAAATCTTCGGCCTCACGCACCTTGGCGTCGCGTTGGAATTCCAGCAGCTTGGCGTATTTCAGGTAGGCATTGACGCTGGCCGACAGCGCCACCGAGAAGCCATCGACGCCATCACGGAAGCCAGCCTGGAAGACGAACTTGCGCATGAAGGCATTGCTGGCATGCAGGAAGGGAGTGAAGGCGTTGGCGCGTTTTCCCTTCTGATACATGATCTTGGCGGCGCGGTTCGAGAAACGGCCACTGGCCTTGACGAACAGTTCACCGAGATTGGCGAAGCTGTAATGCTCGAGATCGGCGTCCAGCTCGCAGGGATGGTTGGCCTGCACCGAGCTGTGCTGACGCGAATCGCGGAAGGCGAGTTTCTCGCGGTCATACAGGCGCAGGCAGTAATCGGGATACCAGCCGGCATGTCGCACCCAGCGCGAGCCGATGAAGTTGCGACGGCGTAGCGCGAAGCCATCATGGGGCGTGCTGTCGAGTGCCAGTTCCCGGATGGCGCTGACGGCACCGTCGGTCAGGCGCTCATCGGCATCCAGAGACAGCACCCAGCGGTGGCTGGCATGGCTCGGCCCGACATTCTTCTGCGGCCCGTCGCCCAGGTAGGGTTGATCGATCACCACGGCGCCCATGTTGCGCGCCAGCTCGCAGGTGGCATCGGTGGAGCCGGAATCGACCACGATCAGCTCATCGCAGACCTGGGCCAGCGAGCGCAGGCAGTCCTCGATGTTGTGGGCTTCATTGAGGGTGATGACACAGCCGGTGATGGGCACCGCGGTGCGCAGCTTGCCATCGGGTGAAGGGGCGGCCGAGGCCTCGTCGCTCGTGTTCATGACGGTCTCTGTCTGAAGAGCGCCTGCAGCACGACGGGGTGGGGCAGGCGCCGATGGGACTCAGTGGCAGGCTCAGTTCGCGTAGAAGCGGCGCATGGCCTCCATCACTTTCATGACGGGGTTGGCGCCTTCGCCGAGCGCCTGCCGACGATTCATGTCGCCATCGTACACTGCATAGCCGCCGGTGCCTTCCAGTGCGTAGATGCGATCGCGCTGAATGATACCGAAGTCCTGATAGCTACCGGAGAGCACCCATTCGTTGTCGACCTCTGGTTGATGGTCGAGAGTGCGCAGCAGGTCATGGCCCATGCTGTAGTCGCTGGGGGGATTGCTGATGCCCATCACATGGCGTAGCAGTGTCGGGACGACATCATAATGCGCGGTGACGGGCGGCAGGGGCAGCTGGCTTCCATAGTGGCCGGCAGGAATGCCGGGGCCGCGCAGAATCAGCGGTACCTGGGTCTGGTAGCGAGTGAAGTTGCCATTGTGTCCCCAGAAATTCTTGCCGCTGTCATTGAACTCCTGAGCATGGTCACCGGTGACGACCAGCACCGTATTGTCCCACTCGCCGTGCTCTTTCAGGTCCTGAATCACGCGCGCCAATTGCCTGTCCAGATGATACAGCGAGTTCAGATACAGGTTGCGCACAGGCATCGGGTCGGTGTTGGGACCCAGTGTCAGATAGTCCATGCCGGTGGCGCTGGGCTGGAAGGGAGTACTGGCGCCTCTGGGTAGCGAGTATCCATGCGGAGCATCGTAGAACAGCACGCCCAGCCACGGTTTCAGCGCATGAGCGTCCTGCTGCAGCGCTGTCTGGCGGCGCTGGGCCTGCCAGGCGAGCCAGTCGGTCGTCATCACGCGGTCCCGCATGGCGGGGCTATCGCCCAGGGTGCGCAAGCGCAGATCTGGCACTTTCGGGAAGAGGCTGCGGTCCAGGCCGACACCATTGAAGCTTGCCGAGGAGAATAGCCCCAGCGGCCACTGGCGCTGCAGTGCCTGATTGACCAGCACGCTGCCCAGGCCGTCATTCTCCATCGGGGTGACGTAATTGGCGGTCAGGCCGGATAGCAGGCTGAAGAAACCGGTGCGGGTGCTGTTGCCGCCGGAGATGTGATCCGGGAAGTGCAGACCATCCGCCAGGGCGGCGTGCAAGTGGGGCATCGCCTCGGCAGTGAAGCTATCGGCGCGCCAGGAGTCGATCACCAGAAACAGGATGTTTGCAGGCTGGCCGTCGACACCTCTGCTGGTGATGACATCGTCATCCTGTTCAAGCGGTACGGCAGGATAGGCCAGCGAACCCGCCCCGAAATTCTGGATATGCACCTTGGCCGCTTCTGCAGTCCGGGCATCCAGCCACCCGTGGTCTTCCATGAAGTCGCGCGCTGTGGCGGGGAACAGCAGCGGGAAGGCGGGCGCTTCGCGTGTCACCTGCAGGTTGTGATGGGCATCCGACACGATGTGCTGGATGTGGCTTGCCAGCAGCATGAGGAACAGCAAGGCGTGCAGCTTGCCTGTCGGCAAACGGTGAGCGCGCTTGACTGCCGCAGGTCCACTCAGTCGATAAGCCAGCCCGCAGCAGAGCGCGATCAAGCCGAGCAGGGTGCAGGCTCCCAGTAACCAGGTCGTGGCATCGAACTCGAAGATTTCACCGTTGCTGTCATTGAGGAACATCGACAGCATGAAGCCGTTGAGATGGAAGCGGTACTGGGCATAGACGAGGCTGTCGATGATCAGTGCGCTCAATGCACTGCCGGCCAGAATGCCCGCAGGGAGCCACAGCCAGCGGCGAGCGCTGCGCGCGGGCAATATCATGCCGAGCAGGCCAAGTGGCAGCCACAGTAGCTGGGCAAGCAGTCCGTAGTGACCCAGCCAGGTGGTGGCCAGGTAGGCCCAACCGCTCAGGCTGGCGGCACTCACTCCTTGCGGGAGTGGGGTAAAGGGCAGATAGCGGGTCGCGACCAGCCAGATCAACACCAGGATGGCGAGAGAGAAGGTGGCGCTGTCGCGAAGATAGCGGCGGCGGCTATCACGAGGTCGGGCGTTGGCGGGCGCAGGCGAGTCAGGGGTCTTTGCGGTCATCGGTCATATCCGGCGGATAGGAAAAAGCGCGATAACCCATCAAGCGTGGGGAGCGGCAAGATAGTTATCATGCATAATATATTGTTAGCATGATATCTTGTTTTGCGCGCCGGATGACCACTTTGTCAGTAATAGAGTTGAACGGAGCGTCAGCAAAGAGTGGAACGGAGCGGGCGCCTACCCGTGATAGGCGCTGCGGATGCGGGTCAGGCACGCCGCATGATGTGTCGGGGTGAAGCGGGCCAACGAACGGCCCAGGCGGGAGAGATTGCTCTCGCGCCAGCGTGCATCCGTGGGAGCCTCGGCATGCAGCTGGCAGCGATCGAGATCGATCACGTAGACGCGTTCGCTTTCATCGATCAGCAGGTTGCGTGCGTTGAGGTCGACATGCTCGAGCCCGGCGTCATGCACGGCGCGGATGGCGTGACCTGTCGCGTCGAGCAGGCGAAGCAGGGCTTCGGGCAGCTCGGCCCCGTCATGCAGGTGCTGTGCTTCGAGGGCGATCAGGTCATCGGCGAAGGCGCGTGCGCCGGGAATCAGCACCGTGATCAGGGCGGCCTCGTAGGTCAGGCCATGCCGCCACACGCAGGCACCGACGGGCTCTGGCACCGGCAGCCCCTGGCGATACAGACGCTCCGTCAGGCGCAGTTCAGCGAAGGCACGGGTGCGCTCAAGGCCGGTGTAGAGGTAGCGCTGACTGGCGAGCTTCGCGATCAGGCCGCCGCGACGATAGGGGCGCAGTGCCCAGCGGCGAGCCGGTGTCGCGGTGGTATTGGCGGGTTGCAGTTCGGCGGGCAAACGACGGACATCGAGGAACAGACTCGCCCCGCGCCCCGGCGCTTCGCCGGTCACGGCGTCGTGTTCACGCCAGAACGATGGCATGAACCAGTCCGGCGTCATTTGTGGCGCTGTTTCGCCATCATATAGAATGTGGGCATTCTCATTTCGGAAAACTGCCATCCGCATGAAGCATCCTCTCCCTGCCCAGCCCGCACATATCTGCGTGCTCCGGCTCTCCGCTCTCGGCGATGTCTGCAATCTTGTGCCAACGGTACGCGCCTTGCAGCGTCAGTGGCCTGAGGCCCGCATTACCTGGATCGTCGGCAAGGGGGAGCACAGTCTACTGTCCGGCCTGACCGGGGTCGAGTTCGTGGTCTATGACAAGTCCACCGGTCTTGCGGGCATGCGCGCCATCTGGCGACAGCTCAAGGACACGCACTTCGATGTGCTGCTGCACATGCAGCAGGCACTGCGTGCCAGTGCGCTGTCGCTGGGCCTCAAGGCCAAGGTGCGCATCGGTTACGACCGTGCGCGTGCCAAGGACTGGCAGTACCTCTTTACCTCCCATCAGCTGGCCCCGCGAGAGCGCGCCCACGTGCTGGAGTCGTTCATGGACTTCGCGCGTACGCTGGGTGTCGAGGACTGCCGCCTCGACTGGCGCCTCGATGTGCCGCCCGAGGCTTACACCGAAGCCGCACGCGTCACCGGTGAGGCGCCGTATCTGATCATCAGTCCGTGTGCCAATCCGCGACTGCGCAACTTCCGCAACTGGTCGCCGGAAGGCTATGCGGCGGTCGTCGATCATGCCTGGCAGCAATATGGCATCCGCAGCGTGATGACCGGTGGCGGCAGCCCGCAGGAACGTGAAATGGGCGCGCGCATCAAGGCGCTGGTCAGCGAAGGCGCGGTCATCGATGCCATCGGTGGCACCTCGCTCAAGGGCCTGCTGGCGATGATCGATCGCGCCGTGGCGGTGATCGCGCCGGATTCCGGCCCGGTGCACATGGGCAATGCGCTCAACACGCCGGTGATCGGTCTGTACGCCACCACCAATCCCGAGCGCGCGGCACCGTACTGCTGGCAGCATCTGGTGGTCAATCGCTATCCGGACGCCGTGAAGACCTATCTTCACAAGCAGATGGACGAGATCAACTGGGGTCAGCGCGTGCGCCATCAGGACGCCATGAGCCTGATTCGCGCCGAGGATGTCATCGCGCGCCTCGCTGAGTTGCTGGCGGACACCGATGGCGTCATTCGCGGCCAGAGCTGCGAACGTCTGCCGGTCGCGGCTGTCTCCTCTACGGATACCTCTTCTTCCCAATCCCCCTCTGCACGCGGAGACGCCTGATGAAGCTTGATCTGACTGCGCTTGAACAGGCTCGCCTGCTGGTCGTGGGTGATGTGATGCTCGACCGCTACTGGCACGGTGGCACCTCACGCATCTCGCCGGAAGCGCCGGTACCGGTGGTACGAGTCGGCGAGAGCGAAGACCGCCCCGGCGGTGCCGCCAACGTCGCGCTCAACATCGCCTCGCTCGGCGCACACGCCACCCTCGCGGGCGTGGTCGGTGAGGATGACAACGCCGCCATCCTTACCCGCGCGCTGGAAAACGCCAATGTCATCACGCGCTTCCAGGCCAGTGACAGCGTGCCGACCATCACCAAGCTGCGCGTGATGAGCCGCAATCAGCAGCTGCTGCGCCTCGATTTCGAGGAGCCGCTGCACGAGGTGGATACCAGCGCGCTGGTGAGCCAGGTCGAGGCTGAGCTGGGCGCCAGTGGCGTGATGATTCTCTCCGACTACGGCAAGGGCTCGCTGAATCAGGTCGAGGCGCTGATCGCCGCTGCGCGTGCGGCGGGCAAGCGTGTGCTGGTCGACCCCAAGGGCAGTGATTTCTCGCGCTATCGCGGCGCCAGCATCATCACCCCCAACCTGACCGAATTCGAGACCATCGTCGGGCCGTGCCGCAGCGATGAGGAACTGGCCGAGAAGGGCGAGGCACTGCGTGCCGAGCTCGAGCTGGAAGCCCTGCTGGTGACGCGCAGCGAGAAGGGTATGACCCTGATCCGCGAGGGCTATCAGCCGCTGCACCTGCCGACGCATGCGCGTGAGGTCTACGACGTCACCGGTGCCGGCGATACGGTGATCGGCGTGCTGGGCCTGGCGCTGGCGGCCGGTCACGCCTTCCCGGAAGCCGTGATGCTGGCCAACCTGGCCGCGGGTCTGGTGGTCGCCAAGCCGGGTACCGCGACCCTGTCGGTGGCGGAGCTCTACACCGCGCTGCACGGCGACAAGCTGGCAGAATTCGGCGTGATCCAGGAGTCCGCGCTCATCCCGGCAGTGAAGGCCGCCCAGGCACGCGGCGAGCGTGTGGTGATGACCAATGGCTGCTTCGACATCCTGCACGCCGGTCACGTGGCCTACCTGCAGGAAGCGGCACGCCACGGCGACCGCCTGATCGTGGCCGTCAATGACGACGACTCGGTGGCACGCCTCAAGGGGCCGACACGCCCGATCAACCCGGTGCTGCGCCGCATGCAGGTGCTGGCGGGCCTCGGTGCAGTCGCCTGGGTGGTGCCCTTCAGCGAGGACACCCCGGCACGCCTGATCGAGGCCGTGTTGCCGGATGTGCTGGTCAAGGGCGGCGACTATCGTCCCGAAGAAATCGCCGGGGGAGAGGCAGTGATCGCCAATGGCGGTGAAGTCCGCGTGCTCGGTTTCGAGGACGGCGTGTCCACCACCGCGATGATCGCCACCATTCTCGATCGCGAGGACTAGGCGTGAGCCTTGCCCGCGGCCTCTACAGCACCGCGCTGACCCTGCTGTCGCCCCTCATCTGGCAGCGGGTCTGGCGCGAGCACGATGCCCAGCACCCGCGGATGGAGCGGCTGGGTATCATCCCCTCCACGCCGAACACCACGCCCGACAGTGAGCGCCCCATCTGGCTGCACGCCGCCTCGCTGGGCGAGGTGGTGATGGTGGCGAGTCTTGTCGAGGCACTGCGTCAGCGCTACCCACGGCGCCCGCTGGTGCTGACGACCATGACAGCCACCGGCGCTGCACAGGCTGCACGTCTGCTGCATACGCCGCAGGGCTCGCCCGAGCTTGCCGCAGCCCGTCATCATTATCTGCCGCTGGATTTTCCGCTGAGCGCGCGGCGCTTTGTTCGTCGGCTGCGTCCGGCGCTGGCGATCATGGTGGAAACCGAGCTGTGGCCCAATCTGATGGCCGCCTGCGCGCGGGATGACATTGCGCTGTGTGTCATCAATGGCCGCCTGTCACCGCGCGCCTTCCAGCGCTATCGCAGGATCGGCGCCCTGATGCGCGACAGTCTTGCTCACGTCAATGGTCTGTCGGCCAAGTCGCAGCAGGATCTGGAGCGTTTCATGGCGCTTGGCCTGCCGCCAGCGCGTGGCACGGCCGTCGGCTCGCTCAAGTTCGAACTGGAGATTGCTGAACAGGTCATTGCCGATGGCCAGGCGCTGCGCCAATCATTCGCGCAGCGGCCGGTATGGATCGCCGCCTCGACGCATGACGGCGAGGATGGCCAGATACTCGCGGCGCATGCCGCGGTACGTGACCAGCACCCTCAGGCCTTGCTGCTGTTGGTGCCACGCCATCCACAACGCTTCGAGGCAGTGGCCGCTCAGGCGGCGCAGTGGTGTCAGGCGCGCGGCGAGAGCAGCCTGCGGCGCAGTGCCATGTCAGAAAGCGGCACCGAGGTGGCTGACGCCGCATCGGTGCTGGTCGGTGACAGTCTCGGGGAATTGCTGACGCTGTATGCGGCCAGTGATATCGCCTTCATCGGCGGCAGTCTGGTGCCCATCGGCGGGCACAACCTGCTCGAGCCCGCTGCGTTGGGGCTGCCACTGCTGAGTGGCCCATCGCTGGACAACTTCAGCGAGATTGCCGAGGTGATGACCGCGGAAGGCGCGCTTCAGGTCATCGCGGATGACGCGGCATTGGCGGAGGCGGTGAATACTTTGCTCTCGGATCAGGCCGCGCAGCAGATGGCAGGCCAGGCGGCCAGCCAGGTCGTGGAGCGCAATCGTGGCGCGCTGAGTGGCACCTTGGCGATGCTCGAGCACCACCTGCCACTGTGACGCCCCCGCGCACGCAAAGTGTGCATTGACTGTCTGGTCAAACAGAAAACGCCGCACAATCGTGCGGCGTTTTCTGTTTGTCAGTAGTCTGGCGCTGCGAGTGGCCTGACTCCTTCCTGTGAAGCAATCGATAGGCTCAGCAGTCGACAAGCTCGGCCGTCACGCCCATTTCTGCCTCCAGCGCCCCCAGACAATCACGTGCGGCGGGGCTGGCATTGCTGATCACCACATCAAAGTCACTCAGCGGGGCGATGAAGGCGGGGCGCACCATCTCGAACTTGCGCGCATCGACGATCAAGAAGCGCTGCATTGCGCTTTCCAGAGCGGCCTGCTTGGCCGCGACCTCATGGAAATGGAAGCAGCTGACGCCTCGCTCGGCATGCACTCCGCCCGCCGAGAGAAAGGCCTTGTTGATGCCGAGACGGCGGATGGCCTCCGGCATGTCGGTGGCGGTGAATGACTGGGTGGCCGGGTGAAATAGCCCCCCCAGCATCACTAGCCGCACCCCGGGCAGATGGCCGACTGCATTGGCCACGTTCAGGGCGCAGGTCACCAGGGTCAGCGTCTGCTGGCGGTCGATGGCGGCCGCCAGATGGACCAGCGTGGTGCCGCAATCCACGTACAGGGTGTCGCCGTCCTCGATATGACTGGCCAGCTGCTGGCACAGCGCTTGCTTGATCGGGGCGCTGGCGTCGATCTCGCGATCCAGGCGATAGACGCTGCCGGCGGATGAATCGACCAGCAACAGGCGGCCACCCAGAATTTCCAGCAGTCCGTTGCTGTGCGCCACGTCGCGACGAATGGTCATCTCCGAGACGGCGCATAGCTGTGCGGCGTCGCTCAGTTGCAGAGGGCTGCCTTCGCGCAGAATGGCCTGCAGGCGGTCGAGTCGGGCGGCGCTGTGATTGTTCATGCGGCTTTTGTCCTTTGGTGCCGGTTCCGATGAGGGAGCGTTGGCGAAAAACTGGGCGGAAGCGCCACGTCCCACGTCAGAAGCAGATGATAAACCACTGACACACAGGGAGAACCTCAAAAATGCCCCTGACACTGCCAGTCTGGCACTGGAAGACAAGTGGGCGTGAGGTAAAACGGACGTATTGACTATTTGGTCAGGCTGTGACTTTTTGAACATGGTGAGAATGCAGGATAACACTGCACGACGTTGAGAACGGGTCGTCGCAGCCCTGCACGCAGCACCCATAACAACCACAAGAACCCTCAGGATCTTCCCAATGAATCCCCTCATGAGTCTCGTCGGGATGGCTTCGCTCATCCTCATTGCCGTGGCGCTGTCGTCGAATCGACGCGCCATTCGCCTGCGCACCGTGGGTGGTGCCTTTGCCATCCAGCTGGCCATCGGCGCCTTCGTGCTCTACACCTCCTTCGGCCAGGGAGTGCTGGCCGGTGTCTCCGGTGCCGTCAGTCAGGTGGTCAACTATGCCGATCAGGGCATCAACTTCCTGTTTGGCAGCCTGGCCAATCCGGGCAGTGGTGTCGGCTTCATCTTCGCGGTCAAGGTGTTGCCGATCATCATCTTCTTCTCGTCGCTGATCGCGGTGCTCTACTACCTCGGCATCATGCAGTGGGTGATTCGCCTGCTGGGTGGCGGCCTGCAGCGTGTGCTGGGCACGTCGCGTACCGAGTCGCTCTCGGCCACGGCCAACATCTTTGTCGGTCAGACCGAGGCGCCGCTGGTGGTCAAGCCGTATCTGGCCAGCATGACGCGCTCCGAGCTGTTCGCGGTGATGTGCGGTGGCCTGGCCTCCGTCGCCGGTTCGGTGCTGGGCGGCTATGCGGCGCTGGGCATTCCGATGGAGTACCTGGTGGCGGCATCGTTCATGGCCGCGCCCGGCGGGCTGCTGTTCGCCAAGCTGCTGTTCCCGGAGACGGAGAAGCCGGACGACTCGATCGCCCTCGCCGATGCTGCCCTCAAGGATGAGGATGCGCCCTCCAATGTGCTGGACGCTGCGGCCTCCGGTGCGTCTTCCGGCCTCAAGCTGGCGGCCAATGTCGGGGCGATGCTGCTGGCCTTCATCGCGCTGATCGGCCTGATCAACGGTATTCTCGGCGGCGTGGGTGGCTGGTTCGGCATGGACACGCTGAGTCTCGACATGATTCTCGGCTGGTTGTTCGCGCCGCTGGCCTTCCTGCTGGGCGTGCCGTGGAGCGAGGCGACCCTGGCGGGTTCCTTCATCGGCCAGAAGCTGGTGGTGAACGAGTTCGTCGCCTACATCAATCTGGCGCCCTACCTCAGCGGTGACAGCATCGTCGCGGCCACCGGCGCGGTGATGACGCCCTACACCATGGCAGTGCTGTCCTTCGCGCTGTGCGGCTTCGCCAATCTGTCGTCGATCGCCATCCTGCTGGGGGGGCTGGGCAGCCTGGCACCGACACGCCGTCATGAGATCGCAAGCCTGGGGCTCAAGGCGGTACTCGCCGGCACGCTGTCCAATCTGATGTCGGCGGCGATTGCCGGTTTCTTCCTGGCGCTGGCGGCCTGATGCATTCCTCGCTCTCCGCCCGGTCAGTCGACGGGAGACATCCTGCCGGCATGCGCCGGGCGGCAAGCGAGGAGGCATCGGGATGTCAGCTCGGGGAAGCCGGGGGTGACAAGGTGCCTGGCGAGAGTGTGAAAAGGTTCACATTGTCGTCGAAGGCACGTTGATCACCCCCGAAATGTTGCTCTGTCGTTTTTGCGAGGAAGTGCTAACATCGCCGCCTTTCCAGACTGGGCCCCGTGCGAGTTTCACTCCCGCGCCTTCGTCGGACTTCATAGCGACAAGACCCGCTCAGCGGGCAAGACCACAAGAATTCGAACAGTCTCAACATTCAGGACAGGATCGTTACGCGATGACCATGCTCAAGACCCTCGCGGCCAGCACTCTGGCTGCCACCACGCTGCTGACCGCTGCAGCACCGGCGCAGGCTACTGACTTCAATGGCGATATCCACGCCAATGATTACAAGTGGCTGACCTTCAACCTGATGCGCAGTGAAGACAACCGCCTGCCGTTCCGCAACAGCGAAGATACCTACCTGGAGATGGAGTTCGGCGGCCGCTCGGGCATCGTCGATCTCTACGGGTATGTCGACTTCTTCGACCTGCTGGACGACAGCTCCGATGACCTGAACGACGGCGACAACTTCTTCGCCAAGCTGGCGCCGCGCTTCTCGCTGGACGCCATGACCGGTTACGACCTGTCCTTCGGCCCGGTGGATGAGCTCTACATCGCCACCGTCACCAACATCGGTGACAACGGCGCATTCGGCGGTCTGTGGGAGCACTACGTCGGTCTGGGCAGCGATGTGCAGGTGCCGTGGTTCGGCAAGATGGGCTTCAACCTCTACGCGCGTTACGTGCGTGAGAACTACGGCGGCGAAGACGAGAGCAAGTGGGACGGCTACATGGCCTCCACCAACTGGTTCAAGCCGTTCGTCAACTTCGATGATGGCAGCTTCATCGCCTATCATGGCTACCTGGACTACAAGTTCGATGCCGACGAAGTGGGCAGCCAGGCGGGCCGCAGCGTCAACAGCATGGAGTGGTTCAACGGTATCTACTACCACACCCAGCGCTATGCGATCGGCTATGGCCTGAAGTACTACAACAACATGGCGTTCTTCACCGATGGCTCCACTGCCACCGGCGTTCGCCAGGACACCACCGGCTTCGGCAACTACTTCAGCATCAACTACAAGTTCTGATCACCGCTTCGCTCTCGCTGAGCGACCGGCGTTAAAACAGAAACGGGAAGCCCCTCAGGGCTTCCCGTTTTTCGTCTGGCTGCTGTGGCATCTGACGCCTGGAAGCTGGCATCCGGCATCCGGTGATCAGCGGAACTCCACCTCGGTGACTTCCACGCGCACCAGCTGGCGTGACCACTCGCCCTCCGGCAGCGAGACGCGTACCTCGCGGCTATCGCGTGTCTGGCCGGGACGCAGGTAGGTCTGGGGCAGGCGATATTCCCCGACCCACAGTGGCACCTCACGCGTCGCGAGCAGATGGCCATCATCGGCATACAGGCGCAGTCTGGCCTGCACGCCGATGACACTCTGGCCGGCCGTGTTGTCGAGACTGAACTGCAGAAGCGCCTCGTCATCCTCTTCGCTCACCGAGGACAGACGCGCGACCAGACCATCGCGGTGGCCTTCACTCAACAGCCGCGGATTGGCCAGCGCGCTGCGGTTGAGGCGTGACGCGCTGTCAGGCGCTGCGTTGCTTGCACTGGTAGAGGCCACGCCGGCTGATGGTGAGGTCGAGTCGCCAGCCGGAGCGACCGCCGCCGTCACCGGCACGGCCGTCGAGGTCGGCACCAGCGCGCTGCCAGCGCCAGTTTCCACGGACGGTCGTGTGGCCGGGGCGGAAGCGGCCTGTACCTCATCCAGCTGATATTCCCAGCTGTGGTCCGGCTTGAGCAGGATCTTGACGCCACTGTCGAGCGTCACGGTGACTGGCTGGCTGATCGGCAGGCTATCGGCCAGCGCCAGCGGACTTGCGCTGGCTGCCAGCAGCAGTGCGGTCGCCAGGCGCAGTCGTGGGCGCAGATTCGTCGTCATGCCAGCTCCTCAGGCAGTGATGCGTTCGACGCCACTTTCGCGTCCCACCAGCAGCACATCGGCACCGCGTGCCGCGAACAGGCCATTGGTGACGACACCGACGATGGCATTGATGCGCGCTTCCATGGCGATCGGGTCCTCGATCAGGAAATTGTAGCAATCGAGGATACGGTTGCCGTTGTCGGTCAGCACGCCATCGCGGTAGACCGGGTCGGCGCCCAGCTTGACCAGCTCACGTGCGACATAGGAGCGCGCCATCGGAATGACTTCCACCGGCAGCGGGAAGCCGCCGAGAATATCCACCTGCTTGGAGCCATCGGCGATGCACACGAAGCGCTCGGCGCAGGCCGCGACGATCTTCTCGCGGGTCAGCGCGGCGCCGCCGCCCTTGATCATCGCCAGGCGCGGGTCGATCTCGTCGGCACCGTCCACGTAGACCGGCACGGTGCCGACATGGTTGAGTTCGAAGACGTCGATGCCATGGCCCTTGAGGCGCTCGGCAGTGGCTTCGGAGCTGGCGACGGCGCCGGCGAAGTCGTGGCGCACTTCCGCCAGCGCATCGATGAACAGATTGGCCGTCGAGCCGGTGCCGACGCCGATGATGGTGTCGCGGCTCAGCAGTGGGCGAATCTCGTCAAGGGCGGCGCGGGCCACGGCCTGCTTCAGCTCATCCTGGGTCATGTGATACCTCGGGTCGGTGGGGCGGTGGTGAAAGTGGGCATTGGCGCGGTCTTCCCCGCGTGGCCAGCAGTTTACCGCCGGCAGGCACTGGAAAACGGCTTGACGTGAAGCGCAACGCCGGAAAACGCCACATTATAACGGCAAACCCGGCGATGGCGCTGGACGCTCTCGCCAGCGGTCTGATAACAATGGGGGTTCGGTCGCGCTCATGCGGCCCGCGCTGTGACACATCAGGACATTCCTATAATGCTCGAACATTACGTCAAGAAAATCCTGTCGGCTCGTGTCTACGAAGCCGCCCATGAAACTCCGCTCTCGCCGGCACCCTTGTTGTCGCGTCGTTTCGGCAATCACATCTTCATCAAGCGTGAAGACCTGCAGCCTGTCTATTCCTTCAAGATTCGCGGCGCCTACAACAAGATGGCCCAGCTGACGGATGAACAGAAGGCGTGTGGCGTGATTGCGGCCTCGGCCGGCAATCATGCGCAGGGCCTGGCGATGGCGGCCAAGCTGATGGGCGTCAAGGCAGTGATCGTGATGCCGCGCATTACGCCGGAAATCAAGGTGCAGGCCGTGCGCGAGCGCGGCGCGCGGGTGATTCTCAAGGGCGACGCCTTCCCCGAGGCACTGGCCCACGCGCGTACCCTGATGGATGAGCACGGCTATACCTTCATCCCGCCCTATGACGACCCGGATGTCATTGCCGGTCAGGGCACTGTCGGCATGGAAATCCTGCGTCAGCATCCCGGCAAGATCGATGCGATCTTCGTGCCGGTCGGGGGCGGTGGCCTGATCGCCGGTGTCGCGGCCTACGTGAAGTACCTGCGCCCCGAGATCCGCGTCATCGGGGTCGAGGCGGAAGATGCCGCCTGCCTCAAGGCCGCCATGGAAGCCGGCGAACGCGTGGTGCTGGACCAGGTCGGCGTGTTCGCCGAGGGCGTGGCGGTCGCGCAGATCGGCGCGGCACCGTTCGAGCTCATCCAGCACACCGTCGATGAGGTCATCACCGTCAATACCGACGAGATGTGTGCAGCGGTCAAGGATATCTTCGAGGATACGCGCGCCGTCTCCGAAACCAGTGGCGCACTGTCACTGGCGGGCCTCAAGAAATACGTCCAGCAGTCAGGCGCGGAAGGGGAGACGCTGGTGTGCATCAACTCCGGCGCCAACACCAACTTCGATCGCCTGCAGCACATTGCCGAGCGCACCGAGCTGGGTGAGCAGCGTGAGGCGATTCTGGCCGTGACGCTGCCGGAGCGCCCGGGGGCCTACAAGCAGTTCTGCAAGGTGATCGGCAAGCGCATGGTCACCGAGTTCAACTATCGCTATGCCAACCCGGAGGAAGCGCATGTCTTCGTCGGCGTGCAGGTCAAGCCGGGCGGTGAAGACCGCGCCGCTGTGGTCGAGAAGCTGCGTGAGGCGGGCTATGCGGTGGAAGACCTGACCGACAACGAACTGGCCAAGCTGCACACGCGTCATCTGGTCGGTGGACGCACGACCAGCGATCTCGAGGAAGAGGTCTATCGTTTCGAGTTCCCGGAGCGCCCGGGCGCCCTGATGAATTTCCTCACCCACCTGCCGGCGGACTGGAACATCTCGCTGTTCCACTACCGAAACCACGGCGCGTCGCATGGGCGGGTGTTGATCGGCATGCAGATCCCCAATGGCGACCGCGCGCGGGTCGAGGAATATTTCAATGAGATCGGCTATCGCTTCTGGAAAGAGAGCGACAATCCCGCCTACCGCCTGTTTCTGTCCTGAGCGAGGCAAGCGATGGGGCGATGATGGCTATATGAGTCATTGGCGTTGAAGGCGGCGAGCTGAGGCGCAGCTCATCATGCTTCATTGGTCATATTCGTGGAAGGAAAAGCCCCGGCCTTCGCGTGGAAGGTCGGGGCTTTTTCATGCGTATCCGGCGGGCATGCCGCAGGAAATTCCACATTTCATGCCAAGCGCGAAAAAGAACGGTGTTTTTGACGGAAGCCCTTGTCGGCTGGGGCGAGCAGACATCAAAAGCTGCGTGGAAAAGCGTCCATTCAAACGATTGCATGGTGATTGTCATACAGAAGTCAGATGCCTATCATCTGGTCACTGTCAGGAAGACAGTCATCGACAACCGTCACGCGAAAGCCACTGACGATATAAGAAGAAGCCCGCTCTCATGAAACGTAAGCCCGATCTGGTCATGGCCCTGGTATTCATCTTCGGGATTGGTGTAGTGGCAACCGGCTACGCCCAGACCGTAATGGGTTCCTGAATCCTGCGCTGCTGCCCTCACCGGCGGTAGCGGTGCTGCTGGCGTCAGTCTCTCTGGCGCCACGCACCCATGCCATGACCCTCCTGCCAGGCTTTCCAGCGTTTCTGCTTCCAGCTCCCCGACTCCCCCCTCAGCTTGACCCCTCGTCTGGCTTCACTGCGTTGCTGCTTCGCCTCTTCACAGATAGCCCCTTTCTGCCTGCTTTCACCCTCGACATCTCGCGGTCGTGCCATCGATCTCGTCATAAAGCCCAGCGGCTCATTCAGGGCGGGCAGGGCGCACGACTTCGCGATCACTGACGATGGCGTCCAGCGGGACATCCCAGGGCTGTACCGGCAGGGCGGGGACCTTCTGACAGTGATGGGCGAGGCCGATCAACAGTGGCCGTGGGCCGGGACGGCGGGTAAAGGCGAAGCTGCGATCGTAGAAGCCACCACCCATGCCGATGCGAGCCCCGCGCCCATCGAAGCCGACCAGTGGCATCAAGACGACATCCAGCGCCCAGGCAGGCAGGCGCCGTGCCTTGGAAGCCCCATGACGGGTGTCCGGTTCGGCGATGCCGAAGCGGTTGCTGACCAGGGGTGTCTGATCGTCGTAGCGCACGAACCATAGCGAATTGGCCGCGAACGGGCGCAGTACCGGCAGATAGACCTTCGCCCCTCGTCGCTGCAGCCAATCGCACAGACGCGTGGCATCGATCTCGCCATCGTAGGGCAGATACAGGGCGACGTGGCGGGCGCGCAACAGTTCCGGCAGTCGTTTCAGCTGACGCAGGAGCGCATCTTCGGCTTGCAGGCGAATGGCAGGTGGTAGCTGACGGCGGCGTTGGCGCAGCAGACGGCGAAGCGCACGGCGGTCGGCCTGAGGGTGATCGAGCTCTCTGGGCAGCGCCCAGAGCGTGGTGTCGAGTGCTGCAGAAGGGAGTGGCGAGCGTGGGCTCGCGGGTGCGGCATAGACCGCGGGGGGCTTGCGCATGCCTGACAATCTCCGTCAGACAGGGTTCTCCAAGGTGCCGGTGTTACCGGGGGCCCTTGAACCCAGCGGTTCAAGGTGGGTAGTCCCGCGCAGCGCATCAGGCGTTCCGACGCACGGACATGCACACAGCACTGCGCAGTGGACTCCCTGGGAATAGCTTATAAGCTCGAGGGACATCGGCAACTGTCGTACACCCCAGAGAACTCATTCAGTCTACCAAACCCCGCCTGCCTGCCCAAGGGCTAATCCTGTCGGGAACAATCTGTTGCCTGAATGTATCAGTTGTTTGATTCTGAAGCGTTTTTACGCTCAGCAGCGCGCGCCTTCGCCTGATCGGCATAGTCGGCTGGCAGCTGACTGAGCGCGGCATCCAGTTGACGGTCCAGCGCGGTGAGGCGAGTCTCGAAGTCGCGCTGCAGGGCGCGCTCGCTGTCACGGCTGTTGATCAACTCATGCGAGATATTGAGCGCTGCCATCAGGGCGACCTTGTCGGCGCTGATGGTGTTGCCGCGCTGCTGGATGCCTTGCATGGCGAGATCCAGATAAGCCGCCGCACGGGTCAGGCCATCTTCCTCGCCGGGCTGACAGCTGACGGTATAGCTGCGGCCGAGCAGGCTGATCTCGGTGGTATTGCGTGGGGTGGCGGAATCGCTCATGTAGATCCTCTCGGGCCTTGTCCGGCGTCATCCAGATTGATGCCGACGTCCTGCTGTCAGTGCGTCACCGTCGCAGTCAGGACGGCAAGCCAGAAGGAGGGCCAGTGCGGTAAGATGGGGGCATTCTCGAGCCACTATAGAGAGCCGCTTCTGGAGGGTCAACGCGCCGCGCGGCGCGGCTGCCTTGTGCTGCAGCACATCCTTCAGATGCCATTCTCCCGCTACAGAACCACTTCTCACTGACTCAAAGGGGCCGCATCATGGCGATCATCAACGATACCTTCGATTTCTCGCTCGTCGCAGACCACTTCCTGGCTCACGGCAGCCTCAACAATCCCTCCTTCCTCGATGGTCAGCTGGTGGCCGCACTGGCGCTGGATGACATCAGTGCCGAGGATTGGCTGGCGCGCGTCTGCGCCTCGCTGGGGGTCGAGCAACCGGCCACGCGTGAGGCCGGTGAAGTCTTCCTCACCTGGCGCACGCGCAATCAGGAGCGTCTGGCCGCCAGCGAGATGAGCTTCGAGCCGCTGCTGCCGGATGACATGTTCTCGCTGGCCGAACGCGGTCAGAGCCTGCGCGAATGGACGCTGGGCTTCCAGGAAGAGCTGGCCGGTGCCGATGACGATGTCCGCAGTGGCTGGAGTCAGGCGCTCAAGGATGCCCTGAGCGATGTCGAAGCCATCTCGAGCGGCCTCGCCAATGCCGAAGATCTCGACGACGACAACGCCGAGGACGAGGCCGATCTGTTCGCGCTGGCTGACCATGTGCGCATGGCGGCCTTGCTGCTTTACACCGAGCAGCACCCGGGCAACCCGGACGTCGAGAAGCCCAGCGATGACCAGCTGCCGGAAGGCGGTCTCGAGGGCAGCCTCGGCGTCAGCTCGCGTACCGATACCCACTGAAACGATGGTCACCCACCGCTTGCGCCGCGTCTGACGCAAGGCTGGTACAAGAGGGCGGGTGACCCCATCTACAGCATCACGCCTGTTTGTCACTCGAACGCGCCATGCCCGGCGGGTTCTCGACGGAGATTGCCATGACTGCCCCAGCCATCCTGCCCGCACCTGCTGCCCTGACGGCAGAGGATTTTCGTGCACGCCGCCAGCGCCTGATCGCGCAGCTGCCGCAGGGGGCTGCCGCATTGGTGGTCTCGTCGGGCCTGGCCCAGCGCAACCGCGACAGTGAATACAGCTTCCGTCAGAACAGCGACTTCCACTATCTGACCGGCTGGCCGGAACCCGAGGCCGCCTTGCTGTTGCTGCCCGGGCGCGCCGAAGGGGAGAGCGTGCTGTTCTGTCAGGAGAAGGACCCGCTGGCCGAAGCCTGGACCGGCATCCGCATCGGCGCCGAGGGTGCCGTCGCCACGGCAGGCTTCGATCAGGCCTTCACCAATGAGGCCCGTGATGAGGTGATGGCCAGCCTGCTGGATGGCCGCGAGCGTCTCTATGTGCTGTTCGAGGATGACGAAGCCCTGGCGCTGGCTCAAGCGCTGCGCGATGAGCTGGCCGCCGCGGTGCGTCGCGGAGCACGGCCGCCGGCCGCCTTCGAGGATCTCGCGCCGCTGCTGCATGAGCAGCGCCTGATCAAGGATGAGCGTGAGCTGGCACTGATGCGCCACGCCGCCGAGATTTCCGCGCGCGCGCATGTGCGTGCGATGCAGATCAGCCGTCCCGGCCTGCACGAGTATCATCTGCAGGCTGAGATCGAGCATGAATTCCAGTGGCAGGGGGCGCCGGCTCCGGCCTACACCAGCATCGTCGGGGCGGGTGTGAATGCCTGTGTGCTGCACTACATCGAGAATCGCGCGCCGCTGGAGGATGGTCAGCTGGTGCTGATCGATGCCGGCGCCGAGTACGCCCTCTATGCCGGCGACATCACGCGTACCTTCCCGGTCAATGGCCGCTTCAGTGAGCCGCAGCGCCGTCTGTACGAGATCGTGCTCAAGGCGCAGGAGCGTGCGGTGGCCGCCGTGGTACCGGGTGCAACGTTGGTGGGCATTCACCAACAGGTGGTGCATGACCTGACCACGGGGCTGGTCGAGCTGGGCCTGTTGCAGGGCGAGGTCGAGGAATTGATCAGCAGCGATGCCTACCGTCGCTTCTATCTGCACTCCACCTCGCATTGGCTGGGGCTGGATGTGCACGACGTGGGCAGCTATCGCGAAGCGGGTGAGCCGCGTCCGCTGGTGCCGGGCATGGTGCTGACCATCGAGCCGGGCCTCTACATTCCGCAGGACGGCGACATTCCTGTCGAATATCGCGGCATCGGCATTCGCATCGAGGACGACGTCGCGGTGACTGCCGCGGGCCACGAGGTGTTGAGTCATGGCGTGCCCAAGTCCGTCGAGGCCATCGAGGCGCTGATGCGCGCGGAGGCCTGACGCCATGAGTGAGCCTGAAGCCATGAGCGGGCGTGATGCCGAACACTTCGACATCGTGATCATCGGCGGCGGTCTGGTGGGCGCCAGCCTGGCCTGTGCGCTGGCGCCGCTGATGGCGCGTGTGGCCGACGAGAAGGGCCGTGAGGCTGCAGCGTTGCGTGTCGCCGTGATCGAGGCCAATGAGCTGCCCGCGGCGTCAGCAGACGCCCGGCGCTTCCAGCCCAGTTTCGATGCACGTGCCAGCGCCATCGCGGCGGGCTCACGCCAGCGGTTCACCGCCTTCGGGGTCTGGGAGGCAATGTGCGAGCACGCCACGCCGATTCGCACCATCCATGTCAGTGAGCGCGGCCACCTGGGCGCGACCCGCATGCGGGCCTCCGAACTCGAGGTAGCCGCGCTCGGCCACGTGATTCCCAATGCCTGGATGGGCCAGGTACTACATCGCCAGCTGGCCGAGCTGCCGCTGGCCTGGTATTGCCCGGCGCGGGTGGCAGAAATCGCCGTCACGGCGCAAGGCCATCGCCTCACGCTCGAGGATGGTCGTCTGATCGAGGCTGAGCTGACCGTGCTGGCGGATGGCGGTCGTTCCGGACTCAAGGAGCGCCTCGGCATCCACAGTGCGGCGCAGGACTATGAGCAGCATGCCTTGATCGCCACGGTGGAGATGAGCCAGCCTCACCAGGGAGTCGCCTACGAGCGCTTCACCAGTGAAGGCCCGATGGCGCTGCTGCCGCTGGCCGGCAAGCGCATGGAGCTGGTCTGGACGCGCTCCCCCGCTGACACGGAAAGCCTGATGACGCTGCCCGACAGCGACTTCCTGCAGGCGCTGCAGCGCGCCTTCGGTGAACGCGCCGGACGCTTTCGCCGCGTCGGGCAACGCCACGCCTATCCGCTGTCGTTGGTGCGTGCCAGCGAAGGCACGCGCCCCGGCCTTGCGGTGCTCGGCAACGCCGCCCACGCCCTGCATCCGGTGGCAGGGCAGGGCTTCAATCTGGCACTGCGCGGCGTGACCGATCTGGTCGCGGCCATCGAGGCGGGCCTGACGCGTGGCGAGTCGCCGGGGGCCACCAGCGTGCTGAGTGACTTCGAGGAGCGGCGCGGCGCGGATCGCGACAATGTGGTGCTGTTCAGCGATGGCTTGATCCGCCTGTTCGGGGTCGAGAGTCGCTGGCTGGGGCATGCACGGGCAGCGGGCCTGATCGGGCTCAATCTGGTCTCGCCGCTCAAGCGCCTGTTGGCCAGACGCTCGATGGGCATTGAGCGCTGAGGTTGGTGGGTACTCGCTGACCTGGCTCGTGGACAGAGCCTCGCAGGCAGGGCGTCACTGACAGGGCCTCACTGACAGCGCCTTGGTGTCGAGCCACGCGACGGGGCTTCGAAATCAGGGCACGAGATTGGTCTTCGAGATCAGGCCACGAGACAGAACTACGAGACAGAACTTCGAGACAGGGAGCAGGCATGAAGGACGGTCGATCAGCAGGTAGCGCACATGACGCCGATGTCGCCATCGTCGGTGCCGGTATCGTCGGTGCCACCCTGGCACTGCTGCTGGGGCAGGCGGGACTGCGGGTCATGCTGGTCGAGGGGCGTGAGTCCGCGACCCGCTGGCAGCCAGATAGCGCCCCCGAGCCACGGGTGAGTGCATTGACGCCGGTCTCTCAGCAGCTGTTGAGCGGTCTGGGCGTGTGGCCGACGATCGCCGCCAGTCGCCTGATGCCCTATACCGGCATGCAGGTGTGGGACGCAGAGGGCAATGGCGAGATTCAGTTCAGCGCCGAGGACAGCGGTGTGCCGGTACTGGGGCATATCGTCGAGAACCGGGTCACGCTCGCCGCGCTGGAGCAGGCCATCGATGCCTGCCCGGAGATCACGCGCTGCTTCGGGGCGCGTGTGGCAGGCATGGCACTCCCACGCTCGGGCGCTACATCAGTAGTGAATGCTTACCAACTCGATGAGGCGGAAGCGACCAGCCTGACGCTGACCGATGGCCGGACAGTCACCGCGGCGCTGGTGGTCGCGGCGGATGGTGCGCGCTCACGGCTGCGCGAGCTGGCCGGGATCGCCACGCGGGAACACGACACCGGCCAGGTCGCGCTGGTGGCCACGGTGCGCACCGAACTCGCGCATCAGGCCGTCGCGCGTCAGCGCTTCCTGCCGACCGGGCCGCTGGCCTTCCTGCCACTGGCCGTCAATGACGCCCTGGCTCAGCCGGCCGAGGGAGCCTCGGCTGCAGAGCGGCATTGCTCCATCGTGTGGTCGACTACGCCAGAAGAGGCCGAGCGTCTGCTGGCACTGTCAGCGGCGGCATTCTGCGGCGAGCTGGAAGACGCCTTTGAAGGTCAGCTCGGCGCCATCGAATGGGCGAGTGAGCGCTTCAGTTTCCCGCTGCATCAGCGCCACGCCGAAGACTATGTGCTGCCGGGGCTGGCGCTGGTGGGGGATGCTGCGCATGCCATTCACCCGCTGGCAGGCCAGGGCGTCAATCTGGGCTTGATGGATGTGGCGGTGTTGGCAGACGAGCTGCTGGCAGGACATCGCCGCGGGGTGGCGCTTGGCGACGAGCGCTGGCTGGCGCGCTATCGCCGCCGGCGTCGCAGCGACAATGCCATGATGCTCAAGATGATGGATGGCTTCCGGCTGTTGTTCGGCAGCCGTCAGCCGGGCGTGCGTCTGCTGCGCAACTTCGGGCTTGGTTTCGTCGACGGCCAGGGCGAGCTGAAGCGTATCCTGATGCGTCAGGCGATGGGTCAGCGGGGTGAGTTGCCCACCAGCTGCAAGCCGTAACAACAGTGAAGGTGGTGTAATTCCTGCGCCATCGGGTATGTGAGCGCCTACTATCATCGCTTGGGCACAGGTGGTCACAGGATGGCCGATCGCTGCCACACATGCCGCTGCATGTTCCTATACAAGTGCGCATGTCATGCCCCCTGCAACGACAAGGCCCCGCCAGATGGCGGGGCCTTGTCGTTGTGGCCTGATGATCTGGCGATCATGGCGTGATGCTTACTCGTCGCTTGTGGGCACGGTGGCCTTGAGCGCCGCGCTGCGCCCCAGCACGTTCATGCCCTTGAGCAGATTGAGCGCCTCACCCAGCTGATAGTCGCTTTCCGCCACTACCGGGCTGTCGGGTGCCTTGCTGCTGGCGGACTCGCTGGCGGCGTTGGCATTGTCGAGGCGCCCCTCGAGGTCTGCCTCGCGCACGCTGAAGTCACGCCGCGTGTCGCGCTCGAGGCGGCCTCGCACGACCTCGACATCCGGGCGGATGCCCTCGGCCTGGATCGAACGTCCGCTGGGCGTGAAGTAGAGCGCGGTGGTCAGCTTGAGCCCATCGCCATTGCCCAGCGGCATCACCGTCTGGACCGAGCCCTTGCCGAAGCTGTCGGTGCCCATGATGATGGCGCGGTGCTGATCCTGCAGTGCGCCGGACACGATTTCCGCGGCCGAGGCCGTGCCGCCATTGATCAGCACCACCAGCGGGGTATCGCCTGCCGGGGTGTCGGGCTTGGCCGAGAAGGACAGCTCGCTGTCGGGCAGGCGGCCTTCGGTGTAGACGATACGGCCGCTGGACAGGAACAGGTCACTGATCTCGACGGCGGCCGAGAGAAGCCCGCCGGGGTTGTTGCGCAGATCCAGCACCAGCCCCTTGAGCGGCTCGCCATCGTTGTCTTCCCGCAGTCTGGCCAGCGCCGTGTGGGCCTCGTCACCGGTCGCGCTCTGGAACTGGCTGATGCGCAGATAGCCATAGCCCGGGTCCAGCAGGCGCTGACTGACGCTGCTGCTCTTGATGATGGCCCGCTCCAGCACCACTTCGCGCGGCATGTCGGCGCCCTCGGACAGAATCAGCAGCCGAATGCGTGAGCCTGCCTCACCGCGCATCAATTTGACCGACTCCGACATCGACAGGCCGTCCAGCGGCGTATTGTCGATCTTGAGGATGACGTCTCGCGGCTGCAGGCCCGCGCGCGCCGCCGGGGTGTCGTCGATGGGGGCGATGACGGTCAGCTGGCCATCGTCGCCGGTGCCGACCTCGATACCGATGCCGCCAAACTCGCCATCGGTATTCTCGCGCAGGTCCTGCCAGTCTTCCTGATCCAGATAGGCGGAGTGCGGGTCCAGCCCTTCGAGCATGCCGCGCATGGCATTCTTGAGCAGCGTGCGGTCATCGACCTGATCGACGTAGGTGCGCTTGATGCGCTCGAAGACCTCGGCAAAGGTGCGCAGCTCAACCAGCGGCAGGTCCGTGCCCTGACGGGCATCCTGAGCGCTGTCGGCCGGCGAGGCGACATCTTCTGCACTGGCCGGCAGTCCGCCACCCAGCAGGGCAAGGCTCAGCGGCACGCTGACCGCCAGCTGACGCAGGCGGCGCGGGGCAGGACGGAACGGCGACATTGCAGACATGCGATTTCCTTCTCGACGGATACTGACTCGACTGGTACCGAAATGCGCTGAGCGCCGGGGCCGGATGTCGAGGCATGGCAGGGGGGAACACCGCCCAGCATGCTCGCAGTCACAGGCTACTGCGAGCATATCCCGCGCGAGTGCCTGGCGACTAGCCCGCCGGGTAGCGGTGGCATTCAGCGCTGGCTGACTATCAGACGATGCGCGAGGTGCCGCTGCCAGGCACTTGAGCGGCGCGAGAGCCAGCGACTCGGGTCTGTCGGCTGACCGCTGCGGCGCACTTCGAAGTAGAGCGCCGGGCCATCACGCCCGCCGCTGCTGCCGACACTGCCCAGCTGCTGGCCGCGTGACAGGCTGTCGCCCGGGCCCACGCTGAAGCTTGCCAGGTGGGCGTAGAGCGTCAGCACATTGTCACCGTGATCGAGTATCAGCAGGTTGCCATAGCCGCGCATCCAGTCCGCGAAGACCACGCGACCGGCGTGCGGCGCCGTGACGGCGGTGCCCTGCGTCGCGCGAATCAACACGCCATCACGGTTGACGCCCTCGCCACGCCCATAGGCGGAGATCACCTTGCCCGGCGCCGGCCAATCCATCTTGCCCATCGCACGCGTGATGCGGGTCTTGGGTGGCGGTGCGCTCTTGATCGACTTGAGGCGCTTCTCGAGGGTCTGGATCAGCTGATTGGCATGCGCGCGGTCCTGGTCCAGTTCGGCGATCTTCGCCTCATGGCTGGCATAGCGCGCATCCAGCTTGCGCAGCAGGGCGGCGCGTTCATTCTGTTGCGCGATCAGCTGACTGGCCTGCCGCTTGAGTCCTGCCTGCACGTCATCCAGGCGTGTCTGGCGGGCCAGCAGTTGCGCGCGGGTGTCGGCCAGTGACTGGTTCAGCTCGGCCAGGCGCTCCAGCGCCGCACGCCGTGATTCACTCAGGTGGTTCAGATAGACCTGCAGGCGCTCAAGACGTGCGGGATCATCCTGATTGAGCAGCAATTTCAGTTCAGGCTGACGACCGAGGCGATAGAGGGCGGCCATCTCTTCGGCGACCGCCGCCTTCTGGGCCGTCTGCTGCTGACTGAGGGCTTCACGCTTGCGCGTCAGTGCCACCAGCTGCTGCTTGATGTCATCGCGCTCATCCTCGAGCTTGCCGGTCTGCTGGCGCGTGGCATTGAGCTGGCGCTCGATCTTCTCCAGCCCGTTGCGCGTGTCGCTGCGCCGCGCTGCCGTGGCCTTGAGCTCGCCCTGCATCGCCTGGATCTCGCGCTTGAGGCGCTTGAGGTCTTCCTGGGAGGCCTGCTTCTTCTGGGTCAGGGTGGCGGTGTCGTCAGCGGCCTGCGCGGTGGTCGCCACCACGGGGCCGAGTGCCAGCGGGGCGAGACTCAGCAGCCAGGCAGACAGCACAACGCCGGAGACTCGGCTCCGGCGCTTGAAGATTCGGGGGCGGTCGCCCTGCCCGAGCGGCTTGCTCGGGCAGGGCGAGAGGCATGACGCACCGAAGGGTGCGCCATGCAGCCTGCTATCAGGCCTCGGCATAATCGACCAGCACCTTGCCATCCATCTCTTCCGGCACCGACTGGCCCATCATGGTCAGCAGGGTCGGGGCGAGATCGCACAGACGCCCGTCGGCGGCCAGCTTGGCATCGCGCTGCGTCACGTAGATCAGCGGCACCTCGAAGGTAGTGTGCGCGGTCTGCGGGTTGCCGGTTTCCGGGTGCACCATCTGCTCGGCGTTACCGTGGTCGGCGGTGATCAGGCATTCGCCTCCGACCTTCTCCAGCGCCTCGACCACGCGTGCCACGCACTTGTCGAGGAACTCGACGGCCTGGACGGCGGCGTCGAACTTGCCGGTGTGGCCGACCATGTCACCGTTGGCGTAGTTGCAGACGATGAGGTCGTAGCCGCCGGACTCGATGGCTTCCACCAGCTTGTCGGTGACTTCGCCGGCGCTCATTTCCGGTTTCTCGTCGTAGGTCTTCACGTCCTGCGGGGACGGCACGAGGATGCGCGTCTCGCCGGGGTATTCCTCTTCGCGGCCACCGGAGAAGAAGAAGGTGACGTGTGCGTACTTCTCGGTCTCGGCGATGCGCAGCTGGGTCAGGCCACGGTCGGACACGACCTCGCCCAGGGTGTTGTGCAGTTCGGACGGCGGGAAGGCTGCCGGCGCCGGGATGTCGGCGGCGTACTGGGTCATCATCACCAGGCCGTCGTGGGCCAGCTTGGGCGGCGTGCGCTCGAAGCCTGCGAAGTCCGGCTCGACGAAGGCGCGGGTCAGCTCGCGGGCACGGTCGGCGCGGAAGTTCATGAAGATGGCCGCATCGCCTTCCTGCATGGCGACGGAATCGCCGATGCGGGTGGCGGTGACGAATTCATCGGTCTCGTCGCGCTCGTAGGCGGCAGCCAGACCGGCGACCCCGGTGGCGGCTTCATGTTCGGCTTCGCCGTTGGCGATCAGGCGGTAGGCCTGCTCGACGCGGTCCCAGCGGTTGTCGCGGTCCAGTGCGAAGTAGCGACCGACCAGCGTGGCGACACGGCCGTCTTCCAGGCCCAGGCCCGCGAGGTGCTCATCGGCACGCGCGATGGAGGCCTCGGCGCTCTTGGGCGCGGTGTCACGGCCATCGGTGATGGCGTGGATATAGATGCGCTTGGCGCCCCGCTCGGCGGCCAGGTCGGCCATGGCCAGGGTGTGGTCTTCGTGGGAATGCACACCACCCGGAGACAGCAGGCCGATCAGGTGCACGGCACGCCCGGCCTTGACGGCGGCATCGATGGGCGCGGTCAGGATGTCATTGTCCTTGAGGGCATTCTCACGCACCGCCTTGGTGATGCGCGTGAAGTCCTGATAGACGATGCGACCGGCACCGAGGTTCATGTGGCCGACTTCGGAGTTGCCCATCTGGCCGTCCGGCAGGCCGACGAAGCCACCATCGGTGTGAATCAGTTCGCTGGGATATTCACGACGCAGGCGGTCCATCACCGGCGTGTCGGCGGCGAGGATGGCGTTGTCCTTCTCCTCTTCGCTGTGACCGTAGCCGTCCAGGATGATTAGGGCGACGGGACGCGGACCTTGTGCTTGAGCTGCCATGACTTCCTCGCTGTGATGACGAATGATCTGGGGTGAGCAGGGGCCGGGATGACAGGATGATGTTCGACGGGTGACGCATCATGCAGCTGTCATGTCCTGCGGCCATGCTGTGGCGCATCCGCGAGACAGAACCCTCGGCGGAAACGACATGTAGTGATAAAACTACCTGCTCGTTCTGCCCTCTATTAGAGGGGTGGTAAGGTGCCGAGTGCAAGTGCCGCAAGTGTATCGCCGGCATTGGGTTGCGCTATCGGTGGATCGCCCCGACCCGGCTGAGCTGACAGCAGCCGGCGCATCGCCCGGCTACGCCTTTTTGATGCCATGCAGCGGCATTCATGCTTGGGCCTGTCATGTATAATGCTGGCTCCGTTACCTCAGGTAGCGGTCTATTTCCTTTGCCGCGTACGCGTCGGCATGCACGTCACAGCGGAGTTAGCCCGTCTCATGATCGAACAGCTGCTTCAGTTCGCGCAGAATCATCCCTTGCTGGTCGGCGCCTTCGTCGCCCTGCTGGTCGCCCTCATTGTCATGGAAACCATGCGTGGCAACCACGGCGTCAGCGTCAGCGAGGCCACGCGACTGGTCAATCGCGAAGAGGGTGTCTTCATCGACATCCGCGACAGCAAGGAATTCAAGGCCGGTCATATCGCCGGTGCCGTCAACGTTCCCAGCAGTCAGCTGACCAGCGAGACCACTCCGCTGGCCAAGTACAAGGAACGCCCGGTGATCATCGTCTGCAAGCACGGCCAGACGGCGGGACCGCTGGTGGCGCGCCTCGAGAAGGATGGCTTCAAGCAGGCCGTCAAGCTCAAGGGCGGCATGGGCCAGTGGGAAGCCGACAGCCTGCCGGTCGTGACTCGCTGAGTCGCAGACTCGCGCGTCGCGTGTCTGCCAGCTGTCATTGCCCCGCTGGCTGGGCAAGTTTGCGGGTCTGCTGGAGGCAGGCTCGCAACCAAGAATAAATCTCCGAACCCTCAAGGATATGTCTCATGGCTGAAGAACAGAACGCACAGGCTGCAGCAGGCGCAGAACAGGCTCAGGATCAGCTCCAGTTTGCCCTGCAGCGCATCTACGTGAAGGACGTGTCCTTCGAAGCCCCGAATTCTCCGGCGGTCTTCTCCCTGCCGTTCCAGCCGAAGGTTGCGCTGGAGCTGGATACCGAGCACCAGCAGGTCGGTGAGGAGCTGTTCGAAGTCTCCATCAAGGTCACCGCTCAGGTCACCAATGGCGAAGACAAGACCACAGCCTTCCTGGCGGAAGTCGAGCAGGCTGGCCTGTTCCGTATCGCGGGCCTGTCTGCCGAGCAGCTGGACCACACCCTGGGCGCCTTCTGCCCGAACGTGCTGTTCCCGTATGCGCGTGAAGCCATCGACAACCTGGTCAACCGTGGCAGCTTCCCTCCGCTGATGCTGGCTCCGGTCAACTTCGAGGCCATGTACGCGCAGCGCAAGCAGCGTGAAGCCCAGGGCGCCGCCGAGGCGACCGCTCACTGATCAGTGAGCCGGCCTTGATTGGCCACATGACAGGTACGACCAGCGACGGGCCCCAGTGGCCCGTCGCTGCGTTTTTGGGCGACAATAGCCGCCGCCTTGCCTGCGATGCTATATCGACTCATCGCGGCCCACTTTCACTGCTTCTTAGTCCGCGAGACCCCGTCCATGGCCATCCGTCTGCACTGCCCCGATCTTGATCTCAATGTCAGCGCCGGGGCGTCCTTCGCGCTCCCCGAGGGGCCTGCACGCCACCTCGGACTGGTGTTGCGTGCCAAGGTCGGCAGTGAGGCGCAGCTGTTCGATGGCCGTGGGCAGGAGGTACGCGTGTTGCTGGAGGAGGTGACCCGCAAGGGCGTCAGCGTGCAGGTGATCGAGGCGGTGCCCAATGACCGCGAGGCGCCGCTGGCGGTGCATCTGGGGCAGGCGATCTCCAAGGGCGATCGCATGGATTACGCCATCCAGAAGGCCTGTGAGATGGGCGTGGCTGCCATCACGCCACTCTATACCGCGCGGGGCGACGTCAAGCTCAAGGGCGAGCGCGCCGACAAGAAGCTGGCGCACTGGCAGGGCGTGGCGGCCAGCGCCTGCGAGCAGTGCGGAAGAAGCGTCGTGCCGGTCGTGCATGCCCCGGTGGCGATGACGCAGTGGCTGGCCGAGCGTGATGAGCCGCTGCGCCTGATTCTGCAGCCGGGCGGCGCCGAGGCGCTGAACGTGGCCGAGGCCGAGGGCGGCGTGACCCGCGCCAGCCTTCTGATCGGCCCGGAAGGCGGCTTCACGCAGGAAGAGGTGGCAGAAGCGGCTGCCGCCGGTTGTGAGGTACTCGGCCTGGGGCCGCGTATCCTGCGCACCGAGACGGCGCCAGTGGTGGCGCTGACCTTGCTGCAGCAGCGATTTGGTGACCTGCCGCGCTGATCTCCCATCATCTGGCACCCGGGCGGAATTGTTGATCTGACGGCAACACAGCGTGAGCCGGCAAGGGCGTTTCGCCAGTGGTGAGCAGCACGGCGCTGCTGCATACTTGTCCCATCGCTCCCGCGCCATGGTGTCATGTCGCGACGGGAGTCTCCGTTATCCCCGCTGCCGGCCGCGTGCCGGGCTGGCAGTGTCGTCACAAGGTTGCCTCAATGACTGCTCGTAAGCTCAAGATCGGCGTGGTGATGGACCCGATGTCCAGCGTCGCCTACAAGAAGGACACCACTCTGGCCATGTTGTGGGCCGCCAGCCAGCGTGGCTGGTCGCTGCACTATCTCGAGCAGGAAGACCTCTATCTCGAGAATGGTCGCGCCATGGGCCGGATGCGTGATCTGGAGGTCTACCACGACCCGGACAACTTCTATCAGCTGGGCGAGGTCGTCGCGACTCCGCTGGCCGAGCTTGACGTGATCCTGATGCGCAAGGATCCGCCCGTCGACGAACACTTCCTGAATGCCGTTCACCTGCTGGGCTTTGCCGAGCGGGAAGGCGTGCTGGTGATCAATCCGACGGCCGCGCTGCAGACCTGCAACGAGAAGCTCTTCGCTCAGCAGTTCCCGCAGTGCATCCCGCCGACCACCGTGTCGGCCAACGACAAGGTGCTGCGCGCCTTCCACGCCGAGCATGGCAACGTGATCTTCAAGCCGCTGGATGGCATGGGGGGCAGTGGCATCTTCCACGTCGCCGAAGACGGCCGCAATCTCGGTTCGGTGATCGAGCAGCTGACGCTGCGGGGCACCCGTCAGATCATGGCCCAGCGTTATGTGCCGGAAATCAGTGCCGGCGATACGCGCATTCTGCTGGTGGATGGCGAGCCGGTGCCGTTCGGCCTGGCGCGCATTCCCAGCGCCGGCGAGACGCGCGGCAACCTGGCGGCTGGCGGACGTGGTGAATCGCGTGAGCTGACCGACCGCGATTACTGGCTGATCGAGCAGGTCAAGCCGGTGGTGAAATCATTGGGGCTGATGTTCGTCGGCCTGGACGTGATCGGCGACTACATCACCGAGATCAACGTCACCAGCCCGACCTGCGTGCGCGAGATCGATACCCAGCGTGGCACTGATATCGCCGGTCTGTTGATGGATGCCATCGAAGCGCGTCTGGCGGCGCAGCCCTCCGCCTGATCAACGTCGCGGTGAGGTCGGCACCAGTTGGCTGACCCGCGATGGATTCGCAGTAAACGGCAAGGAAGCCGAAGCTGCCAATGAGGTTCCGTGGACAGGGAGTGGGGTATGGCAGCACCCGTCGAATGGTGGGCAGGCAATCATAGCGTCACCGACCCGATCACCTATGTACCGGTGACGCGGGTGCATCGCCGTGTGGTGGCATGGGGGGCGGCACTGGCCGTCCATGCTGTCATCGGCTGGTGGTTGCTGGGCAGCGGCCTGCTGACGCCGCCCGAGGTGCCGCCGATGCCCAAGCCGGTGATGCTCGATGTGACGCTGGTCAGTCAGGCCAGCACCACTGCCGTCGACTCGCAGGTGGTGGCCGAGCAGGACCAGCAGGCCAGTGGCAGCGGGCGCGAGGCGGCGGTGCAGGCCGGGCCAACCAATCAGGCGCCCCCGCAGCCGGGTGAGCAGAGTGCGTCCGAGGCCAGTGAGCCGGCCGTGGCAGAAGCCCAGGCCCCGGCCACGCAGGCGCTGGTACTGCCCGAGCGCATCCCCGAGGTCATCGCGACCCAGCAGGCGTCGTCACAGCAGGTGACGCGATCCGAACTGCTGCCGGATACGCCGGACAACGAACAGCAGGCCAGCGAGCAGGACGTTCAGCGAATCCAGGCCTCCGGCCAGTCGCGTGAGGTGGTGGGTGACACCGCCTCACGCAAGGCGGCGCGTGCCTCGGCCCGCGCGCGCTATATCAATGATTGGACCGGCACGGTGCAAGCGTTCGGCAATCAGCACTATCCGGCGCCTGCCCATCTGAGCGGCGAGCTGCGGATTCGTGCCGTCGTGCTGCCCAGCGGTCAGCTTGAGTTCGCGGAAGTGTTACAATCCTCGGGACATGCTGAACTCGACCAGGCGGCTCTGGATACGGTCTACGGCGCGGCTCCTTATGCGCCCTTTGATGAAAGTCTCAAGGGGATGAGCCAGCTGACCATCACCCGCATCTGGCGATTCGGCCCCGGCAACGATTCTGGCGCGCCCTGACGCCTCGGGAGGACCATGCAAAGTCTGCGAGACTATTTCCTGCTGGCGATGCCGCATCTCGATGATGACAATTTTTCCGGCTCGCTCAGTTACCTCTGTGATCATGATGACAAGGGCACCCTCGGTGTCATCGTCAACAAGCCGATCAAGCTGACCATGCGCGGTCTGTTCGAGCAGCTCGAGATCGCTGCCGACAGCTGTGAACGCCTCGATGAGGTGGTCTATTACGGCGGTCCCGTCCACAAGGACCGCGGCTTCATCCTGCATCGTGGCAAGGCCAGCGAGTGGGATTCCAGCCTGCAGGTGACCGACGAGCTGGCGCTGACCACCTCGTTGGACATCCTGAAGGCGATAGCCGGCAACGAAGGCCCTGATGACTTCATGGTCTGCCTCGGCTGCGCTGGCTGGGAGCCGGACCAGCTCACCAACGAGCTGAAGGAAAACAGCTGGCTGATCGTCGAAGGCGACAGCGGCATCCTCTTCGATGCCGACAGCGAGTCCCGTCTCGAAGCGGCTGCCAGCAAGCTGGGCGTCGACATGAATCTGATGTCGCGGGAGATCGGGCATGGCTGAGCGGCAAGTCAGCCGTACGGCGCTGGCGTTCGATTTCGGCACGCGCCGCATCGGTGTCGCGGTGGGTACCGAGATGCTCGGCACCGCGACGCCTCTGGTGCCGCTGCATGTGCGGGACGGCATTCCGGACTGGAATGTCGTCAATCGCCTGATCGAGGAATGGCAGCCCGACCTGTTCGTGGTCGGCCTGCCGCTCGAGCTGGACGGCAGCGAGACACTGATGTGCAGCCGAGCCCGCAAGTTCGGCAAGCGCCTGTATGGCCGCTACGGCAAGCCGCTGGAAATGTGGGATGAGCGTGGCTCCACCAAGGCGGCCAAGGGCTTGGCGCGCGAGCGCGGCCACCGCGGCAATTATCGCGATGATGGCGTGGACGGCCTCGCCGCTCAGCTGATTCTCGAGAGCTGGTTTGCAAGCCAGCGAGGCGAGGGCGACCTTGTCGGTTACTGAATACTCCACCCGCTTCCTTTCCGGAAGCGGGTTTTTTTTGTCTGTTTGCCGCCATCCGGCAGGGAAGATAGGAAGCGATATCCATGCAAGAGTCTGAGATGCACGAAGAACATGAGGCACTGCCAGAGGTCGAGGCACTGCTCGAGGCCATGACCGAGGAGCTCGAATTGCTGTTCGAGCGCCGTGAACTTGATCGTGAACGTCTGATTCCGGTCGGCATTCATACCGGCGGTGTCTGGGTCGCCCAGGCACTGCGTGAGCGGCTGGGGCTGGAAGAGCCCCTCGCGACACTGGATATCGGTTTCTGGCGCGACGACTTCGGCCATAAGGGCCTGCCGGATGGCGGCCAGGGGTCACAGCTGCCGGATATCGAGAACCGCGATCTGCTGCTGGTGGACGATGTGCTGATGAGCGGACGTACCGTGCGCGCGGCGCTCAATGAGTTGTTCGACTATGGACGTCCGCGCCGCGTGCTGCTGGCCTGCCTGGTAGAGCTGCCGGGGCGTGAGCTGCCGGTGCAGCCGGACGCCCTGGGCGCCAACCTGGCGCTGGCGCCCGGCAAGCGCATTAAGCTGGAAGGCCCCGACAACCTGCGCCTGACACTGGTCGATACCGGCGAGGTGACGGCATGAACCTGTTTGATCTCTCGCAGGCCAGCGCGGATGTGCGGGCTGCCTCGCCGGCACAGGTCCAGCTGGATGAGCAGGGCCGGCTGCGTCACTTTCTGGATATCGAAGGCCTGCCGCGCAGCGTGCTGACCGAGATTCTCGACACCGCCGATCACTTCCGTGGCATCGGCGATGCCGAGGTCAAGAAGGTGCCGTTGCTGCGCGGACGTACGGTGGCCAACCTGTTCTTCGAGAACTCGACCCGCACGCGTGCCACCTTCGAACTGGCTGCCAAGCGTCTGTCGGCGGATGTGCTCAATCTGGACATCAAGACCTCGTCGGCCGCCAAGGGCGAGTCGCTGATGGATACCCTGGTCAATCTCGAGGCCATGCAGGCGGATGCCTTCGTGGTGCGTCATGGCGACTCCGGTGCGGCGCACTTCATCGCCAGCCAGATCACGCCGCATGTGGCGATCATCAATGCCGGCGACGGTCGTCATGCGCACCCGACCCAGGCGATGCTCGACATGCTGACCATCCGCCGCCACAAGGGCGAGTTCGCCAATCTGCGCGTCGCGATCGTCGGTGACATCCTGCATTCACGCGTCGCTCGCTCGCAGATTCAGGCGCTCAATACGCTGGGCGCAGCGGAGGTGCGTGTGGTCGCGCCGCAGACGCTGCTGCCCATCGGGGTCGAGACGCTGGGCTGCCAAGTTTTTACTGAGCTGGCAGCAGGGCTGAAGGATGTTGATGTCGTCATCATGCTGCGCCTGCAGAAGGAGCGAATGGATGGCGCACTGCTGCCCTCGGAATCGGAATACTACCGCCGCTATGGCCTGACCCGCGAAAGCCTGGCACACGCGCACCCTGACGCCGTGGTGATGCATCCGGGGCCGATCAACCGGGGTGTCGAGATCGAATCCGCCGTCGCGGATGGCCCGCGTTCGCTGATACTCGATCAGGTCACCAACGGCATCGCGGTGCGCATGGCGGTGCTGTCGATGGCGGTCTCCGGACAGATGAAGGCGCGCGCCGAGCGCAGGGGTGAACGTTCACGAGGAGCTGGCGCATGAAACGCAGCCTGATCAATGCACGGGTGATCGACCCGACCAACGGCCGCGATGGCCAGTACGACCTGCACCTCGACGGCGGTCGCCTGATCGCGATCGGCGAAGCGCCGGCGGATTTCAGTGCCGAGCAGCGCGATGATCTGGCGGGCAAGCTGGTCACGCCGGCCTTCATCGATCTTGGCGCGCACCTGCGCGACCCGGGCCCGCGCTACAAGGGCAGTCTGGTCAGTGAGTCGTCCGCCGCACTGGCGGGTGGCTACGCGACTATCCTGCCGCGCCCCGACACCAGTCCGGTGCTCGACAGCGCCTCGCATATTCGTACGCTGCTGGACCGCGCGCGTGATGTGGCGGGGGTGCGTCTTGCGCCGCTGGGGGCACTGACGCAGGGGCTGGAAGGTGATCTGCTCGCCAATATGGCCGCGCTCAAGTCCGCAGGCTGCGTGGCGCTGACCAACCTGCGCCAGCCGATACGCGATCTCGGCGTACTGCGCCGCTGTCTGGAATACGCGCGGACCTTTGATATCACCGTCGTATTCCAGGCCCAGGAGGCCGCCTTGGCCGGGCAGGGCTGCGCCCATGAGGGCGCCATTGCCTCACGTCTCGGGCTGGCCGGCATTCCGGAATCAGCCGAGACGGTCGCCCTGACCCAGTGGCTGCTGTTGATCGAGCAGACCGGCGTACGGGCGCATGTGTCGCTGCTCTCCAGTGCACGGGCCGTCGAGCTGGTACGTGATGCCAAGGCCAGAGGGCTGGATATCAGCGCGGATGTGTCGATGGCGCAACTGCACTGGACCGATGAGCAGCTGGAAGGCTTCAACGCCAACTTCCATCTGGAGCCGCCACTGCGCAGCGCGGCAGACCGTGATGCGCTGCGGGCCGGTGTGGTCGATGGCACCATCGACGCCATCGTCAGTGATCATCTGCCCCATGAAGCCGCAGCCAAGAGCGCGCCCTTCGCAGTATCCGAGCCCGGCATGACCAGCCTGGAAACCATGCTGCCGCTGGGGCTGGCGCTGGTGGAGGCCGAGCTGCTCAGCCTGCCTCGCCTGATCGAGACATTGACGTTCAGTGCCAGACGCTTCGGACTCAAGGGCGGCATGCTGGAAGTGGGCGAGTACTGTGATCTGGCGGTGATCGATATGGAACAGGAATGGCGTGTCTCAAGCGAGACGCTGGTCAGTGCCGGCCATAACACGCCGCTGCTTGGCATGCTGTTGAACGGTCGCGTCGAAGAGGTGCTGCTGGGTGATTCCTGCTACGCCTAAGCAGTGTTTCACGTGGAACATGATGCTTGTGATATTTGGCTAAAGCGCGCCAACAGACTGATAGCCAGGCGATTTTTTGAATGACGTATGGAGAGAATTGGCTGCTTTTTCGTAAAGCAGCCAATTTCTTTACCAGCCTATGCCGCAGACTGACATCGCTGGGCTGCGCTCTTTGCTGCCGGCAGATGTTTCACGTGGAACATTGTCCGCAGCGTCATAAGGCGGCTGTGGCAATAGCGAGTCGAGGCTGGCCAGGCACACGCTAAAAAAGATCTGAACAACAAGGAGAGAAAACCATGCCAATGATTCGTGCAGAATTTCTGACGGGCAAGACACAGGAACAGAAGCGGGAGCTGGTGGAGGCGTTGACTCGCGAGACGGCTCGCGTGCTGGGTGTGCGTGAGCAGTCCGTCTGGGTGGTGTTGCAGGAAGTGGAGCCGGAAAACTGGGCCGTCGCTGGCACGCCATTGTCAGAGCGCTAAGAGAAGAAGTTTCAACTGGGCACCTGTTCTCAACTATCTGATTCAGAGGGTGTTTTACGAGGAATCAAGATGTTCCACGTGAAACACGCCCCTGGTCTTGGCCCGGCTTTGCCAGTCTATGGGGAACCGGCTGAGGCATGACGGAGGCATGACAGAGGGGAGTGGGACGCAAGGCACGGGACGAGCAACGCGCCTGGTAATCCGGTACAAAAAAACGCCGCAGCCATTTCTGGCTGCGGCGTTTTCATTTGCCTGCCCTCTGCTCCACGGCCATGAAGCAGAGCACGGACTCAGTTCTCGAAATCAGCTTCCGAGTAAAGGGTCCGGATACGCAGGGTATGGTCGACGGTCTTGAGCGCTTCGAGCGCTTTCTTGCCGTAGGCCTTGTCGACATCGATGACCACATAGCCGACCGTGTTGTTGGTCTGCAGGTACTGGCCAGAGATGTTGATGCCTTCCTCGGACAGCACCTGGTTGATGCGTGACAGCACGCCCGGGACGTTGTCGTGGATATGCAGCAGACGGTGCTTTTCCGGGTGCGCCGGCAGGGCGACTTCCGGGAAGTTGACCGAGCCGATGGTGGTGCCGTTGTCGGAGTAGGTCACCAGCTTCTCGGCGACTTCGACACCGATGTTTTCCTGGGCTTCCATGGTGGAGCCACCGACGTGCGGCGTCAGGATGACATTGTCGAACTCGCGCAGCGGAGACACGAACTCTTCGCCGTTGCCTTTCGGCTCTACCGGGAAGACGTCGATGGCGGCGCCCAGCAGCTTGCCGCTGGAGAGGGCTTCGGCCAGGTCTTCGATGACGACGGTGGTGCCGCGTGCCGCATTGATGAAGACGCTGTTCTGCTTCATCAGCGCGAACTGCTGCTTGCCCATCATCCACTTGGTGGAGGGGATTTCCGGCACATGCAGCGTGACGATGTCAGCGCGCGCCAGCAGTTCTTCCAGGCTTGCCACCTGACGGGCATTGCCCATGCCGAGCTTGGTGACGGCATCGTAGTAGATGACGTCCAGGCCCAGGGATTCGCTGAGCACGGACAGCTGGGAACCGATGCTGCCGTAGCCCACGATGCCCAGCGTCTTGCCGCGGACTTCATGGCTGTTCTTGGCGGATTTCATCCACTGGCCACGATGTGCCTTGGCGCTCTTCTCCGGCACGCCGCGCATCAGCATGATGGCTTCGGCCAGTACCAGCTCGGCGACCGAGCGAGTGTTGGAGTAGGGCGCGTTGAACACGGGAATGCCGCGCTTCAGTGCGGCTTCCAGGTCGACCTGGTTGGTGCCGATACAGAAGCAGCCGATGGCGGTGAGCTTCTCGGCAGCGGAGATCACGCGCTCGTTGAGCTGAGTGCGGGAACGAATGCCGATGAAGTGCACATCGCGGATCTTCTCGATCAGTTCTTCCTCGGCCAGCGAGGTCTGAAGCAGTTCGATGTTGGTGTAACCCGCGTTGAGGAAATTATCCACGGCGGATTGGTGGACACCCTCGAGCAATAGAATCTTGATCTTGCTCTTGTCCAGGGACGTCTTGGCCATTGTCGGATCAACCCTCTCGCCGGTCATGCCGGCGTTTCTGTTCGTTTGGTCTTTTTCATGACCTGCTGGCGTGTCACACCTCAAGAAAATGCCAGAGAAACAGCGGGGCGTGCTGTCAACAGGGGAGCAAAGAATATCACAGCCGACGGGGCCTCCGGATGAAATGTCCGCGTGCCGGGCATGAAAAATTCACAGCACAGCCGTTTGATGTGACTCTTCCTCCGTGCGCAGGGGGTGGGCAGCGTCGTGAAGCCCTTCGGGTTATACTGGCGCTCCACACAGAGACACCGGGCCCGCCCGGTCGGATGAGCGAGAGCACCCATGGCCGAAAAGGAAGTGCCACAGGATTTCGCCGCCACCCTGGCCCGTCTTGAAGGGTTGGTGACGCGGCTCGAGGCTGGCGACATGTCGCTGGAAGCGTCACTGGGCGCTTTTGAAGAGGGCGTGAGTCTGGCGCGCGAGGCGCAGCAGCGGCTCGACAGCGCCGAGTTGCGCCTGCAGGCATTGGTGGAAGGCCCGGAGGGGACGCTGACGCCCACGGCGTTTACGGCGCCCGATGCCGCAGGCAGCATGGCGGGTGAAGCGGACGAGGAGAAGGACTGGTGATGTCAGGTGGATTGAATACGCAAGTCACGCCGACTGCATCGCAGGCCAGCGAGCTGATCCGCTCTGGACAGGCGCGCAGTGAGGCCGTGCTTGAGGCGTTGTTGACTCCCGGCAGTGCGGCGGTGAGTGAGCGTCTCGAGGACGCCATGCGCTACAGCGTGCTGGGTGGCGGCAAGCGTCTGCGCCCCGTGCTGCTGTATGCGGTGGGTCGTGCCCTGGGCTGCGATGAAGAGGCCGCTGACCGCGCTGCGCTGGACGCGGCGGCAGCGGCGCTTGAATTGGTGCATGCCTATTCGCTGGTCCATGATGACCTGCCGGCCATGGACGATGACGACCTGCGTCGTGGCCGTCCCACCGTGCATCGCGCCTTCGATGAGGCGACCGCCATTCTCGCGGGCGATGCCCTGTTGACGCTCTCCTTCGAAGTGATGGCGACGACCGGCCATGTACGGACACCTGCCCTGGTGCGTACCCTGGCCGAGGCCTCCGGGCGGCGCGGGATGGTGGCCGGTCAGGCGCTGGATCTTGAGGCGGTCGGCCAGTTCCGCGAGGTAGAGGCGCTGTCACGCATGCATGCCTACAAGACCGGCGCGCTGATTCGCGCCGCGGTCCGTCTGGGCGGATTGGTGGCAGTCGACGAGCAGGATTCGCGTCTGGCCGCCCTGGAGCGCTACGCTTCGGCTATCGGCCTGGCCTTCCAGATCCAGGATGACATCCTGGACGTGACGGGCGACACCGCAACGCTTGGCAAGACGGCCGGTGCTGACGCTGCGCGCGACAAGCCGACCTACCCCTCGCTGCTTGGACTCGAAGGTGCTCAAGAGCGAGCAGGTCAGCTACTGCAAGAGGCCCTGGATGCCCTGGCACCGTTGGGAGAGGCCGCAGAGCCACTCGCGGTGCTGGCGCGCTACATGATCGAGCGAGACCACTGATTCCTGACGCCTATGAAGCTGTTTGACGAGATACCTCAGGCGCGCCCCGCGACGCCACTGCTCGATGCGGTCGAGACACCTCAAGCGCTGCGCGCCATGAGCGCGGCACAGCTGCGCCAATTGGCTGACGAACTGCGCGCCTACCTGCTGTACAGCGTCGGCTGTACCGGCGGGCACTTCGGTGCCGGGCTCGGTGTGGTCGAGCTGACCGTGGCCCTCCACCATGCGCTGGAAACGCCTCATGACCGTCTGGTGTGGGACGTGGGTCATCAGGCCTATCCGCACAAGATTCTGACCGGCCGTCGTGAAGCCATGTACAGCATGCGCCAGTACAACGGCCTGTCTGCCTTCCCCAAGCGTGCCGAGAGCGAGTTCGACACCTTCGGGGTGGGCCATTCCAGCACCTCGATCAGTGCGGCGCTGGGCATGGCGCTCGGCGCCCGCACAGCGGGTGAGTCACGGCGCGCCTGTGCGGTGATCGGCGATGGTGCCCTGACGGCTGGCATGGCGTTCGAGGCACTGGCGCATGCCGGGCACGTGAAGGCCAATATGCTGGTCGTGCTCAACGACAACGAGATGTCGATCTCCGAGAACGTCGGCGGCCTGGCAAGCTATCTGGCACGTATTCTGGCCAGCAAGCCGTATACCCAGATGCGCGCCAACGGCAAGCGACTGCTGTCGCCCTTGCCGGGTGCGCTGGAGCTTGCCAAGCGTACCGAAGAGCACATGAAGGGCTTCATCAGCCCGGCGACGCTGTTCGAGGAGATGGGCTTCAACTACATCGGCCCCATCGACGGCCATGACCTGCCGGCGCTGGTGCAGACGTTGCGCAACATGCGTGATCTGGATGGCCCGCAGTTCCTGCATGTGGTGACGCGCAAGGGCAAGGGCTTCCTGCCGGCGGAGCGTGACCCGATCGGTTATCACGCCATCACCAAGCTCGAGAAGGCCGCGCCTCAGGCAGCCGAGCAGGCGCCTGCCGTCACCGACGCACCGGCTCCCAAGCCGCAGAAATACTGCAGCGTCTTCGGCAACTGGCTGTGTGATGCCGCCGCCGCGGATGCGCGCGTCATCGGCATCACGCCGGCCATGCGGGAAGGCTCGGATCTGGTGCGTTTCTCGAAGGAATATCCTGATCGCTACTACGATGTCGCCATCGCGGAGCAGCACGCGGTAACAGTAGCAGCGGGCATGGCCTGTGAAGGCATGAAGCCGGTGGTGGCGATCTATTCCACCTTCCTGCAGCGTGGCTATGATCAGCTGATCCACGATGTCGCGGTGCAGAAACTGGACGTGACCTTTGCCATCGATCGTGCCGGTCTGGTCGGCGAAGACGGCCCGACGCATCACGGCAGCCTGGACATGTCGTTCCTGCGCTGCGTGCCGGAGCTGGTGCTGATGGCGCCGGCCGATGAAGCCGAGTGCCGTGGCATGCTGAGCGCGGCACTGGCCCACTCCGGGCCTGCCGCAGTGCGCTATCCGCGCGGTACCGGGCCGGGGGTGGCCACCGATGCCGACCTGACGCCAATGGCCATCGGTCAGGGGGAATACCGTCGTCGTATCAGCGGCAGCCCCGAGGTGCGTGTCGCCATCGTCGCCGTGGGCAGCATGAACACGCCGGTGGAGGAAGTCGCCGAGGCGCTGGACGCGACCCACTTCAATCTGCGCTCCATCAAGCCGCTGGACCGTGAGGCATTGCTCGAGATCGCCGCGGAGCACGACCTGGTCGTGACCGTCGAAGAGAATGCCATCGCGGGTGGCGCGGGAGCCGGCGTGGCCGAGCTCTACCTGAACGCGGGACTGGCTCAGCCCATGTTGCTGCTGGGGCTGCCGGATGGCTTCGTCGAGCATGGCAAGCCGGTCGAGCTGCTGCGTGACTGCGGTCTGGATGCCGCCGGCATCCGCGCAAGTATCGAGGCTCGCCTCGGCGGCTGATCCTGGTGGCATGCAATACCGAAACGCCTGTGGATGACTCGAGAGTTCGAGTTGTCCACAGGCGTTTTTCGTTGCGTGACTGCCTGCGCCGAGACGGCGAATGATGCATGGAAACTCAGCGACTTCCCGCCCATGCTGGATGACCATCAAGCCCTCTGCTCAAGCAGCCAGGGCCTGACTGGCGCGAAAGCTTTCACCTGCGCCAGTCACCACCGCAACGCCACGGAGTGCGCCCGACCATGTTGACTCTCTACAGCTACCCGAATTCCCGCTCGCTGCGGGTCGCCTGGACGCTCGAGGAGCTGGGGCTCGATTACCGGATTCATAGTCTGGATCTGAAGGCCGGTGAGGGGCACAGCCCTGAATACCTGGCCATTCATCCCGATGGCAAGGCGCCAGCCCTGGTGGATGGTGAGCTGGCCCTGTTCGAGTCCAGTGCCATCTGTCGCTACCTGGCGGCGCGAGAAGGGCGCCTGCTGCCACAATCGCTGGCCGGGCAGGCACAGATGGATCAATGGCTCAGTTTCCTGACCACCGAGCTTGAGCAGCCGCTGTGGACATTGGCCAAGCACACCTTCGCGCTGCCGGAGGACCAGCGCTGTGATGCCATCAAGCAGACAGCCCAATGGGAATTCCAGCGTGCTCTCAAGGCACTTCAGCGCCGCTTCGATGGCCAGGGCTGGCTGGTGGCCGATGAATTCAGTGTCGCCGATATCTTCCTCGCCCAGACCCTCAGCTGGGCGCAGATGGCCGGGCAACCTCTGCCGGCCGTGCTTGAGCAATGGGGCGAAGAGGTGCGGGTGCGTCCTGCTTACGAGCGGGCCCGTCAGCGCGAGCAACAGGCCGCCGAGGAGCGTCAGCAACACTGAGCCCTGTTGCCGGCAACGTCATCGAACGCCGCCACAGGCCAAGCTGACGGGCTGATCTGGCCTGCATGTACTGCAATGACGTCATGAAAGCGCGCTGAGAGCGCGCACACGCCACGAGGCGCCATCCTGATATCAGGGTGGCGCCTTTTGCGTTTCTGGGCCTCAGAGGCGCTTGCAGGGCGCCTGACGAGGTTGAGAGGTCGCCTTGCTCGTTCAGCGGCGTCAACCGTCTGGGGCGCGCCCCAGGCTGTCTGGTGGCGGGCTGACTCAGGTCGGTTCGAGACAGGTCGATTCGAGACAGGGCGGTGGGCCAGGGCGGCGCGAGGCAGGCCATCGATCGAGGATGGGTTTTAGCCATCAGGCGCTGAATGATGCGCTGTTGAGTATTTTGCGTATCTTCTCATGATTCGGTAATTGGTTGTTTTCGTCATGATGGTCAACTATTGATCTTGATGAGGTCGAGGGCAGCACTCATGCGATGTGAGTGGCGACATATCCGATGGAAATCATGGGGTTGAGAGGTTTATTAGATTTTCATGACATGATATTGATCAAAGCAAAAGCGATGAGCGCATCCTGTCTGTTTTGCGCATCATTAATTGATTCGATATGTGGTTTATTGCGGATCTTTTTGATAAGATGTTAGTGAAAACCTCAATGGGAATAACAACTTATGTGGATCTGGCAGCAGCCTGACTGGCCACGGGGGCGGTTGGAGGTCATGCCCTTGATGGGGCAGTTGGCGGCGACCCAGGCGGTGATGTCGCCGCTGGTCGCTCAGGGGCAGAATCTCTATCCCCGACAACGCCTGCGTCTCGAGGCGACGCTCCTCAGCGAAGAGATGGAAGCCAGTGCCCAGCTGTCCGGCGTGGTGCTCGGGCGGGCGGCGTTGCGTGATGCGCTGTATCAGGCGCTGGGGCTGGAGTCCGGCCATCAGGAGTCACCGCGCGGGCCGGCGCCTGGCGTCGACGTCTTCGTGGATGTGACGCTGGAAGTCGTGCGCACGGCATTCCAGCCGCTGACCCGCCAACAGGTGCTCGAGTGGCATCGGCGTCTGGGGCCTTTCCTGCCGCGCAGCAGTGGTCAGCCACTCGGTGCATGGCGCGAGGCGCGCTACGAAGCGGTCAGCGGTCGTTACGGTCTCAAGCGCTTGCGTTATCGCGCTCCGGCGGAGAACCCCGATGCGCTGGACCGGGAGCTGGATGTCTTCTGGCAGCGTCTGGCGACGGAAGAGCCGGATGTGGATAACTCAGGGGTGTTGAATGCCCTGCAGCTGCATGCGCACTGGCAGGCGCTCGCACCGCTGGCCTTGGGCAACGGCTTGATCGGGCGCTTGCTGCTGATGCGCTGGCTGACACGAATCGATGCCCTGGCCGCGTTGCAGCAGCAGGGCGAGTTTGTCGGCAAGGCCGCCGAGCGCTGGGAGCCGGAAGCGCTGGAGCAACTCTGCTGGCGCCGCCAGGCGCTGTTCTCGGTGGTGCTCGAGCATCAGGATGAATTGCGCGAGCTGGAGCAGCGTTATCTCGGCAAGCCCCAGACCTCGGCCAGCGGCCATCAGCTGCCGCCGCAGCTGGATCGCGCGCTCAATGGTGAGGTGGAGGATGCAGCGCCCGGTGACATGAATGTCTGGGCCGAGTGGTGGCTTTTGCGTCTGCGCGACGCCGGTCGTCGGACGGCCTTCCATTACCAGCGCGTCCAGCGTGCCGAGCGACTGTGGCTGGAGCACGCGCGTACGCCGCTGAATGCCCGCCAGCGCGAGCTGGTACTGACATTGTTGGAGCGAGATGACGAAGAGGGCGTGGGGCGCGCCGAATACCGCGCCCTGGTCGATACCTCCGACCCTACCGCCGCCCGCGATCTCGCCGATCTGACCGCCAAGCAGGTACTGGAAAGCTACGGTGTCGGGCGTGGTACCCGGTATCGTTTGCCGGTCTTTGCCCCTCAGGGAGATAGCCCTGTGAGAGACGAGCCCTGAAGCGTCAAAAAATCGCGAAAAAAAGCGGGAAGGGTCATGACGACCCTTCCCGCTTTTTTGAGGTGGCTTGCCCGTGTTCTCAGTGCCGTGTTCTCAAACCTGTGCTTTCAAGCCGGTGTGCTCAAGAGCACCGGCCAGCGTGGCGGCCTCGATCACGTCATACGGAATACGGCAGCACTGCGGTATAGATGGCGAAGAAGTGGCAGGTACTGCCGCCAAGCACGAACAGGTGCCAGATGGCGTGGTGATAGCGCAGGCGCGTCATCAGAAAGAAGATCACGCCCAGGGTATAGGTGATGCCACCGGCGACCAGCAGGATGAGCCCCGTCTCGGAGAGCTTCTCGACCAGTATCGGCGAGGCGAACACGATCAACCAGCCCATCAGCAGATAGACGCTCACGCGCAGGGCGCTGAAGCGTTCAGGCCAGCGCAGCTTGAGGAAGATGCCGCCCAGCGCGAGCGACCAGATGATGGCGAACAGTGTCCAGCCGGTCGGGCCGCGAAGATTGACCAGCAGGAAAGGCGTATAGGTGCCGGCGATCAGTAGATAGATGGCGCAGTGATCCAGCAGCTGGAAGGCATATTTCAGGCGTGGATGACGGATACCGTGATAGAGCGTCGAGGCCGCATACAGCACCACCAGGGTCAGGCCGTAGAGGCTGACGCTGACGATCTTCCAGGGGTCGACTTCGGCAGCGAGGCTGGTCATCACGATCAGCACGATCATGCCGACGAGGCCCATGACGGCACCGATGCCGTGGCTGGCGCTGTGCAGCCATTCCTCCAGCTGGGTATAGAGAGCAGGTGTCGCGGAGGTGTCGCGTGAATCCGCGTCATCGACAGGCGATGCGCTGGAAGAGGGGGATGCCTGAGGAGGTGTCGAGGCGGGCTGTGTTGACGAAGGCTGTGATGACTGAGGTTGCGATGAAGAAGGCTGTGATGATGCAGCCGTTGAGTCTTTGCGCATGGCGATGTCTCCGGCGCGGGTTCGACTCCAGCCTACTCCCTGGCGGGTGACGTCGTCATGTCACGCTCGCTGCGCCAGCCAGTCAATTTGCCTATATAAGGAAGGGGGAACCAATCAGGCTCCCCCTGCGCGCGGCTACTCGCTGCGCTCGATATCCACGTCGCTTGCCTGGGTGAAATCATCCAGTGCCATCATGTGGCCCAGCTTGCCCGCCTTGGTCGAGAGATAGTGCTCGTTGTGCGGATTCAGGCCGGTGGTGATCGGCTGGCGCTCACTGATGGTGACACCATCACGGGTCAGGGCATCGACCTTGCGCGGGTTGTTGGTCATCAGCTTGAGAGTGCTGACGCCGAGATGCTCCAGCATCGGCACACAGATATCGTAGCGGCGCATGTCAGCCCCGAAGCCGAGGCGCTCATTGGCTTCGACGGTATCGGCGCCGCCATCCTGCAGCTCATAGGCGCGAATCTTGTTGAGCAGGCCGATGCCGCGGCCTTCCTGACGCAGATAGAGCAGCACGCCGCGGCCTTCGGCGGCAATGCGCTTGAGCGCTTCCTGCAGCTGATAGCCGCAGTCACAGCGCATCGAGAAGAGGGCGTCGCCGGTCAGGCACTCGGAATGCACGCGGCCCAGCACCGGCGCGCCGTCATCGATGTCGCCCAGAGTCAGAGCGATGTGGTCCTTGCCGGTGGTCTCATCCTCGAAACCGTGCATGGTGAAGGTCGCCCAGGGCGTTGGCAGCCGCGAGGCGGCGATGAATCGAATGGTCACTGTTCACCTCGAACGCCCGGACAATCGCCGGGCTGAAAAAGCGCGGGCATGCGGTGGTCCGGCAATGTCTCGATGAGTCGCTCGAGATACCGGCGGCCAGCATGCAGTCATGTGGCGAGTTTACCAGTCTGTGGCCGATGACTCATCGCTCTGTATGGAAAAGCGTTGTTGCCGCCACCACCACAATGGCCGGATGACGCCAGCAAAGGGACTATAAAGGCGGGGCGATTTGCCAATGCATTTGTTGCATCGCCACGATGGGCGGGATTTTTCTCAGGCTCTGATAGAATGCCGAGACATTCCCCGAGCTGATGTGTGATTCCGATGACCTTGAAGAATGATCGCTTCCTGCGCGCGCTGGCCCGTCAGCCGGTCGACCGTACTCCCGTCTGGATGATGCGCCAGGCTGGCCGCTATCTGCCGGAATATCGCGAAGTCCGCGGTCAGGCCGGTGGCTTCATGGACCTGTGCATGGACACCGCGCGTGCCTGCGAGGTGACGCTGCAGCCGCTGGAGCGCTTCCCGCTGGATGCCGCCATCCTGTTCTCCGACATCCTGACCATCCCGGATGCCATGGGGCTGGGCCTTTACTTCGAGACTGGCGAAGGCCCGAAATTCCGCAAGACAGTGCGGACTGCCGAGGAAATCGCGGCGCTGAGCGTGCCGAATGTCGAGCGTGATCTCGATTACGTCATGCGTGCCGTGTCCACCATCCGCCGTGAGCTGAACGGTCGCGTGCCGCTGATCGGTTTCTCCGGCAGCCCGTGGACATTGGCCACTTATATGGTCGAGGGCGGTTCCAGCAAGGACTTCCGTCACGTGAAAGGCCTGATGTATTCCAATCCGGAAGCCATGCATCAGTTGCTCGACACCCTGGCGCAGGCCGTTACCGACTACCTGAACGCCCAGGTTGCCGCGGGTGCTCAGGCGGTGCAGATCTTCGATACCTGGGGCGGCACCCTGTCCACGCCGGCCTACCTCGAGTTCTCGCTGCGCTACATGGAGCAGATCGTCGCTGGCCTCAAGCCGGACAGCGAAGGCAACCGTGTACCGGTGATCCTGTTCACCAAGAATGGTGGCCAATGGCTCGAACACATCGCCGCCACCGGCTGTGATGCCGTCGGCCTCGACTGGACCACCGAGATGTCCAATGCGCGTGAGCGTGTCGGCCATCGTGTGGCCCTGCAGGGCAACCTGGACCCGAATGCGCTGTTCGGCACGCCGGCCGCCATTCGTGCCGAAGTCGGGCGTATCCTCGACAGCTACGGCCAGGGCCCGGGCCACATCTTCAACCTGGGGCACGGCATCAGCCAGTTCACCGACCCGGGCAACGTCAATGCCCTGATGGACGCGCTGCACGAGCTGAGCCCGGCCTACCATCAGGATGACGCCGCCAATGCGACACCGGTCGCCCGCGGCTGATGGGAGAGCCCATCATGGTCTTCTCTGCTGTCACCCCTGTTGCTGCCTATAGAAGGTGGCAAGCAGCAGGGCAGCAAGCAGAAGGGCGCCGGCCAGCGGGGGTGTCAGCATGACGCCGGTCGAGCAGCGTCTCATCCCGCGCCGCGGTTGGGCATTCGTGGCTCTGCTGTGCCTGTTGCTGATCCTGTTCGGCACGCTCTCCCCGGGCGTGCCGCATCCGGAGCAGACCTTCCCCTGGGACAAGCTGCAGCATTTCTCCGCCTTCGCGTTGCTGGCGCTGACCACACGGCTGGCGGGCTTGACCAGCTTGATCATCCTGCCGCTCCTGCTGTTGCTGGGCGTCGCCATCGAATGTCTGCAGCTGGCGATTCCCTATCGCGGCGCTGAGGTGCTGGATGCGCTGGCGGACCTCGCCGGCATCCTCATCGGGCTGGGAGTGTTTCAGTGCGTCAGGCTGATTCTCCATCTGGTCCGCCTCGGGCCGGCCTCTCGTTGAGCCTCTCCCCCGGGCCGCGTGTCATCGATACGCGGCCTGTCTGAAATTGTCATGCATCAACACTTTCCACTCCGGCCGTCTTTGGCTATGGTGCAGCGCCTGCGCCATGTTGGCGCTTGCCCGGCATGTCGCGTATCACGACATCACGCCGCGTGGTCGTCATGCGGGCCGTGAACTGCCGGCCTGATGCTGGCGCAGTGCTGATTGGCGCAATTTCCGATGGCCATCGTGCCGTCTCTATCCATACCTTGATATCCCGTCTGTGATATCCAATGCGAGGGTCCCCCATGACCGAACGTCTCGATGGCTCCTGGTTTACCGAAATCTTCGATCGCCACGGCAGCGCCTTCTCGCTCAAGGTCAGCCACAAGCTGCATGACGAGCAGACCCCTTATCAGCACCTCGAAGTCTATGCCACCGAGACCTACGGCAACCTGATGGTGCTGGACGGCTGCGTGATGCTGACTGACCGTGACAACTTCCTCTATCACGAGATGATGTCGCATCCGGCGCTGTTCGCTCATGCAGACCCCAAGCGTGTCGTCATCATCGGCGGTGGCGATTGCGGCACTCTGCGTGAGGTGCTCAAGCACCCGGGCGTGGAGAAGGTCACCCAGATCGATATCGATCCGGCGGTCACGCGTGCCTCCGAGCAATTCTTCCCGGCGCTGGTCGAGTCCAATGACGACCCGCGCGCCGAGCTGCTGTTCGAGGATGGCGTCAAGTGGGTCGACAACTGCCCGGACGAGAGCATCGATGTGCTGATCGTCGATTCCACCGACCCGGTCGGCCCGGCGGAAGGTCTGTTCAAGACCGACTTCCTCAAGCGCTGCCATCGTATCCTCAAGCAGGGCGGCCTGATGGTGCAGCAGAGCGAGTCCCCGCTCTATCACACCGATTCCATCATCAAGGACCTGCGCAACGACATGGGCGAAGCGGGCTTTGATAGCGTCGCGACCTTGCCGTTCCCGCAGCCGGTGTATCCGTCCGGCTGGTGGAGCTGCACCCTGGCGGGCAAGAGCTGTGACGTGAAGTCATTCCGCGAGGAAGATGCCGCTGCCGCCACCTTCGCGCGTGACTTCTATACCGTCGAAGGCCATCGCGCCGCCCTGGTGCTGCCGCCCTTCATGCAGCGCCTGCTGGAGAAGTGATCCGCATGCACCTTGCGGTGGCAAGGGAGTCCCATCAGGCACGAAAACGTGCCTGATGGGATGAACAAGCGTTGAGTCAGGCAGACCGAGACATTGGTCGCAATCTGCCACTCGCGCCACATCGCTGCACCGCCAACGGCCGTTTCGCAATGAAACGGCCGTTTTTATTTTGCACCGATATGAGGCGAACTGGTCTCGCCATGAGCCTAACTGCGCGGCAATCGCGCGGAATGATCCGCCGCCCCACTCCGAGGCTTTGGCCTATATCACTGGGTTTTAGCGCTTTTTTCAGCGTTGAACGCAGCGGATCACGCGATAGGCGGAAATTGGAACGCGGCTTGCTATTGTCGGTAGGTGCCATGCAATGCATTGCACCACTTCTGACTCGAGGCTGATCGAGCGGACTCCAGACTTTCGCGAGGGAATCACGATGCATAACAACAAGAAGCCACTGCTGATCGCTAGCGCCGCTGTCCTGGCCGCCTCCATGGCGACAGGCGCCAGTGCCGCGACCCTGGATAGCGTCAAGGAAAAGGGCTTTGTCCAGTGTGGCGTCAGCACCGGCTTGCCGGGCTTCTCGGCACCGGATGACGCCGGTAACTGGCAGGGCCTCGATGTCGATGTCTGCCGCGGCGTCGCCGCCGCCGTGCTGGGCGATGCCAGCAAGGTGCGCTATGTACCGCTGACGGCCAAGGAGCGTTTCACCGCGCTGCAGTCCGGCGAGATTGATGTCCTGTCCCGCAACACCACCTGGACGGCGACCCGTGACACATCACTGGGCCTCAACTTCGCTGGCGTGAACTATTACGACGGCCAGGGCTTCATGGTCAGCAAGGACCTGGGCGTCTCCAGTGCCAAGGAGCTGGACGGGGCAGCCGTCTGCATCCAGTCCGGCACCACCACCGAGCTCAACCTGGCGGACTACTTCCGCCTGAACGACATGTCCTTCGAGCCGGTCGTCTTCGATACCTCCGACCAGACCGTCAAGGGTTTCGAAGCCGGTCGTTGTGACGTCCTGACCTCCGACCAATCCCAGCTCTACGCGCTGCGTATCAAGCTCTCCGATCCGGCGTCCGCGATGGTGCTGCCGGAAGTCATCTCCAAGGAACCGCTGGGCCCCGTCGTCCGTCAGGGCGATGACCAGTGGTTCAACATCGTCAAATGGACCCTGTTCGCGCAGATCAACGCCGAAGAGATGGGGCTGAGCTCCGACAACATCGAAGAGAAGAAGTCGGACACCAACCCGAACGTCGCGCGCCTGGTCGGTGCCGATGGCAACTACGGGGAAGCCATGGGGCTGCCGGCTGACTGGGCCTACCAGGTCATCAAGCAGGTCGGTAACTACGGCCAGATGTTCGAGCGCAACGTCGGTACCGGCTCCGCACTGGGTATCGAGCGCGGCTTGAACGCACTGTGGACCGATGGCGGCGTCCAGTACGCCCCGCCGGTTCGCTGATGCGCGGGCTCGCCCTGTACTGCGGGTGGGCCTTGCCCCTCATGACAGGCTGAGCAAGGACGCTGGCCAGAGGAAGTGAGCGTCTTGCTCCACTTCCTCTGGCCAGCGTCATGTGGGCCCCGGTTAATGAGCCCCAGCCTGTACCTCGTGACCCATTCATCGAGTGCCGAGAGATAACTGATCTGCCGTTCGATAGGACGGCAGGCGGAAGTCGCATAGCTTTCCGGCGGAGATTGCCTGTATGACACAACCTGCTTCTCGCCCGCCGGCCACGGTCAAGCCGCCATTCTGGCGTGACCCGGCCAAGCGGGCACTGATCTTCCAGCTATTGATGCTGGCAGGCGTGTTCGGTGTGTTGGCGATCATCGTCAGCAATACCCTGACCAACCTCGAAAGCCGTGGCATCACCACCGGCTTTGCCTTTCTGGACAACACCGCAGGCTTTGGCATCCTGCAGAGCCTGATCGACTATTCCGAGCAATCCACCTATGGCGATACCTTCATCGTCGGCCTGCTCAATACCTTGTTGATATCCGCGCTGGGTGTCATCGCCGCGACCGTGATCGGCTTCGTCATGGGGGTCGCGCGTCTGTCCCCCAACTGGCTGATCTCGCGGCTGGCGGCGGTCTATATCGAAGTCTTCCGCAACATCCCGTTGCTGCTGCAGATCTTCTTCTGGTATTTCGCCGTCCTGAGAACCCTGCCAAGTCCGCGTGGCTCGCTGTCGCTGGGCGAGGCGTTCTTCCTCAACGTGCGCGGTCTGTTCGTGCCGGCTCCCATCACCTCCAGCGGTTTCTCGGTGGTGATTGCGGTGTTCGTGCTGGCCGTCGTCGCCAGCGGCATCTTCAGCTACTGGAACCGACAGCGTCAGGCGCGTACCGGACAGCGCCTGCCGGCGGGCTGGATCTCGCTCGGCCTGATCATCGTGGCGCCATTGCTGGCTTACTTCGCGATGGGCATGCCGCTGAGCTGGGAGCTGCCGGAACTCAAGGGCTTCAACTTCCATGGCGGTATCACGGTCGTCCCCGAGTTCCTCGCCCTGTGGGTCGCGCTGTCGGTCTATACCGCAGCCTTCATCGCCGAGATCGTGCGTTCCGGCATCGAAGCGGTACCGCACGGCCAGACCGAAGCGTCACGGGCGCTGTCGCTGTCCGGTGGCATGACACTGCGTCTGGTGGTGGTGCCGCAGGCGCTGCGCGTCATCATCCCGCCGCTGACTAGCCAGTACCTGAACCTGATCAAGAACTCGTCGCTGGCCACGGCCATCGGCTACCCCGATCTGGTCTCGGTCTTCGCGGGTACCACGCTCAACCAGACCGGTCAGGCCATCGAGGTGATCGCCATGACGATGCTGGTCTATCTGACCATCAGTCTGCTGGTCTCCATGTTCATGAACTGGTTCAACGCCCGCATGGCGTTGGTCGAGCGCTGAGGGTCTGCCCATGTCGATTGAAAAGACCCTGTCACGGGTCACCGAGAAGATGATCGATTCCCGTCCGGCGCCGAGCGACAGCATCGGCGCGGTGGCCTGGTTGCGCAGCAATCTGTTCGCCGGACCGATCAATACGTTGTTCACGCTGTTCGCGCTGTATCTGGTCTATCTGCTGGTGGTGCCCAGCCTGCAGTGGGCGCTGATCGATGCCAGCTGGAGCGGCACCTCACGAGAGGACTGCACGGGGGAGGGCGCCTGCTGGGTCTTCATCAGTGCGCGTCTCGATCAGTTCATCTACGGCTTCTACCCGAGCGAGGAAACCTGGCGGGTCGATATCGTCTTCGCCGTCTTTGCGGCCCTGATCGCCTGGCTGGCGATTCCGAAGCTGCCGGCCAAGGGCTGGGTCGCCATCGTCAGCCTGGCGGTGTTCCCCTTCATCGCCTACTTCCTGCTGCATGGCGGCAGCTTCGGCCTCGAGATCGTCGGTACCCACGAGTGGGGCGGTCTGATGCTGACACTGGTGCTGGCGGTGGTGGGTATCGTGGCGGCACTGCCGCTGGGGATCCTGCTGGCGCTGGGGCGTCGCTCCGAGATGCCGATCGTGAAGAGCATCTGCGTGGTGTTCATCGAGTTCTGGCGCGGCGTGCCGCTCATCACGGTGCTGTTCATGGCCTCGGTGATGCTGCCGCTGTTCGTGCCTGGCGAGGTCAACCTCGACAAGCTGGTGCGCGCGCTGATCGGCATCACCCTGTTCCAGAGTGCCTACATGGCGGAAGTGGTGCGTGGTGGCCTGCAGGCGATCCCGAAGGGGCAGACCGAGGCCGGCATGGCGCTGGGGCTGGGCTACTGGCGCAACATGGGGCTGATCGTGCTGCCCCAGGCGCTCAAGCTGATGATTCCCGGCATCGTGAACACCTTCATCGCCCTGTTCAAGGACACCTCGCTGGTACTGATCATCGGGCTCTTCGATCTGCTCGCCATCGTGCAGGCCGGTCTCGCCGACCCCAAATGGCTGGGCTACTCCATCGAGGGCTACGCCTTCGTGGCGCTGGTCTTCTGGGTCTTCTGCTTCAGCATGTCGCGCTACAGCCAGTATCTCGAGCGCCTGCTGCATACCGGTCACAAGAAGCGCTGATCACGGCGCCAAGGAATCTTCATCATGACAACGACAACATCCGCCTCGCAGGGCAACACCGGCGCCGATGAGCGCCCGATGATCGAGCTCAAGGGCCTCAACAAGTGGTACGGCGACTTCCACGTGCTGCGCGACATCAACCTGAGCGTGCGCAAGGGCGAACGTATTGTCATCTGTGGCCCTTCGGGGTCCGGCAAGTCGACGATGATCCGCTGCATCAATCATCTCGAGGAGCATCAGGAAGGCGATATCGTGGTCAACGGCATGCCGCTGACCCAGGACATCAAGCAGATCGAGGCGATCCGTCGCAACGTCGGCATGGTGTTCCAGCACTTCAACCTGTTCCCGCATCTGACGGTGCTCGAGAACTGCTGTCTGGCGCCGATCTGGGTGCAGAAGCGGCCGCGCCGCGAGGCGGAAGCCGAAGCCATGAAGTACCTAGAGCGCGTGCGCATCGCCGATCAGGCCCACAAGTTCCCCGGTCAGCTGTCCGGCGGCCAGCAGCAGCGTGTCGCGATCGCGCGCTCGCTGTGTCTGAGCCCGGAGGTGATGCTGTTCGATGAGCCGACCTCGGCGCTGGACCCGGAGATGATCAAGGAAGTGCTGGATGTCATGGTCGAACTGGCCAATGAGGGCATGACCATGCTGTGCGTGACCCACGAGATGGGCTTCGCCAAGACCGTCGCCGACCGCGTCATCTTCATGGATCAGGGCCAGATCATCGAAGAGAACGCGCCGGAGCCGTTCTTCAACAATCCGCAGTCCGAGCGGACCCAGCTGTTCCTCAGCCAGATTCTGGGACATTGAGGCCACGGACCGATCGGATGCTGTAAGCCGTAAAAAGACAACGCCCCGCGTGATTTCCATCACGCGGGGCGTTTTCGTGTGTGAGTCGCAAGGCAATAAGTGGGCGCTCACTATGATCTCGCGCCTCTGGATAAAGAGGCTCGTTTAGAGGCTGGGCTCGGTGCGGCGTACTTCGCTGCTGTTGGTGTCTGGCAGCTCTTCATCGCTGCCCAGGCTTGGCTCCTGCGGCTTGGCTGCGGCCTTGGGCGATGCAGCGGCAGGTGTATCGGCAGATGTCGCCGTCGCCGCTGTGGCAGCGGGGGCTTCTTCGCCTTCGCGCGGCCAGGTGACGCTGCGCGGCTTGCCGACCCAGCTGTCGTCATTGTCGTGCACCGCCGGGCGGCGCGAGATGGAGCGCGTCACAAGCGCCGCGGCATCCAGGGTGTGATTGCCCCCGCGAATGCTCAGCAGGTGATGCGGCGCCATCAGCAACTCGAACAGCAGGCGCGTCATCACGAAGGCCAGCAGGAAACCGCCGACACCCTGCGCCAGTACCGGCCACTGCGCGACCAGCGAATTGTCAGGCCCGATGGGCGTCAAGTGCTGCAGCGTCCAGCCGCTGGCAGCCGCCAGCAATCCCAGCTGCAGCATCAGGTGAGCGGTGACCAGCACGCGCCGGGGCAGCGGGCGGCGCATCAGGAGCAGATTGCGCATCGAAACTTCTCCGAGAAAAGACCACAGGATGAGGGGAGCGGTGGCAGACGGGCAGGCGGCACCCCGCGTTGGGCGGATGTTAGCACGCACTTCGCCATCGACGTCATGTCCGGGAGTCGCGACGCCAGTGTCGGTTCCGGCGACGATGGAGGAGCGTTGCATGTGGCTGGCGGGGTAAAGGAAAGGCCGGGCATGCCGATACAGAGGGCGGCACGTACCGATGATGACGCCGGTACACCGCATGCCTGCATGCCTTGCCACCGAGGGGCAGACCGACGCGCTCTGCGCTGGCGCCCCCGGCCCCCTTCCCGATGGATTTGAACCAAGGAGTGGCGATGTTTGCCTCGTTACGTGCGCGCATCACGTTAGCCTGTGTGGCGATAGTGCTGGTGGCGCTGGTGGTCGTCAGCAGCCTGAATGCCTGGACCAAGTTCCGCAATACGCATGCCGATGAGAGCGACTACCAGCAACAGTTGCTGAGATCGAACGCCGCCCAGCTGAGCCAGTGGTTCAGCGTGCATATCAACGCGGTGAGCGGCATCGCGGCCAGTAGCCTCGAGAACTTCCCCGATGCCGCCTTGACCCAGGCGATGAAGCAGGGCGACTTCAGCAAGACCTATGTCGGCTTCCCGGATGGTCGTTTCCGTTACTTCGATGGGCGCCCGGGGCGGGCAGGTTATGACCCGCGCCAACGTGGCTGGTATCAGGCGGCGGTGGCGACCGGCAAGCCCGTCATCACGGCGCCCTATGTCGGTGCCACCAGTGGCGAACTGGAAATCAGCGTGGCGGCGCCGGTCTATCGCGGCTCACGGCTGGTCGCCGTGGTCAGTGGTGATCTGCCGCTGGCGTTCATCACCCGCACGGTCGCCGAACTCTCGCCGACGCCCAACAGCTTCGCCTTCCTGATCGACGATACCGGCACGCTGATCGCCCACCCGGATGATGCCCTGGTGCTCAAGCCGATGAGTGCTCTCGCATCGGCGCTGACGCCCGAGACCCTGGCCAGCAGCAATCGCCTGGTGGCCGCTGGCCAGTCGGCACTGGTGGTCGATATCCAGCAGCGTGATTACCGCATGTTCAGTGCCGAGCTGGATTCGGCAGGGCTGGGAGACACCGGTTGGCGTCTGGCGCTGGCCCTGGATGTGGCCGACTCGGATGCACCGCTTTATGCCCAACTGTGGACCACACTGGCCATGACGCTGCTGGTATTGCTGGGGGCGGCCGCCGTGATGTCGTGGATCGCCAGCCGCAGTCTGCGCGGCCTGGCGCTGGTGCGTGATGCGCTGGTGGATATCGCTGCAGGCGAGGGCGATCTCACGCGGCGCATTCAGGTCAGCGGGCGTGATGAAGTCGCCGAGATCGGCAATGCCTTCAATCGCTTCGTCTCGACCCTCAATGGCGTGCTCAGCGAGATTCGTCTCGCCAGTGGCGCGGTGCAGACCGCCGCCGCCGAGATCAGCCAGGGCAGTCAGGATCTGTCGTCACGTACCGAGCAGGCGGCGGCCAATCTGCAGGAAACCTCGGCCTCGATGGAGCAGATTTCCGGCACCGTCGCCCAGTCCGCCGACTCCGCACATGAAGCTGACGGACTGGCCAAGTCGGCCAGTGAGGTCGCGCGTCGCGGTGGCGAGGTGATCGGAGAGGTCGTCACCACCATGCAGGGCATCGATGACGACTCGCGCAAGATCACCGAGATCGTCAGTGTCATGGACTCCATCGCCTTCCAGACCAATCTGCTGGCATTGAATGCCTCCGTCGAGGCGGCACGCGCCGGTGAGCAGGGGCGTGGCTTCGCGGTGGTGGCCGGTGAGGTGCGTACCCTCGCCCAGCGCTCTTCCGAGGCCTCGCGGGAAATCGCCACGCTGATCAGCTCCGCCAACGAGCGCACGCGCAATGGTGCCGAACAGGTCAGGGTGGCCGGCAGCACCATGAACGAGATCGTCGCCAGCGTCATGCGTGTCAGTGAGGTGATCGGCGAGATCAGCCATGCCACCCAGGAGCAGAATCACGGTGTCGGACAGGTCTCCAGCGCCGTGGCCGAGCTGGACCAGGTGACACAGCAGAATGCGGCACTGGTGGAGGAATCCGCCGCGGCAGCGGATGCGCTTTCTGAGCAGTCGGCGCGTCTGGCCGAGATGGTGGGCCGCTTCCGTCTGGATGGCCCTGCGCAGCCGCCCGCAATGGCGCCGCGCAGCGCAGGCACCCTGCCCGCACAGGGCTCCAGTCCCCGCGCTGCCAGACCCGTCGCATCGGAGGAACTGGATTGGCAAGCCTGGTAAGGCCGTCAACATGCGAGCCTGTCAGTCGCCAGTGACAGGCATCAGACGCCAGGGCCGCCCTTCGGGGCGGCCCTGGCGTTTTTGGTTATCCGCTTGCCTGTCGACCTTCAGGCGTCGGGCTGGCGGGGCGGTGTACGGGAAATGAGCGGCAAGGGTTGAATGTGCGCAAGGGTGCCAGCATGTAGTCAATTGAAAGCGAAGCGATGATCGTCATTCTTCATCAACGACGCCTCACGAGAGACAGGGAGTGTGTAAATGGTTACTTACATCGTTGCTGCCGACGCCGCACGTGCACGTATCTTTGCCCGTGCCGCTGGCAAGGTCACCGAAGTGGAAAGCCTCGTACATCCTGAAAGCCGCCAGCATACCGGTGACCTGAGAACCGGTGGCAAGGGTGAATCCAGCGGCGGGCACGGCAGCCTGCATCAGACTGGCGATGATGGCGCGACCTCTGACAAGCATCAGGACTTCTTCGCCAAGGAAGTCGCGCAATACCTCAAGCAGACGGCCAATGACGGCAAGTTCGATCAGCTAATCATCGCCGCCGCGCCCAAGTTCCTGGGGGCGCTGCGCGACAAGCTCGACAAGCCGGTCGCCAAGCTGGTGACGGAAACCGTCGACAAGGACCTCTCCCACGAGAGCGCTGATGAGATCAAGGCGCGTTTCACCGGCCTGACTCACTGATCACCCCCCGTCATGCAGAGATCAGGACGCCGCCAGCGGAAACGCTGGCGGCGTCTGTGTGTGAGTGGTCACTATTATTATGATTCCCGTGACAAGAGGGATGGTGTCATCAGGGGTTGGTGTCTTGATGCTCTGTGCCATCAGGCTCGATTGCTGAAGGCCGAGCGTGTGCGAATCACGGCACCTGCGGCAGGATGATCTCGTCACTGCGTGAGGCGCTGCCGCTCAGGTTGCGGCAACCGGCGACGAATTCGCGCATCGCCTGGGTGATGAAGCGATCACGATGGTGGACGAAGCGATAGGCGCGCGTCAGCTCCAGCCATGGAGTGGGCAGCTCGACGAGGCTGCCGCGCCGAAAGGCATCTCTCAGCGCGAGGCGCGAGATGCAGCCGATGCCGAGCCCCGCTTCCACGGCGCGCTTGATGGCTTCGGTATGTTCCAGCTCCAGCATGATGTCGAGGCGCTGGGAGACGCTGGTCGAAGGTCCGTCCAGATGTGGGCGCAATGCCTGCTCGAAGGTGCCGCGTGTGCCGGAGCCACGCTCGCGCATGATCCAGCGAGCCGCCAGCAGGCGCTCAAGCGTGACCTCGCCCTGTGCCAGCGGGTGTGACGGCGCACAGAAGATGCTCAGCCGATCACTGACCCAGTGGGTCGCCTCCAGCAGCGGGTGCTCCACCTCGCCTTCCACCAGCCCGATGTCCAGTTCGAAGTGCACCAGCTTGTCGATCAGCTGATGGGTGTTGTGCACGTGCAACTCGACGCGGCTGGCGGGGTGATGATGCAGAAAGTCACCGATGATCTGTGGCGCCAGATAGTTGCCGATGGTCAGCGTCGCGCCGATCTCCAGCGAGCCGGTGGCGTCCTGCTGACCGAGCAGCTGCTCCAGCTCCTCGGCCTGGTCCAGCAGCGCGATCGCCTTGGGCAGCAGCTCACGCCCCAGGCCATTGAGCCGCAGGCGCTTGCCATGGCGATCGAACAGCCGGCAATCGAACTGACGCTCCAGCTCGGCCAGTGCCGTGCTGGCCGCTGATTGCGACATGGCCAGACTGTCGGCGGCCAGCGAGACATTGTCATGCCGCGCGACCGCCACGAAGACGGCCAGCTGGCGAAGGCTGTAGCGCATTCGACCTCCCGGGGTATGCAGTGAAGGGGCAGAGATGAGGAGGCGAAAGTGAACGCAACGCAGGATTCGCCGTCAGAGCGGGCGAATCCTGCACGATCGAGGTTGAAATGCGATTCATTCGCAACCAATATTGGTAAACTAGATAACCTATATCCAGATAAACCATTTAACGCATAACCCTGCAGTGACTACAATCGCTGCATAGTTCATTGGGTCATAAGCTGTTATTTGTTTATGCCAATAGGGAATATCGAATTCGAGGGGCCACGCCCCGGGAGGCCATCAGGTGAGCAGTCTGACCACAACCGAAGTCATCGACGTCCATCACTGGAACGATTCGCTGTTCAGCTTCCGCACTCAGCGTGAAGACAGCCTGCGCTTCAAGAACGGCCAGTTCGTGATGATCGGCCTGGAAGTCGAAGGCAAGCCGCTGATGCGCGCCTACTCGATCGCCAGCCCGAACTACGAGGAGCACCTCGAGTTCTTCTCCATCAAGGTGCAGGATGGCCCGCTGACCTCACGCCTGCAGCACCTGCAGCCGGGCGATCAGATCATGGTCTCTCGCAAGCCGACAGGCACGCTGGTACTGGACGACCTGCTGCCGGGCGAGAACCTTTACCTGTTCTCCACCGGCACTGGCCTGGCGCCGTTCCTGAGCGTCATCCAGGACCCGGAAACCTATGAGCGCTATGACAAGATCATCCTGATGCACGGCGTGCGCCATGTCTCCGAACTGGCCTATGCCGACATGATCGCGGAAGAGCTGCCCAAGCACGAGTATCTGGGCGAAGAGATCGCCGAGAAGCTGATCTACTACCCGACCGTGACGCGCGAGGAGTTCCGCAACCAGGGCCGCATCACGGACCTGGTCGAGAACGGCAAGCTGTTCGAGGACATCGGCCTGCCGCCGCTGGACCCGAAGCGTGACCGCGCCATGATCTGTGGCAGCCCGGCGATGCTCGACGACATCAGCGCCATGCTGGATGCGCGCGGCTTCGCCATCTCGCCGAAGATGGGCGTGCCGGGTGACTACGTGATCGAGCGTGCCTTCGTCGAGAAGTGATCCACGCGCATCACGCATGAGCGACAAGCGCTGAAACGAAAAAACCGCAGGCCGATGGCCTGCGGTTTTTTTGTGCTCATGTCACCCGTCGGGGCAGCACGTCAGTGCCAGGGGCTTGTGCCAGAGGCTCAGACGGCGTCCTTGCCGGTCTCGCCGGTACGGATGCGAATGACCTGCTCCAGCGGCGAGACGAAGATCTTGCCGTCGCCGATCTTGCCGGTGTTGGCGACATTGGTGATCGCCTCGATCACGGAATCGATCATGGCGTCATCCACCGCGACTTCCAGCTTCACCTTGGGAAGGAAGTCGACCACGTACTCGGCACCCCGATACAGCTCGGTGTGGCCCTTCTGGCGGCCGAATCCCTTGACCTCGGTCACGGTGATACCCTGCACGCCAATCTCCGACAGGGATTCGCGCACGTCGTCGAGCTTGAATGGCTTGATGATGGCAGTGACCAGTTTCATCGTGTCTCTCCTTGGGTGATGGTGCGGGTAACGAGGCCTGCTCGTCACGCCGGTCTCTGACTCAAGCATACACCGCTTATCCAGTCAGGAAAAAAGACTCCCGCCAGGTGGCGGGAGTCTTGATGCTGCAGGTGCTGTCGCGTCCAGGCTTACTTGCGGCTGGAGGTGAATTCCGGATAGGCCTCCATACCACATTCGGCCAGATCCACACCTTCGTACTCTTCTTCCTCGCTGACGCGAATCCCCATGATGGCCTTGATGATCAGCCACACCACGAAGCTTGCGATGAACACCCAGGCGAAGATGGAGGCGGCGCCCAGCAGCTGTGCGGAGAAGGTGGCATCGTCATTGGTCAGCGGCACGGCCAGCAGGCCCCAGAGACCGACCACACCGTGCACGGAGATGGCGCCGACCGGATCATCGATCTTCAGCTTGTCGAGACCTACGATGGAGAACACGACCAGCAGACCGCCGACGGCGCCGATCAGGGTGGCAGCACCGACGCTCGGTGCCAGCGGACCCGCAGTGATGGCGACCAGGCCAGCCAGCGCGCCGTTGAGGGCCATGGTCAGGTCAGCCTTGCGGAACCACAGACGGGCGAGGATCAGCGCGGCGATGACACCACCACAGGCAGCGGCATTGGTGTTGACGAAGACCTGAGCGACCGCGTTGGCCTCATCGATGTTGGACAGCACCAGCTCGGAGCCGCCGTTGAAGCCCAACCATCCCAGCCACAGGATGAAGGTACCCAGCGTGGCCAGCGGCAGGTTGGCGCCCGGGATGGCATTGATCTCGCCATTCTTGCCGTACTTGCCCTTGCGAGCGCCCAGCAGCAGCACGCCTGCCAGTGCGGCGGAAGCGCCGGCCATGTGCACGATGCCGGAACCGGCGAAGTCACTGAAGCCCGCTGCGCTCAGGAAGCCGCCACCCCAGGTCCAGTAACCCTGCACCGGATAGATGACGCCGGTCATGACCACGGCGAAGGCCAGGAAGGCCCACAGCTTCATGCGCTCGGCGACCGCACCGGAGACGATGGACATGGCGGTAGCCACGAACACCACCTGGAAGAAGAAGTCGGAACGTGCGCTGTAGTAGATGTCGCCACCGGAAGCGAGCGCTTCCTCAGCGGTATTCTCGGCACCGATCAGGAAGCCCAGGCTCGGCAGGAAGCCGCCTTCGGCGCTCGAGTACATGATGTGGTAACCGACGACCATGTACATGGTGCAGGCGATGGCGAACAGCGCCACGTTCTTGGTCAGGATCTCGGTGGTGTTCTTGGCGCGGACCAGACCGGCCTCGAGCATGGCAAAGCCGGCTGCCATCCATAGCACCAGGGCGCCACAGACCAGGAAGTAGAAGGTATCAAGTGCGTACTTGACCTCGATGATCTCGTTCATGCGGGGTTCTCCTTGTTATTGTGCGCGGGGCTCAGACAGCGTCGGCGCCGCGTTCACCGGTGCGGATACGGATGACATCGTCCAGCGGAGTGACGAACAGCTTGCCGTCGCCGATCTTGCCGCTGTTGGCCGCCTGGGTGATGGCGTCCAGTACCGATTCCACACTGCTGTCATCGACAGCCACTTCAATCTTGACCTTGGGAAGGAAGTCGACGACGTACTCTGCACCGCGATACAGCTCGGTATGCCCCTTCTGACGTCCGAAGCCCTTCACTTCGGTGACGGTAATCCCCTGCACGCCGTTGTCGGCCAGTGCTTCTCGCACGTCGTCCAACTTGAAGGGTTTGATGATGGCGGTGATCAGTTTCATGTGCTGCCCCCGTTCGCTACCGGAATGATCATTCTTGTTAAGCATGGCCAGTCAGATGAGCTGGCGGCCTGTTCCTGACAAGTGCATCGCACGAGATGTGCCATGCGGCTGAAAATCCTTGTAACTCATCTGGTTATCGCAGGATGGCTGACAGTCTTTCGGCCTGTGCAAAGATGGCTGAATCCGAAGGTCACCTGGCATGCACCGTAATGGTGCTGTTTCTGCGCCTTTGGGTGTGGGGGCAAGTGCTAATGTGGTGCAGGTGTGTGCCTGCCGATGAGGATTGTCTGGTGCAGGACGATGCGGGGCATGCACCCGACTCCAGGGTTGCGTATCCTTGCAGCAGGACACGACGGCCCCATGTACAGGGGTGTCATCATTTTCTGACCGGCAGTCCGCACGACGCGGCCGCCGGCCCGCAACGGCTGAGGTGCAGCATGTTCAAGAATGACGTCATCGGGCGTATGGCCCAGCAGATCGGTGAGCGCCTGCAGGATGCCTCGCATGGCCCGGAAGAGCTGCAGAAGTCCGTGCAAGGGGTGATGCGCGGTGCCTTCGACCGCATGGAACTGGTCTCGCGTGAAGACTTCGACATCATGATGGATGTGCTGACGCGTACGCGCAGCCGCGTCGAGTCGCTGGAAAAGCAGGTCATCGCCCTTGAGGCACTGCTGGAGAAGCAGGGGCTGGTAGCGGGCAATGCACCGGCTGCCGAGCCCGCCACGCCAGTGGATGACGAGGGGGAAGCCGCGGTGGCGAAGCGTGAAGCCGCCAGTCACGCCGCGGAGATCGAGCGCCAGCGCGACGCCTGATTCCGTCAGGTGACGGCTGAACCAAAACCGCCACGCCCTTTCGGGGCGTGGCGGTTTTTTGCGTCATGGGCGCCGCTGATTCTGAGGGGCGGCCTCAGGCAGTCTGGGGGCGAGTGCCCAGCATCCAGCGCACCAGACCTACCACTGAGGCGATGATCCAGAAAATCTCGATCACGAAGCTGGCGAGGTTGAAATTGATGCACAGGCTGATCAACAGCAGGATCGCCCCGCTCAGATTCATCAGGTTGTAGGTCAGGCTGCGGGCATCGAGTCTGCCGATCTGCAGCAGGAAGAAGGCGCCGACGACCAGAGTGGTGCCTAGCATGCCGATCACATCCGCCAGGGATGCCAGCGGGGCAAGCATGTCTTGCATGGGTAGTGCTCCTGAAACAAGCCGAAGTCGTCCTGAATGGCTGGCCCTTTCCGTGGGTTGGACGATTCTCTGCCGCGCAGCGGCGGCGTTCCGTGAGACAGCTTGGCGGTCCTCCCGGCAAGGCCGGGACAACCGATCAAATATACAGCAGTCCCCGTCCGGCGGCACTCTTGTGGCTCTCTCGAGGGCGCTATCGCCCCTGTATGAGCACTTTCTTGGTGCAGGCAGGTATCGAGTCGGCCTCACACCATGCCCATGTGGCGAATGGTGGCGCTGAAATGCGCCAAAACAGGCGCTTTTACGTGGAAAGTGCTGCCAAAACCGCTACTTTTAACTCGCCGCGAGCGTTTGTCGGCAATGCTGGCAGCGTAAGCATCATGCCGGTGAGCGATCCGCAGCGTCAGCACCCGGGCGCGTCGCGGCGCGTGAAGCTGAAATGGCAGCCGCAGCCGCAGCCGCAGCCGCAGCCGCAGCCGCAGCCGCAGCCGCAGCCGCAGATGCAGTTGCAGGGCGCCAGACGCTCTCTATCACCAGGCAGCAATAAGCCGTCACCCAGCGCCAGGCCCTCAGGCGCCAACCCCCGGCATCAACGACCCGATGCTCGTGCAAATTCCTCGAACGCAACGCATGCGCCGTCGCTGATCTCTCCCTGACAGGCGCCTCATGAGCTCCTCTGGCTCACTCTGATCTCTGACATGGCTTTCATCACTCGACTGAGTCGATCGTCCAAGCACCCTGCCTGCAGTTATTGAGTTTAATTTCTGTTGGTTGGTGCTTGTGAGTTGAGATCGGGCTGTGGGTGTCCTGGTCCGACGTTGGCTCGCTTGATCATCGATGGCACCAGTGCCTCGAATGATGAAGTTTTGAGCGCTCAAAAAATGTCCACACGCAATAATTATGTAATGTTATCCACAGCCTGTCTGTTTGTTACGTATTCAGTAATTGCGGGAGTCTGGGGCGTAAAGAAATTTACGTTATAGACGCGAGAGCCGTCACCTGAACACGCATTTTCAGGTGACGCATGGCAGTGTCGTGGGGGTATGCGAAGCCTTGCGGCAATTGTCGAGCGCCCGAGCGTTGAGGCGCTCGCCTTCTGGGGAGTATGAGGTTTGCCATGCTGGGAGGGTTGGCAGCGGTGTGTGCCTTCGCGCTCATGGCAGGCCAGTGCCTGCTCCGATTGCGCCGTGCAACTGAGAGGCGGCATCACGCAGGGAAGGCTCATGTCATTGGCAATGTTGCGCACGCGCGCGTCACTTGGTCTCGAGGCACCGGAAGTTCAGGTGGAGGTACACCTTTCCAACGGCTTGCCGGGGCTGTCCATCGTCGGCTTGCCGGAAGCGGCGGTGAAGGAGAGTCGCGAGCGGGTGCGCAGTGCGCTGCTCAATGCCGGCTTCGAGTTTCCGGCGCGGCGCATCACCCTCAATCTGGCGCCAGCGGACCTCCCCAAGGAAGGCGGACGCTTCGATCTGCCCATTGCGCTGGGGATTCTGGTCGCCTCCGGGCAGATACCGGAAGAGGCCGTGGCAGCGATGGAGTGCCTCGGCGAGCTGGCGCTGGATGGCAGCATCCGTGCCGTGACCGGCGTGCTGCCAGCCGCACTCTGCTGTCGCAAGGCGGGGCGGACGCTGGTGGTGCCGCGCGGCAATGCCGACGAGGCGGCGCTCGCCGAGGAGTTGGAAGTACTGGCGGTGGGCCATCTGCTGGAGCTGGTGGCTCACCTGCTGGGGCGCGAGCGCCTCACGCCGCATGTGTGCTCGATCATTCCCCAGGCGCGCCTGCCGGAGCCCGACCTGAGCGAGGTGCGTGGCCAGCATCAGGCACGCAGGGCATTGGAGATCGCCGCGGCCGGCGGCCACAACCTGCTGTTCGCTGGTCCGCCGGGCACCGGCAAGACGATGCTGGCCAGTCGCCTGTCCGGCATCTTGCCGCCACTGGGTGAAGGGGAAGCACTGGAAGTCGCGGCGGTGCGCTCGGTATGTGGTCTGCCGATCATGGAGCGCTGGGGGCAGCGGCCTTTCCGCGCCCCGCACCACACGGCCAGTGGGGTCGCGCTGGTGGGCGGTGGCTGTCATTTCCAACAATTGTTGCGACTAAACAATAATTACTGCGACAATCTCTATGTTGAGTTTACATAGAGCACGCCCTTGTGACCGTTTCTCTCAAACAATGCAGAACCTTTAGCTTTCAAGATGGCACCCTTAAAGACGAAACTGAGCGCTTGGTCGTTTGGTGGTACGGGCCTATCTTCAAAAATATCCGCTCACAAAGCGTCCCTAAAATTTATGTATTTTTAAGACCTATTGATCAGGAGAACAAATTAGGAGATGTGATTAAGCGAACGACGGTCTTAACGCATGTCGGGCTATTGAGAATCGGCTCCGTCTGGGAAAAGGGCGTGAGCAACTCCCGCATCGCATTTGAGGAGAAAACATTCCCTGTTTCGTTCTCTCCGGGCGGCTGGCGGATTGTCTCCTTAGACGACTTACACAAAGCAGGGCGCAGCCTCTATACCTCCTTTCATGAGGCAAGCTATTTACCGCTGGACAGAAAACACAAATCGTACCTGATTGAATTTTACCTCCCAGGTGGCAAACATCTGCTCATCCCTTGCACCGAATTTTTTGCACGCGTTTACGGTCGATCATCTGAAATCAAGCGGGTGCTCGCCACTTACCCTTGGGAAGAAGTAAAAGAGCGTCTTTATCGACCGCTTAACGCGCCTGCATCCCCAGGTACGTGGCCTGTCAAATTTACGTATCGTGTTCATAAACACGATGCTATTTTGCTCGCGCATATGCTGTACGATCCCTATGCTGAACAGGCTGCCAGAAGCATTTACTCACAGATTGAAGCCCGCTTCCCCGCAGATAGGATACTTTTTGAGGTCACGCCTTGGTTCCAGGGCAGCGGGGAAATCTCTGTTTCTGGCGTTCCGATTGATGGTGGCAACACATTTCTAGGATTGCAGATATTAGGCTGTACGCAGCCCGACGGTGCCACGATCCACCGCGAAAGAGAGAAGTCAACGACAGTACCAGCCACCGATGGCGATGATGCTCCCACTCAATTTCCCTATCATCAGCTTCAAGACATCCCCGATGTCATTGACCTGACGGATGATGAAGAGCCCGACCATGGCTCTTCTTGGCTAGACCTTCCTGAGGACGAATTCGTTATTTTAGGTAAGCCTCGCGCTGTCTTGGATAAACGATATACTCGAAAAAATGTGCCCGATACACGAGGCGTCCCCGTTCCGGGTGACGAAACCATTTTCTCCACTGGGGAGCCACATGGATCAGGAAAAGGGGTCGGACAGGCCTCTATTCATGCTCCTATTACACTGGAATCACAGGGCTTTCTACGTGATATGTGGAATGCGCTTCTCTATTTACAATCGGCCTATCCCGCAACGATTCGTGGCGTTAGCTGGTTTACCTTTGAAGACGGCTTTAGCACTTCCCCCGACCCTCGGTTGATCAGCCTCGAACCTTTCGAAATAGACGAGGAGGTGAAAACGACAGTCGCTAATTGGGTTTACATTGATACTCAGACCAAGCTACCTCGCGGGGTGCTCGTCATTAGGGTGCATGTGTTAGATCAAACACTCTATCTCATGGAGATTCAACGACGCCCTCCAAAACCCAGAGCTGGCGGTAGCGAGGAGGCATCCAAGCCTCCTTCCTATAAAGGTTTGGTCTTCACGCTGAGCCACCAAGGCAGCTTCGAGCAGTGGTTACGCCAAGTGCTGTCTAACGTGCGGCACGTAGAAGGTGTTGTCCAAAAACTAGTTCGTCACTGCCCAGGATTCGCCGATACGTTTAAGCACCCTAAATCCAAAAAGGAACAGATACCCTGCGAAGCCTCTGTGTTAAATGCTTTTAGCAAGGTCAGTATTGGTCGCAGTGACTTAGCGTAGGTACTATTTGTAACCTTATAAGTAGGCGGTATCTGTTTTGTCGGTAAGAGCAACCAGTACACACCGTGTGCAGGTTGCTCTTCTGACGGAGAACCGATACGGCCATCCCTTCAGTGACGGGCGAGAATCTTCGCTGCGATGGGCGAAGTGATCATTTGAATCACGGCAAAAAAAGCGGCTGGAATCGCGATTTCTGATGGCAAACCGGAAGCAGCGACAAACGCTGCGGCAATGCTGAATTCCTTTTTACTGACCGTGAAAAGATAGGTAATCACCTCTTTGCGATCAGAGGTGAGTAACCGTGAGGACATACCTACCAGGTAGCCAATCAAATTGAGGCACAGGGCCGCGCCCGCAATCACAAACGCATACCAGCCATAGCCAATGATCGTGGTGGCATTCGGCCCGACCACGGCGAGTAGGATCAGCAGATACAGAATTGACCCTATCCCTGCATACGCTGAATCATGCCGTGCAAAGAAAGCCGAAAACTTTGTCCGCAAGCTGACCCCAATCACGGTAGGAACAAGCACGATTAGTGTTAATTCAAGAATAATTGAACCAAGCGGCACGTCCAACTGGAGGCCGGTGAGCCATAAAAACAGGAAGGGGACAATGAACGGACATAACGCGGTGTTGACTGCGTTGAAAACAGCGGCAAGCGCCACATTGCCTTTCGCCATCAGTACCAAAAGAGGAGAGGACACATCCGTCGGCAGAGTGCCGAGCAAGATTTGGCCAGCAGCCAGTGGGCCGCTTCCAAAAAATAGACGGCCCGTTAGCCACCCGGCAATCGACATCGGCCCATAGACCAGCCCCAATGCCAACAACTGCCGTGACGGCTTACGGAACACGATGCGCACTGCATGCGCATCGAATGTGAGGCTGATGATCAACATCAGTAATGCCAGTAATGGCCCAATCGCGAACTCAAGCATTATTCCGGTGGCCGGAAAGAGTAAGCCTACCCCCGCGACGACGATTACAAACCAGACAAGGTGCGCCTCGACAAAATAAATGAATCTACTCATGGTGGATTGGACGTTACCGGTTGAAGTGGATTGAGCCCCGCACCTAAAACATGATCACTTCGGCCCAGCACGCCATGACTTGCTTGGGAGCAAGGGACGCTCTTCCCAATCCAGCGATGCAAATAGACAATGCTCAAGGGTTGAAGCTTTAGTTGCTAGAGGTTTTATAGTACCAAGAACAGATAATTCGAGAGAAGGTAACAGATGGGACATCATCATGATCATCCTCACATTGATCCTGCCTCTGGCGACCGGCGCGTCAGCATCTCCATATGGGCCAATGGGCTCTTAACCATCGCTCAAATCGTCGGTGGCATTATGGCGGGAAGCTTATCGCTGATCGCTGATGCGTTACATAACTTTTCAGACATGGCAGCGTTAGTCATTGCTTTTTCCGCTCGTAAAATCGCCAGACGGCCCGCCGATGCGCATATGACCTTTGGCTATGGCCGCATCGAGATAGTGGCAGCACTCATCAATTACACCACCCTCATTATTGTCGGCGTCTACCTGATTTACGAAGGCGCTATGCGGATGATCGATCCCCCTGAGATAGAGGGATGGACGATCGTGATTATTGGTGGCGTCGCGCTCGTCGTCGATGCCCTTACCGCCATGCTCACGTGGTCAATGCAAAAAGAGAGTGTCAATATCCGCGCCCTTTTTCTGCATAACTTATCGGATGCGTTTGCCTCCATCGCTGTGATTATCGGTGGTTCGCTTATTTTACTGTACGACATGCGCTGGGTAGACCCCGCCATCACGATAGGGATTGCGCTATATATTCTTTACCTTGCCTTCTCTGAAATTGGTGGCCCTATCCGTACGCTAATGCTGGGGTCTCCCCCGGAAATTGACGGGCAGGCAGTCGTTGATACCGTCCGAAATATCGAGGGAGTCCAGGATATTCACCATGTGCATCTATGGCAGATGCAGGAAAACATGGCAGCCCTTGACTGCCACGTGGTTCTGACAGAAACCGGCTGGCAGCAGCTTGAATCCGTCAAAGCAGAGATCAAGGAGCAGCTTAAAATGCGCTTCAGTATTGCTCATTCTAGCCTAGAGTTTGAGCATAGTGATCACGCGCATCAAAATGCCAATCTATATGGGCACGAGTGACAGACCGAGGCCGACTCCCGGCTCAGGTAGGTAGCGATCGACTTACTCCCATAGCGATTGGCTTATTTTTCAACCCTACTTTTCCACCCCATCGTTGAGACAGAGAGAGAAACATGTTCAAAAAAGCGTCTTTTATATTAGCTGGTACGTTAATGCTGACCGCTGCAATCGTCGCCGTATCGAAGCCTGCCCTCTTAGACATGCAAGCTCAGGCAGCAAAAGAGAGCGGTGTCCAGGCCGAGGACTCCTTGGTGCGTCCACACTCCCCCATCTTGGGACGAGAAGACGCGCCGGTGACGATTGTGGAATTCTTCGATCCGGCTTGCGAAGCCTGCCGTGCCTTCTACCCACTGACAAAAAGTATTCTGGAAACCTACCCAGAAAAAGTGCGGCTCATCGTGCGCTACACTCCTTTCCACGGCGACGTATCGGACAAGGCCATTCGGGTATTAGAAGTTGCTCGTCGTCAGGGCGTCTTTGAACCGGTACTGGAGAGGCTGCTGGCTCGCCAGGATCAATGGGCTTCACATGGCAGTTTTGATGAATCCGCCATCCTCGATATCGCGAGCCAAGGAGGCCTTGATTTAGCGGCTGCCGAAGAGCAACTGACTTCTGCTGAGGTGCAGGCGGTGATTGACCAAGACATGGCGGATGTCAGAGCCAATCAGATTCGCCAAACACCCACCTTTTTTGTCAATGGCGAGCCTTTAGACCCCTTTGGTATGCAAGAGCTGATTGATGCCGTCGAGAGTGAAGTAGCGGAGATCTCTGGGGAAGGGGATGGCCAGTGATGCAGCGCTGGTGGTTATTAGGCTTGGTGGGCTTTTACCCCTTGCTAGCCGAAGCCAATTGGCAAACGCATCTGCCATTGCCGCCGTCTGAACTTAGCCCTGTCAAGTTACAGGCGGCTAGCGAGCAAGAAGGCACATTACCGCTCGATAGCGTTGATACCCTAACCTTTGGGCGTGATGTCGTCATTGATACCACCCTCTACGAGGCCTTGGCTGCAGAAGGTGTCCCAACGCGTTTCGCCACTAAACTGGAAACACTGCTCAGCGAGTTTATCGAAGCGCCGTTGGAGTTTTCTGGCAGTGAACGTATTCAATTAGTGTGGGAGGAAGATCGACGCCAGGACGGCACCCGTGTTGGGCCACCACGCCTCAGTTATGCCGCTCTGCCTGATCAGGCAGAGCCCTTGGAGGTCATTTGGCCGGTCACCCAAAAGGGGGACGTAGCTCTTTTCAAAAGCGACACCCTGCTAGGCACGTTGCGGTTGCCCGTGCTTAGTGCCCGCTTAACGTCTCGCTTTGGGAATCGGCGACATCCTGTGTATGGAGGGATGCGTCCTCATAATGGAATTGACTTGGCTGCGCCGACAGGAACGCCGGTCATTGCCACCGCACCTGGGCGCGTATCCTTTATGGGTCGCCAAGGGGGATATGGGCAGGTGATCGAGGTGGAGCACGACACAGGGGCAATCAGTCGCTACACACACCTTAGCCGATTTTCCCCACAGTTAGTGGTTGGGAATTTAGTCAATGCGGGAGAGTCGCTCGGAGAGGTAGGTGCCTCTGGGGTCGCCACGGGGCCCAACCTGCATTACGAAGTGAGAGTCAATAACCAGCCTGTTGACCCCCTTGGTCAAGGTCAACGCATCATGCTAGGCGAACAGCCGACTCAAAGTGAATATCAAGCGTCACTTTACGAGGCAAGAGATCGCTTAGAACAAGCTATCGGTACGGCGTCACTTTATGACTTGATCTCGTTTAACGAGCCGTAACCACTCGTGCTTAACAACGTTGCATGGGGGTTAGTAACGTGAAAGTGCGCTTGTCTCGTTATGGAACCCAAGCCGTGTAATCACTCATCTATCACAACACAGGTAATCGGTATGGAAGAGGTTTCTCCCGTCACCATGGGGGTATTGGCAAGCCTTGCGGCGGGCTTGATGACGGCTGTAGGGGCGCTTCCTGTCTTGTTTACCAAAACACCGAATCGTGGTGTTCGCGATTTAGCGTTGGGGTTCGCCGCTGGTGTCATGCTAGCGGCCTCTTTCTTCTCACTGATCATACCCTCCTTAGAAGCCTCGGAGCTGCGTTATGGCGGTAGCGTTGTGCCGGCTGCCATTGCTTGTGCGGCCATTTTGCTAGGGATTGGAATGGTCGCACTACTGAACGAGCTCTTACCTCATGAGCACTTCGAATAGGGGCGAGAAGGGCCAGAGGCTGCCTCACTACGCCGTATCTGGTTGTTTATTATTGCCATTACGATACACAACCTGCCAGAAGGGCTGGCCGTTGGCGTGGCCTTTGGCGCAGGGGGAAGCGAAGGAGGCATGCCGCTAGCGATTGGCATTGGACTTCAGAATGCCCCAGAAGGACTGGCCGTAGCAGTATCACTGCTAAGCGTGGGCTATTCACGTTGGCGGTCATGGACGATTGCCGCCCTTACGGGGCTTGTTGAGCCGTTGGGTGGCTTATTAGGCGCTGGAGTCATCAGCATGTCACAAGCGCTACTGCCCTGGGGGTTGGCCTTTGCAGTGGGGGCGATGTTGTATGTGATCAGTCATGAGATTATTCCCGAAACTCATCGTAGCGGGCACCAAAAAAAGGCCACGCTGGGCCTCTCCATCGGATTGGTGCTCATGCTGTTTTTGGATGTCTCGCTGGGCTAACCATGGGGCGTGGGGCGTAGCGTTAGTGCTAACCCAAGTCGTGAGCCCCTCCATGCGAGTTTTCAGTGATACAGAGCTGATGATCACTAATGACCTCAATGATTCGACAGCTTTCCACTTTGCCACCGGCACACTGCGTGACCATCCGTTGAAGCTCCTCACGCAGTGCGGAGAGTCGTTGAAGGCGAGACTCCACTTGCTTTAGGTGATGCGTGGCGATGGCATCGACTTCTTGGCAAGGCATATCAGGTTGATCTGACATGGCCAAAAGCTCTCGCACTGACTCCACCGAAAAGCCAAAGTCTCGGGCATGACGAATAAAGGTCAAACGCCGCACAGCGTCGTCTCCATAGCGGCGCTGTCCTCCGCCGGTTCGGGTCGCATCGCGCAGCAACCCAATACGCTCGTAATAACGAACTGTTTCAGGTTTGCAATCAGCTCGTCGTGCTAACTCACCAATGCTGATACTTTGGCCGATCATCGACATGGTAAAACTCCTTAGGCAGGGCTTGAAGCTGTAGTTGCTACAAGGTTTACACTTCAAAACCATAGCCCATTGGCAGGAGAGGCACCATGAAAACATCGACGCCGACAACAGCGCCTACCGTCTTGACGCTGCGTGTTGAAGGCATGGACTGCGGCGGTTGTGAGCGCAAGGTTGTGTCGGCGCTAGAGCGGCTGGACGGCATTGAGGAAGTCACAGCAAGCTCGGTCACGGGATCGGTGAAGATTCACCACCGCGATCAGGGTGGCCCCTCTCAACAGACCATTGAGGGCATCCTGAACGAACTAGGCTATCAAGTGACTTCCCCTGCTGGCCAAACACGCGCATCTGATGCTTCATCCCCTTGGTGGCAAACCGCTAAAGGGCGCTTGGTCATTATCACAGGCAATCTGCTGATCGTAGCCTTCGCGCTTCGTTTAGCATGGCCTGCGCTGGGTAATGTGCCGTTCATTCTGGCCACGCTGGTCGGCTTAATGCCCATTGCGCAGAGTGCCTGGGGCGCCCTCAAAATGCGCAACCCCTTTACTATCGAAATGCTGATGTGCATCGCTGCGCTTGGTGCATTGGCTATCGATGCTGCTGCTGAAGCCGCGATGGTCGTATTCTTGTTCGCCGTAGGTGAGCTACTCGAAGGGGTAGCTGCGTCACGGGCGCGCCGCAGTATCTCAGCCTTGGAAAATTTAACACCCTCAACGGCAAGGCTGATGGACAATGGCCATCTGCGTGACGTCTCGGCGGAGTCACTTAAACTCGGTCAGCGTGTGCTGGTGCGGCCCGGTGATCGCGTTCCTTGCGATGGACGTATCCTGGTGGGCACGTCCGACCTTGATGAGTCGCCGGTAAACGGCGAGTCCATCCCCCGTTCGCGCTCGCCTGGTGATGACATTTTTGCTGGCACAGTGAATCTTGATGCCGCCCTGGAGGTGGAGGTAACACGAGGCGCTGATGACAATACAATCGCACGCGTTATTCGCCTGGTTGAAGAAGCACAAGCCGCCAAGGCACCCATAGCACGCTTTATTGATCGTTTTGCGTATTACTATATGCCCGCCGTCGTCTTACTCGCCCTACTGATGGCGATAGTGCCACCGCTGGTATCGACCATGGCATGGTCGGAGTCGATTTACCGTGCGTTAGCATTGCTGTTAATCGCATGCCCCTGCGCGTTGGTCATTTCCACCCCAGCCGCCATCGCCGCCGGTCTCTCGGCGGGCGCTCGGCGCGGCCTACTGATCAAAGGGGGAGCCGTTCTTGAACAGTTAGGTAAGCTTCGCTTGGTGGCATTAGACAAAACGGGCACCCTCACTGCGGGTACCCCAAGAGTCACAGATGTGGAGTCTTGGATTGCTGAGGAAGACGATAACAGCGTATTGCGGCTCGCCGCCGCAATAGAGCGGGATTCCAGTCACCCTATCGCCACGGCTATCGTTGAGCATGCTCGACAGTCGGGCATCAACCTCCCCACCGTCACCGGCAGCCGCGCTCTGGCGGGGCGCGGTGTTTCCGGCCAGGTGGAGGGTCGCGAGCTGAGCTTAATGACGCCTCGCCACCTTCACGAGCAGGTCATCCTTGAGGAAAGTCTCAGTGCTCGGATTGTCGCGTTAGAAGAAGCCGGTAAGAGCCTCGCTCTCCTCGTCGAAGGCGAGCATTTGTTGGGCTTGATCGCGGTTCGCGATGAGCCACGCGAAGATGCCATTGAAGGCCTAGCGGCGCTATCCCGTTTAGGCGTACAGGCGGTCATGCTCAGCGGTGATAATGCCCGCACCGTCGCTGCCACGGGGGGGCGCTTAGGCATTGAAGCGTACGGCGAACTAATGCCTGAAGACAAGGCAGCGTATGTTCGAGACTGGCAAGCGGCAGGCCGTGGCCCCGTCGGTAAAGTAGGCGATGGCATCAACGATGCACCGGCACTCGCGGCAGCCGATGTCGGTATCGCGATGGGAGGCGGCACGGATGTGGCGTTGGAAACCGCCGATGCAGCCTTGCTCAAGAACCGCGTTACCGGCATCGCTGAGCTGATAGACCTCTCTCGTGCCACGCTACGCAATGTGAAAACCAACGTTGTTCTCGCGCTCGGCTTAAAAGCCATTTTCCTGGTCACCACAGCTCTGGGTATTACCGGCATGTGGATTGCGGTGATGGCCGATACCGGTGCTACCGTCCTGGTGACGTTGAACGCCATGCGACTGCTGGGTTACCGCTTTTCGCCCAGTACCGCAATGACAGGCCTGTCACAAGGAAAAGTAACCTCATGAGAACAGTGCAACACGATAGCCCTTCACGTCGCTGGCCATGGTTCATATTAGCTTGCGTGATGGCTCTAGCCGATCAACTGGTCAAGGAAATTGTGCATGCCCAGATGTCGTTTGGCCAAGTCATTCCGCTAACGCCGTTTTTTAACTGGGTTTATACCGGGAATACAGGAGCCGCTTTCAGCTTTCTCGCAGAAGCAGGGGGGTGGCAGCGCTACCTCTTTCTAGGTTTAGCGTTGGTGGTCGCCATTGTATTGATGGTGCAGCTATGCAAACCCCTGCCGCGTTTGGAAGCCTGTGCGTACAGTCTGATTCTTGGCGGCGCGCTCGGTAATACCGTTGATCGCTTAGCGCGAGGGTACGTCGTCGACTATCTGGACATTTACTGGGGCGAATGGCATTGGCCCGCCTTTAACATGGCCGATATCGCGCTATTTGCCGGTGTATTGATGTTCGCGGTGGCGTTATGGCGTGAAAGTCCTGTTTTTAAGCGCTCTGAGTAACGCTATGGATGTGGTCGATCAAGATAAAGAATATACGCTTTTTGCTGGGCGACTCTCACCAATAATCGATTGCGTTGTAGCGCTCGCCGCTGGGGTACTGACCACCTTGAGTGCCGCCCCCTTTTCCCTATGGTGGCTTGGCCCAGTGGCCGTGGCACTGGTCTATTGGAAGATACAGTCGCTAACGCCCGTCATGGCCACCCTGCGTGGGTGGTGCTATGGGGTAGGCCTGTTCGGTTCAGGCACGTCGTGGGTCTTCGTTGCTATTCACGATTTCAGTGGCACCGGGGCCTTGGTGGCGATGTTCCTCACCACTCTTTTTGTCAGCGTCCTGGCGCTCTTCTTTGCAGTCCCCTTTGGGCTCTATCGACGCATCACGGGGCCACGGTTCGCCTTTCTTAGCTTTGCCGGTATGTGGGTGGTGAGCGAATGGCTACGCACCTGGTTGCTCACCGGCTTCCCCTGGTTATTGTTAGGCACCTCTCAGATAGATTCTCCACTAGCCCCATGGGCACCCGTTGGTGGTGTGTACTTGCTGTCACTTATGACCGCGCTGACAGGTACGTTAGGGGTAGAGGTACTGCGTCGCCGCTGGAGTTGCCTTGTCCCAATGGCCGCCTTGTGGGTCGTTCCATTCTTATTGCCCGCCCAATGGACAACCCCGGCTGGCAAGCCCATCCGGGTGGCATTGCTGCAAGGGAATCTTGACCAACGCATTAAGTGGACTGCCCAAGGGCAGCGCGAGGCGGTCAATATCTACACAACAATGACACAAGAGCAAGCAAGGGACATCGATCTCATCGTTTGGCCCGAGGCAGCCCTTCCCATGCTTGAGCAGGAAGCACAGCGAATACTGGAGCAAGTAGCGTCCGACCTGGGGCCTAACACCGCCTTGTTGACCGGCATTTTGCAACGCGACAGTGAAGGGCGCTCTTATAACAGCGTCATAGGGCTAAATGATGTGCAAGGCGAATACCAAAAAGCGCATTTAGTACCCTTTGGCGAGTATTTGCCATTCCAAAGCCTCCTCGCTGACACCCTTGCTTTTTTCGACTTGCCAACACCCCGGCTGACCCCTGGTTCAGACGTACAGGCTCCGTTACACGTGGCTGGCACTACCATTGGCACTGCCATCTGTTACGAGATCATTTTCGCCGATCATGTCGCCCAACAGGCGCGTAATGCCGAGCTGCTATTAACGGTTTCCAACGATACGTGGTTTGGGCGTTCCATTGGCCCACACCAACATCTTCAAATGGCGCGTTTACGTGCCTTAGAAAATGGTCGTCACCTACTTCGAGCTACCAGTAATGGCGTGACGGCCATCATCGATTCACAAGGTCACGTCACAGCCCGTGCCCCACAGTTTGAACAGGCCAGTTTAACTGGCGAGGTGACCCCGATGCAGGGCCTAACTCCTTTCACACGCACCGGTAGTGGCCCCGCTTGGATACTCGCTGCCTTGCTGACACTGCTCGGGTTACAACTGAACTTATCTCGATCAAAAAACGACGCATTAGATGAAAAATGAACCTAGCGATACTCCTGGCAAAGAACGCAGTAATACTTAAGAGATTCCTCCCATGGCCAATGCAGATCGGCTTCATCGTGAGTGTGGTGGTTTCGTTTCTGGCATGGCCCACTGTCGCCATGGAGACACAACCCGACACAACCCGACACGACCCAGGAGACGGAATGGCCCAAAGGGCATTACCCGCTACCAGAGGAAGGTAATATTATCGGAGAGGCTGACACCTTTATCGTAAAGGATTACGACGATACCTTGATAGATATTGCCAGGCGTCACAACCTTGGCTATTTGGAGATGATCCGTGCAAACCCAGAGGTTAGCATCTGGGTTCCAGGGGTGGGCACGGAAGTGACTATTCCGGGACGTTTTATTCTGCCGAATGTGGAGCGTACTGGGATCGTTATCAATATCGCCGAGCTGCGGCTTTACTACTACCCAGATGTCAAAAACGGTGAGACACCGCGTGTTGAGACCTATCCTATTGGCATTGGTCGCGAAGGGTTTGATACTCCTCTAGGCGTGACCGAGACCACCATGAACATTAAAAACCCCGCGTGGTACCCGCCTGAGTCGGTAAAACGCGAAGCGGAAGCACGCGGTGAAACCGCGCCCAGCGTTGTGCCACCCGGCCCCGATAACCCGCTAGGAGACCATGCCATCATCCTAGGCTTCGATGGCTATTTGATTCACGGCACCAACCAGCCCGATGGCATTGGCATGCGCGCAAGCCGAGGCTGTATCCGCATGTTACCCAAAGACATCGAATCTATATTTGACCGCATTCCACCCGGCACCCAAGTCAACATCATCAATCAGCCGATCAAGATAGGTTGGGAAGGCGGTCAGCCGCTGATTCAAGCCTTTCCGCCGCTTGGAGAAGAAGAGCACAGTATGACCGCACTCACAGAGACCATGACACGCCTAAACCAATACAATGTCGATAACGTAAACCTCGATTACGAGCAGCTCAGCGATGTCCTGTCACTCTCTAACGGGCTTATAACCCCCCTACATCCAAATCAGGAACAGGAACAGGAACAGGAACAGGAACCACAGCGCCACAGCCCAGAAGAGAAGTCTATCAAGGCATTTATGAAGACCTGGATCTGATGTCATCTCAACGGTCATGACACGCCTTCTGGCACACCGTTGAGCCCTGGCATATAGGTAGAGAGCCATAGCCCCGTCCAAACGGCGGGGCGACATTCGCGCGGAGCCCTCCAAGTGACTGCGCGCTATCAGTGTCTTAGCACTCAATATCCAGAGGCAGCCAGTAGGTAACGTCACTCATTACCACCTGTATCCCGTCTGTCGTCCGCTCTACGGTCTGTTGTCGAAGCATTTTCTGCGTTACTTTTGTGTCATGGAAATACTCCATGGCAGCAACGATCCATGCCTCCCTCCAGGCCTCTCCTTGATCAGCACACCGGGCCATCGTCATCAGGGTGCGGGCTAGTGTTTCTTTTCGCCGCTTTCTTGCCCGTTTTACATCCACCCGAGGAGCCAACGTGGTGGCATGTTGGCGATTCAAGAAATTAGTAAACCCCGTCACCGAGGCTGCTTGTCCAGGCACCGCCTGCAAATAGTTGTCCACATCGCCCTGTTGAGGCAGTCGCTGCCCCTCCCGGTCAGTAGCGAGTAGCAATGCGGCTGCCGCTCTTAGTGCAAGTCGTGCGGAGGTGTGGGACGTTTTGCCCGCCTCTATACGGGTTTCTAATTGCTGCCAATAAGCATGCAGCGCTTTTTCTGATAAAGAAGCGGACGGCATAGACCTGAGACACGCTTTGATACGTCGTTTCTCTGAGTCGATCTTCTTTGCTTGGTGATCCGGCTCTACCCCTTGCTCTTCATGCAGCCATCGCATAAGAAGTCTTACACGCCGCAACCCCTCCGCCCCGAAGTGATGAAGCAGCTCCGAATAGCTCGGTATCCGTGACCATGCCTGGTCGATCTCAAGGAAGAACGAGAAGAAATGATTGATCTTGAGGGCAGCCTTATGCGGCCCTGTGGTACGAATCAGCCATTCACCAAATTCCCCAAAGGCCTCACTTAACGCTTGGGTAGTGATACCGGCTTGGCCAATGGTGATGCGTTTACGGCATGTTCGCGTCCAATAGCAGGGCTCACAGGCATCGCCTCGACCCGCTGGCATGGGATTGCCACACAATGGACAGGCAATTTTCCCTTGCTCATAACAGACGTTGCACAATGCGTCACCGCTGGATGTCATGACCAATAAGCGATGTCGACGACACGCGGAACAGGTACCGTGATCTGCCGTCGCACAGCGTGGACATAAGCGATGATCATGCCCCATACGCGTCACTCGGGTAAGACGTTGAGAGGGTTCCCCACACTCCTCGCAGGACTCTGACTCTCTGAAATAGGGAGCGCAGGCGATACAGACAGGGCCGTAGGGAGTGACCTTGCCGATGTTGTAGTCTGAACTGGCTTTTCCACATCGTGCACACGGTTTGTCGACTTCGCACTGACGACAGACGGCGTCTGGGTCATTCTTAGGCAAACGAGCTAACTCACCACATCGTGGGCACATCCGCTGCTTAAACTCACGAGCATAGCAAGTTGAGCAGTAACCATGCCCCTTATGGCGTCGCCACAATTTGGAGACTTCTCGACCACACTCATCGCAGTCTACCGTTTTGTGTTGCTTCAAGAGGTTGGCTCCGCTTTCATTCTCCGTTTTAAACGCGCCCATGAGGCTCTCACTGCGCGTTCCGACATGGGGCGATGAGCCGGTAGAGCACGGCGGCGATGCGGCCCATGAGGGTGATGAGATAACCGTGATAACAACGGCAACAATATAACGGGGGGTGACTTTCGGGAATCATGAAGCGCACTCGTTTTGACATTACAAGCGACCAGAGCGCTAAACGTTTCTTCAAGGCCTATACTTAGCAAACGCTCCACCGCCGCTAATAAAGCACAACGCTCGTTGACAGGCAGAAGCTCAAACGCCAACCCAGACACAGGCATTCGGCTATCCGTAATCGAAATGCCCAATGTTAGAAGCGCATCTGCGAGGGGTGACGCAGGCCGCCGACTTGCACGCCGAACAACGCCAACAAAGAAAGTCACCATAGAAAACCAATCGGCGGGTGCGATAGGGGCCTCCCTAAACGTCACGTTGCTTCTTGTTAAAGCACGATCAGCCATCACTTGGAAACTGAACGCTTCTGGTAAAGGCGACGTGCATACCGCCTTTCTAAAATCGTTATAACACCGGCTGCACTGAGCTAAATGTTGATCTTCTGCTGACAGGCGATGAGGCTCTATAGGGGCCTTGCATACCGGGCACTCATCTATCAGTTGCACCCCATGAAAGCGGCACCCAGTGTGCCAAGCGAATCGCCAGTGTCGGCGCAAGTAGGGGGCTGAGTCCTCTGCCAAACACAATGCACAAATCTGTTGTCCTCCATGGCGAGTTCGATTTCGGCTACCAAGGGCTAACAACCAGGGCCAAGTCCGCGTTTCCGGTAATGAGTAACCGGCCACTTTCTCACAATCGTCCCGCATCCCAGCTTTCTGAAACTCAGCGGACGATATCCCCGATGCATTGACTAATGGGCGCATTCTTACGAGGGGAATTTCCCTATCAATATCCCTTGTCCATATACGCCATGTTGGCCAGATAGCCCCGGTGAGCGACAAAGGATCACACCCCTGTCTCAACGCCGCCCGTACCAGCCATGAAGAAAGCGACTCTTCAGGCAACAGAGGCACACTCAGCGCCCAAGGCATTACAGCATCACCTCCCTAATGCCACGGGTAGGTCGCACCCATGATTTACTCTGAATAATTTTCTCATCGATACGTTCAGCCCCGGACAAAATAGCGGCATTGGCACACTCAATCAGCAGCCGGTGCAGGTCGCCAAAATTGCCGCCAGAGATCGCGTGAAGCTGGGTCGCCAATTGTGGCTCATGCAGTTGGGAAGGATGTTTGAGCGGTAATATCTTCTCAAAGCCAGCGAGCAGCTTCTGAAACTCCTGATTGAGCTCCCACTTCGGTAATGCAACCACATCAAAGCGACTCGCATGCTGCGGATCTGAATGCAGTACACGCACAGCATCCTGCGTACCCACACCAACGATGGGAATCATTAACTCATTGCATAGGAGCTTAATGGCATTCATCGTTTCGCGCTGCTTGACGGCACCACCGGTTAACAGTGAGTGGAACTCATCAATGATCAACAAGCGGGTATGTGAAGTGGACCCCATCCTTTGGACCACCTGACGGGTCGTCTAAGCTCGGATC